>JAGWAO010000002.1:51672-69470 GCA_021296315.1 Acidimicrobiia bacterium | reverse complement strand
CGGCCACCGGGTTCGTGTACGACTCCGGCGACTACCCGACCGCGCTGCGCAAGGCGCTGGACGCGGCCGGTTACGAGGAACTGCGGGCCGAGCAGGCCGCGGCCCGCGAGGAGGGACGTCTGGTCGGGATCGGTATCGCCCACTTCACCGAGGCGGTGGGGGCCGGACCGGCCCACACCTACGACATCGCCGGGCTGAAGATGATCGACTCGGCCGAGCTGCGGGTGCATCCCACCGGCAAGGCCATCCGAGACGACCTTCGCCCAGATCGTGGCCGAGGAGACCGGCATCCCCGCCACCGACATCAAGGTGATCCACGGCGACACCGACGACACGCCTTACGGCCTGGGCACCTACGCGTCACGGTCCACCCCGGTGGGCGGGGCGGCCACCGCGATGGTGGCCCGCAAGATCGCCGACAAGGCCCGCCACATTGCCGCCCACCTGCTCGAGGCCGCGCCCGAGGACATCGAGCGCTCCGCCGACAAGTTCCACGTGGCGGGCTCGCCCGACCAGGCGGTGTCCATCCAGGACGCGGCCTTCGCGGCCTACACCAACCTGCCCGAGGGCATGGAGTACGGCCTCGAGGACGTCACCTACTACAACCCGCCCAACCTCACGTTCCCCTACGGGTCCTACGTGGTGGTGGTGGATGTCGATGCCGACACCGGGGTGTGGAAGGTGCGCCGCATGGTGGCTCTCGATGACTGCGGGGTGCGCATCAACCCGATGATCGTGGAGGGCCAGATCCACGGTGGGCTGACCGAGGGGTTCGCCATGTCGTCGATGCAGTGGATCACCTTCGACGACGACGGCAACTGCATCGGGTCGAACTTCATGGACTACCTGGTCCCCACCGCCTGGGAGACACCCCGGTTCGAGTTGCTGGAGACGGTCACCCCGTCGCCGCACCACCCGATCGGGGCCAAGGGCGTCGGCGAGTCGGCCACCGTCGGATCGCCCGCGGCCTTCGTCAACGCGGTCGTCGACGCGCTGGCCCACCTCGGGGTGCGCAACATCGACATGCCGGTGCTGCCCGACCGGGTATGGGAGGCCATCGACTCAGCCGGCGGCTGAGCCGGTCCCGGCTCGGGCGACCGAGGCCAGTCCTAGACTCGGGAACCGACGACGACGGCGACTTGAGGGAGCCGCGGTGCTATGGACGTTTCGGTGCTGGCCGAGGCGGTGGAACTCACCACCCAGCGAGTCCCTTATGTGCTGGCCACGGTGGTGTGGCGGCGGGGGCCGTCGTCGGGGCTGCAGGGCTCCAAGGCGGTCGTTCTGGCCGACGGAACGGTCCGGGGGTGGCTGGGCGGCGCCTGCGCGGAGCCGTCGGTGGTCCGTCACGCCCGGGAGTGCCTGGAGACCGGCGAGCCCGCGCTGCTGTTCCTGGGCCAGCCCGACGACCTCGATGGGCGGTCGCAGGAGGGGGTGCGCTCCATAGCCATGGCCTGTGAGTCCGAGGGAGCCCTGGAGGTGTACCTGGAGCCGCACCGGCCCGAGCCCCAAGTGATCGTGGTGGGCCGGTCCCCGGCGGTGGACGCGCTGGCGGAGATGGCCATCTCGCTCGGCTGGGGGTCGACGATCGTCGACGACGGCGGCAACCCCGACGAGCACACCCGTCCCGAGTTGGTGCGCACCAAGCTCGACCTGTCGGGCCTCTGCATCGACGGCGCCACCGCGGTGGTGGTGGCCACCCAGGGTCACTACGACGACCTAGCCCTCGAAGCCGCGCTGGCCCTTGGCGCGGGCTATGTGGGCTTGGTGGCCTCCGACCGGAGAGCCGCGACCGTGATCGACCACTTGCACAGCCGGGGTGTGGCTGCGGCCGAACTGGACCGTGTCCACGCACCCGCCGGCCTGGACCTCGGCGCGGTGGCCAATGCGGAGATCGCGGTGGCGGTCATGGCCGACCTCGTGGCTCGCCGGGCAAGGGGCGAGCTAGTGGCTATGGGTTCCGGCCCGGCTCCGCTCAGAATCGAGGCCATAGACCCGGTATGCGGCATGACGGTGCTGGTCGACGACGCCAAGTACCACACAGTGCACGAGGGCGCCGACTACTGGTTCTGCGCCCCCGGCTGCCTGCGGACCTTTAGCTCCGATCCGCAAGCCTTCCTCGCCGTTGGCTGACGCGCCCGGCACCGCCGCAGCCGCGAGTCGGGAGGCCGTTAGCGTGGTCCGGTGACTGCGGACGGCTCGGACGACCGGCGGCGGTTGGGGTGGCTGCTGGCGGGTGTGGGAATGCTGTGCGTCTCCACCGATTCGCTGTGGGTGCGGGTGTCCGAGGCCGGAGCGTTGGACGTGGCATTCCTGGTGTCGTGTTGCGCGCTGGTGGTGCACTCGACCTTCGGCCGCTGGTTCGACCGGCGCCCTGCGCTGGAGTCGTTCCGGACCCATCCGGTGCTCGTCATGGGTGTCGGGGGGCTCGCATCGGTGAGCCAGCTCGCCTTCATCACCGCCATCACCGAGACCCGGGTGGCCAACGTGGTGGCCATCGTGGCCGCGGCCCCTCTGATGGCGTCGCTGTGCGCCCGGTTGTTCCTGGGCGAGCCCATCACGCGGCGTGTGGCCGTGGCCATCGCCCTGACCATGGTGGGCATCGGGATGATCGTGTCGAACTCCGTGGGAGAGCCGACGCTGAGGGGCGACTTCCTGGCGCTGGTGGCGGTCATGTGCTTCGCCGGGAACATGACCGTTTGGCGGCGCTTCCCGGATCTGAGCCGCCGGGCCGCGTTGTGGGCCAGCGCGGCCATCGTCGTGGCGGTCACCAGCTTCGCGGCGTCGCCGTTCTCGCTCGACGCACGGGCCTACCTGGCCATCGGGGCCATGGGCCTGTGTTTCAACCCCTTGGGCCGGCTGGCCAACTCGAACGCCCTCCGCTTCGCCCCCGTGTCGGAGGTCTCGCTGTTCGCGCCGACCGAGACGGTGGCCGGGACGGTGTGGGCCGCATTGTTCCTTTCGGAGTTGCCCGGTGCCAGCACGGTGGTCGGCGCGGTGGTGGTGCTGGCCGGCGTGTTCTACGGCACCGTCGCGGCCAGCCGTTCGCGACGCGCAACCCTGGGTCCGGGCGGTGCGATTCGTAGGCTGGCCCCATGAAAGCGCTGGTGCAGCGGGCTGTCGAAGCCAGGGTACGGGTAGACGGCCGGGTGGTGGGCGAGATCGGTCCGGGGCTGTGCTGCCTGGTCGGGGTGACCCACGACGACGACGACGCTTCAGCCGCGAAGCTGGCGGCCAAGCTGTGGCACCTCCGCATCTTTGCCGACGGCGACGGCCACATGAACCGGTCGGTGGCCGACACCAGCGGCCAAGTGCTGGTGGTCAGCCAGTTCACCCTCTACGGCGACACCCGCAAGGGCCGCCGGCCGTCGTTCATCGCGGCGGCCGCACCCGACGAGGCAAACCGCCTGATCGAAGTGCTGGTAGAGGAGCTGCGGCGTCTGGGCGCCACCGTGGCCACCGGCTCCTTCGGAGCGAACATGGCGGTGGAGCTGACCAACGACGGCCCGGTCACCCTGATGCTCGAAGTCTGATCACCGAGAATTGGCAGCGTTGTGCACGGTATGCGTGCATTCTGCTGCCAGTTCCGAAGCGCAGGATCGCGTCGTTGAGAATTGGCAGCGTTGTGCACGGTATGCGTTCATGCTGCTGCCAATTCGGGCTGATGAGGGCATTCGCTCGCCTCGGGCTCCTAGGATCGCGGCCCTATTGAAGTCGAAACGAAGGGCGCAGCCGTGACAGATCGCAGTATCCACATCCGGACTTGCCCTCTGTGCGAGGCCATGTGCGGGCTGGAGGTGCACCACGCCGACGGTGAGGTGAAGCTGATCCGGCCCAACCGCAACGACGTGTGGTCCAAGGGGTACATATGTCCCAAGGGCACCACCCTCGGCCATCTGCACGCCGACCCGGACCGGCTGCGGGCGCCGCTGGTACGCAACTCCTCGGGTAACTTCGTTGAGGCGGGCTGGGACGATGCCTTCGAGCGGTGCGCAGAGCTCATCGGCAAGGTCCGTTCCGAGTATGGCATCGATGCAATCACCGCCTATGTGGGCAACCCTGCGGCTCACAACTATTCGATCAGCCGCTACGTCGGGTTGTTCATGGGTCTGGCCGGCCTGCCGGTCATCTACTCGGCGGGCACGGTCGACCAGTGGCCCAAGAACGTGGTCTGCCAGCTCATGTACGGGCAGGCCTGGCGCATCCCGGCCCCCGACATCGAGCGGACCGACTTCATGGTGGTGCAGGGGGCCAACCCCCACGCAAGCCAGGGCAGCCTGCTGGCCCACGCCGACGTGCCCGCAGCGCTCGACCGGGTCCGCGAACGCGGCAAGGTGGTGGTGATCGACCCGCGTCGCACCGGAACGGTCAAGCACGCCGACCAGTGGCTGCCGGTGAGGCCGGGCACCGACGCCCTGCTACAGCTCGCCGTGGTCAACGTATTGTTCGACGAGGGCCTCGTGCGTCTCGGGCACCTGGGCGACCGCCTCAAGGGGGTGGACGAGGTTCGCTGCATCGCCGCCGAGCTCTCGCCTGAGCGGGTGGCGGGTGTGTGCGGAACCACACCGGAAGCGGTCCGCACGCTGGCCCGCGAGTTCGCGGCCGCCGATCGAGCCGCCTGGTACGCCCGCATCGGCACCTGCAACCAGGAGTTCGGCACCCTGGCGTCGTGGCTGCCCGACGTCATCTGCGCGCTGACTGGGAACCTCGACTCCGAGGGCGGCCTGATGTGGGCCAACCCGGTGGCCGTGCCGGCCGCACAGCAGGACTGGGGCTCGCCCCGGGGCTTCGGCCGCAGGCACAGCCGTGTGCGCGGCGCGCCGGAGGCTCTGGGTCAGTTCCCGCTGTCGTGCCTGGCCGAGGAGATCGACACCCCCGGGCCCGGCCAGATCAAGGCCCTGGTGGCCATCTGCGGCAACCCGGTGATATCGGCGCCCGACGCCGGCCGGCTCGACGCGGCCCTGCCCCAGCTCGACGCCATGATCTCACTCGACAACGCCCTCAACGAAACATCGCGCCACGCCGACGTGATCCTGCCAGGGCTGTCCGCGCTGGAGCAGCCACACTGCGACGAGCTGCTGTGGGGATGGGCCACCCGTTCTGCCGCCAAGTGGTCGCCGCCGCTGTTCCCGCCCGCCGACGACCGGCCCCACGAGTGGGAGATCCTGCTCCGCCTGGGCGCCACCTGCGCGGGGATGGCGCCGGAGCACACCGACGTGGCCGCTATCGACGACGGCTACTTCTCGAACCTCGCCGCACTCTCGGGCGCCGACCCGGAGGCGGCGCTGGCCGCCACATCCGAACCGGGCCCGGATCGCCTGTACGACCTGTCGATCCGAACCGGACCGTGGGGCGACCGCTACGGCGAGAACCCCGACGGTCTGACACTGGAGAAGCTCAAGGAGCACCCCGACGGCATCGACTTGGGCCCGATGGTGCCCCGAATCGGCGAGATCGTGCTGCACCCGGACGGAAAGGTCGACCTGGCTCCCGCCCACATCACCGCCGACATCGGCCGCCTAACCGAGCGCCTGGACCGGCCCGTCGAGCCGCTGGTGCTTACCAGCCGCCGACACCTGCGCTCCAACAACTCGTGGATGCACAACGTGAAGGTGCTGGTGAGTGGCAAGGACCGCTGCACACTGCTCATCCATCCCGAAGACGCGGCACCTCGGGGCGTCACCGACGGGGCCGTCGCCGTCGTCTCGTCGTCGAACGGAACCATCGAGGTGCCGGTGGAGGTCAGCGACGAGATGATGCCCGGGGTGGTGTCGCTGCCCCACGGCTGGGGCCACGACAAGCCCGGGACCCGCCAGTCCGTGGCCCGCGAGCACGCCGGGGTCAACAACAACCTGCTGGCCCCGCCCGACTTCGTGGACGTCCCCTCGGGCAACGCGGCTGTCAACGGCATCCCGGTTGAAGTCGCCCCGGCCTGAGGGAATGATGGCGGGTGTGAGCGAGTCCGACCGGGAGTCGACCGTCGATGAGGTGCTTGGCGGCAGCGATCTGTCCTCGAGGGTGTTCGTCGTCACCGGCTCGTCGAGCGGGCTGGGGGAGGAGTCGGCCCGGGGGCTGTCGGCCCGGGGCGCGCACGTCGCCATGGCCGCCCGCGACCCGGTCAAGAACGCAGAGGCCGTCGAGCGCATCCGGGCCTCTGTCCCGGATGCCGATCTGTCCATCCACGAACTGGACCTCGCCGATCTGTCCAGCGTGGCCCGGTTCGCCGAGCGGGCCGCCGGCTCCCTCGACCGCGTGGACGTCCTCATCAACAACGCTGGCGTCATGTGCTGTGGTGAGGGCCGTACCGCCGACGGGTTCGAGACCCAGTTCGGCACGAACCACCTCGGCCATTTCGCGCTGACGCTTCGGCTGATGCCGCTGCTGCGCAGGTCGGAGAGCCCGAGGGTCGTGACCCTCTCCTCGGGCGGGCATCGCATCGCCGACGTCGACCTCGCCGACCCCAACTTCGAGGCGACCCCCTACGACGGTTGGATCGCCTACGGGCGGTCCAAGAGCGCCAACGCGCACTTCGCGGCCGAGCTCGCACGCCGTTGTGGCGGGGGGCTGCTGTCGTTCTCGGTCCACCCCGGCGCGATCGTCACCCAACTCGGCCGGCACCTGACGCCCGAGCTCATTGACGAGTTGATGGCCCGGGCGAGGGCGAGCGCCTCGGGGCAAGGCGGCGGCTCCGGTGCCGGCTTGCGCTTCAAGAGCGTCGAGGCCGGCGCGGCCACCCAGGTCTGGGCGGCCACCGCGCCCGATCTGGGCGCCCACAACGGCCAGTACCTCGCCGACTGCGGACCGACCGCTCCCGGCCCCGGGGATCGGGGGCACGAGCCGTGGATCGACGACGCCGCCACCGCCGGCCAGCTGTGGGAACTGAGCGAGAGACTGGTCGGGCTCTCCTTCAGCGACTCCTGACCGCGGGAGAGGCGGGCTACCCTCCGGCCCATGCCCAACGGCCCGTCCGCCAACCACGAAGCGCTCGCCGCCGACCATCTCCATATCGCCGGCATGACGGCAGTGGTGACCGGCGGGGCCAGCGGCATCGGCAAGGGAATCGCCAAGGCGCTGATTCGCCGGGGCGCAACGGCAGTCATAGCCGACATCGAGGAGCCGGTCCTGGAGCAGGCGGTACAGGAGCTGTCGCCTGTCGGTCCGGTCGAGGGTGTGCGCACCGACGTCAGCGACGAGGCGTCGGTCACTGCGCTGGCCGACCATGTGTTCGAGGCTCACGGGACCTGCAACCTGCTGTTCTGCAACGCCGGGGTCACCTCCGGCGGTGGCGGGAAGCCCTGGCAGCAGGAGCCCAACGATTGGCGCTGGTGCTTCGGGGTGAACGTGTTCGGCGTGGCCATCTGCACCTGGGCCTTCGTGCCCCGCATGATCGCGTCGGGCGAGCCGGGCCATGTGATCGTCACGTCCTCGGGCGACGGCGGGTTCGCCCCCGTGCCCACCGCCTCGGTGTACGCGTCGTCCAAGGCCGCGGCCAGCTGCTTCACCGAGGCCCTCAACCACAACCTGATCAGCGAGGGCACCAACTTGCGGGCATCGGTGTTCTACCCCTCGGGCGGCCTGATGAACACGGGGCTGTTCAACGCCCAGCGCAACCGGCCTGAGCATCTGCAGCGGGTGGGCGAAGGCACCGGGCGCAAGAGCCTCTCCTTCGAGCAGCTCAAGCAGATGATCGCGGAGATGCGGGGCACCGAGCCCGCCGTCGCCGACCTGGACGAGCTCGGCGAGTTCGTGCTCGACGGGGTGGCGGAGCGCCGCTACATCATCGCCCGCGACCTCGACGACACCGTCGAGCTGCTGCACTCCCGGGCCGAGGCCATCGGCCGGGCCGAGATGCCTCCCGGCCACAACCTCGGCGGCTGACGGGCGTTTCATCGCGCTTGCTGGTCGTATGGGCGCGAAATCGCGATGAGAACCGACAGGGCATACGCTGACCGTGGAGGCTGCCAGCACTCGGGAGGGCTCGATGGGGGAGTATCACATCGTCATCTCGGCCGACACCCACTGCGGGGCAGAGCTGCGCGACTATCGGCCGTACCTGGAGTCCAGGTACCACCGGGCCTTCGACGAATGGGCTGACGGGGTCGAGCGGGGACTGGAGGCCTCAGCCGCCGCGTTCAAGGGCCGCAAGAGCCCTCGCAATGTCGGTGTCGACGGCGACCCCGTGGCCGACGGCGACCGCAACTGGTCGATGGATCGGCGGCTGCGGGAGCAGATCGCCGACGGCGTGGTGGCCGAGGTCATGTTCCCCAACACCCTCCCGCCGTTCGCACCGCCCGCATCGACCGCGCTGGAGGCCCCCCAGTACACCGACAACTTCGAGCACCGCTGGGCCGGCCTGCGGGCCCACAACCGCTGGATGCTCGACATGGTCAACCAGGCGCCGGAGCGCTGCGCGGGCATCGCCCAGATCTTCCTGGGCGATGTCGAGGGCTCGGTGGCCGAGATCGAATGGGCCGCGGAGAACGGCCTGCGGGGCGGCATCCTGCTGCCGGGCGCGCCACCCGACTCGCCGTTCGAGCCGCTCTACTCAGCGGCCTACGAGCCGATCTGGGCCGCGGCCGAGGCCAACGACATGCCCGTCAACCACCATGCGGGCGGCGCCACGCCTTCGTTCGGCAATCACTTCCCGGCCTCGCTGGCGGTATTCCTCATCGAGGTGCGCTGGTGGTCGCAGCGGGCGCTGTGGCACCTGATGTTCTCAGGCGTGTTCGAGCGCCACCCGAACCTGCATTTCGTCAACACCGAGACCGGTACCGCCTGGATCCCGGAGGTGCTCAAGGACCTCGATTCCTTCTACCACCGGATGAAGTACTCGGCCTACGGATCGGAGGCGATCTTCGGTGGGCCCGCGGTGTCGGCCATGTCGATGAAGCCCAGCGAGTACTGGCAGCGACAGTGCTACATCGGCGCCAGCTTCCTGCGTCCTAGCGAGGCCCACCTGCCCGCCGAGATCGGGATCGATCGCATCATGTGGGGCTCGGACTATCCCCACACCGAAGGGTCGCATCCCTTCACCCGCCATCACCTGAGGCTCACGTTCGGCGGTATGCCTGTCGACGATGCCACCACGCTGCTCACGACCAACGCGGCCAAGCTCTACAAGTTCGACCTTGAAGCGCTGCGGCCATTGGCGGAGCAGCACTGCCTCACCAAGGACGAGGTAGCCGCGGGGATCGACTACGCCGATGTCCCCGAGGAGGCTCGGGGCTGCCCCGGCATGAACCCCCTCAACCAGCGCGAGCCCGCCCCGGCCTGACGCGTCTCTCAGTCAGCGCGGGGGCCGCCCCGGGTTCCCGGCCAGCGGGAAGCACCGATGGTGTCGGCGTGGGGCCAGAACGTGTCGGGATCGAGAGGGCCGGCGTTGGTGATGTTGCGGGCCTTGGCCTGATGGGTCACGAGCTGCGCCGACAACTGCTCCCGGATCGGGAGGTAGCGAGCCACGGGATCCCACGGGCTGTCCAGGAGCTTGAGTTCGCCGTCGATGTTCTCGACGTGGCGCTGCTCGAAGGTGGTGGCCACGTCCACGATGTGGGGCGGGAAGTCGTACTGGCCGTCGGCTCCACCGATGGCCCGGGAGTACTTGACCCACCACTCGTGGTCGGTGACGTCTCCGGGGCGCAGATCGGCCGGACCGGTCACGTCGCCGCTGAACTCGACGAAGGTGTATCCCTGGTGGGTGGCCCGGGCTGCGACATGGTCGCCGAGCCGGTAGAAGGCGATGTCGCAGAGGAACTTGGGCTGGCCGTTGGTCTCGTGGCTGATGGAGACGGCCGCCTCCTGATCGATACCCATGCCGAGGTTGTAGAGGCCCTCGTTGCCCTGCCAGGAGGCGGGCACCTTGATGCTGATGCCGAACTCCGGCTCGCCCAGGATGGGCACGCAGTACACGCCCACCGTCACTACCGGCTCTCCCGGAACGAGGCCGGGCGGGACCAGCTGCTCGACACCGGCCCGGTCGGTTCGATAGGTCACTACCAGCTTCGGCCATCCGGCCACCTCGCCGGGACGGCTCATGGGAGCTTCGGTCACGCTGTCTCCTGTCGTCGTGGAATCAGGTCAGCGTATTGGAGCCGAGCAGTCCCGGCAGACTGTGAGCGAGAAGGACCGAGGAGCAGCCATGACCATCGACTTCACGCTCACACCCGAACTGGATGGGATCAGGTCCCGGGTCCGGTCGTTCATCGACGGCGTGGTGAAGCCCGCGGAGGACCGGATCGAGGGCCGCGACGGCCGCGAGCCCCTCACCGGGCAGGACCGGGTGGGCCTGCTGATCAGCCTGCGCAAGCAGGCCCGCGCCGCCGGGATCTGGCTGCCGCACATGCCGGCCGAGTGGGGCGGTATGGGGTTGGGGCATGTTGCGCTGGCCATGGTGCAGGCCGAGGCGGCCAAGTCGTACTACGGGCCGTGGGTGCTGAACTGCCAGGCCCCCGACGAGGGCAACATGCACACCCTGCTGCACTGGGCCACACCCGAGCAGGCCGAGAAGTACCTGCGACCGCTGTGCGAGGGCAAGGTGTGGTCGTGCTTCGCCATGACCGAGCCGGAGGTTGCGGGCTCGGACCCGACCCTGATCCAGACCCGGGCCTACACCGACGGCGACGAGTGGGTGATCAACGGCCACAAGTGGTTCATCTCCAACGCTCACCGGGCCGACTTCGCCATCCTGGTGTGCCGCACCGAGGACGACCCCGACATCCCGCAGGCCGCCAACAGCGCCTTCATCATCGACCTGCCCCATGAGGGTTGGACCGAGGTGCGCCAGATCGAGACCATGCACGGCAGCACCGGCCACAGCGAGATCCTCATCGAGGACTTGCGGGTCCACGACGACCAGATGCTCGGCGGGCGGGGCCAGGGCCACCTGCTCGGCCAGTACCGGCTCGGCCCGGCCCGCCTGGCCCACTGCATGCGCTGGATCGCCCAGGCCGAGACCGCGCTGGACATGATGGTGGACCGCTCTCTCAACCGCTTCTCCCACGGCTCGCTGCTGGCCGAGAAGCAGGGCATCCAGTGGATGATCGCCGACTCCGCCATGGAGCTGTACCAGTCCAAGCTGATGGTTCTGCACGCGGCCCACAAGATCGACACGGGGGACGAGTTCAAGTCCGAGGTGTCGATGGCCAAGCACTTCGTGGCCAACATGCTCAACCGGGTCATCGACCGCTCGATCCAGGTCCACGGCGCGCTCGGCTACTCCACCGACACGCCCCTGGCCCACATGTACCAGCACGCCCGCTGGGCCCGCTTCGCCGACGGCGCCGACGAGGTACACCAGATGCGCATCGCTCAGCGCACCATCGCCGCCTACACCGACGAGGGCACCACCCGCCGCGCCACCGGAAACCTGCCCATCTGACGACCTCTACCCCACATCGTTCGGAGGCACTCATGACCGCAGGCACCGATCCAATGTTCGACCTGTCCGGCAAGGTCGTCGCCATCACCGGCGGCAGCCGCGGGCTGGGACGGCAGATGGCCGAAGAGTTCGCGCACCGCGGGGCTCGGGTGGCCATGGCGAGCCGCCAAGCAAGGCGTGTGTGAGGCGGCTGCGGCCGAGATATCGGCGGCAACCGGTTCGGACGTGATCGGCCTCGGGCTGCATGTCGGCTGCTGGGAGCAGTGCGAGCCGTTCGTGGAGGAGGTGACGGACCGGCTCGGACCGATCGACGTGCTCGTAAACCGCTGTACCTGGCCTCGCCGGCCTCCAGCTACACCACCGGCGCTGTCATCAAGATCGACGGCGGCCTGGCCTGGCCCCCGGCCTGAAGTCGGCCGGCCGACCTATCCTGCCGGTCGTGAGCGAGGCAACGGTCGGAGGCGACCCGGATCGCAGCGACGACACCGCGGCTGCCGGGGCGAACGACGCCGAGGTTCGCGACGAGCTCCCCGCCGACCTCGATGCGGCCGGATACGTGGGGCCCTACCTGTTCCCGAACAACAACAGGCGACGTATCGCCGGTGGGCTGTACCTGCTGATCGGCGCGGCCTCCATCGTGATCGTGCTGGTGGCCGGCAGCGACGCGGTGCTCGTGAACGGCGGCTTCGCGGTGGGAGGCGTCGCCCTCATCGGTTTCGGCCTGTACTGCATAAAGGCGGGATGGGATCTCGCCGTCGACGAGAACGACGCTCTGGTGGCGGCCACGAGGGAGGTGGGCTTCCCGGTGGGGCACGCCTCGGCGCAGCTTGCGTGGCGGGGCTTGAGAAGCCGTCCGACGTGGCGCATCCTGCTGTACTCGAACCAGGCGCCCCCCGACCGCCGCGGCCTCGTCCTGGTGGATGGCGTGGACGGTGAGATCATGGGGTGCTTCGTAGAGGACAACCCCGAGGACTGGACCGGCTTGGACGCGTGACTGCCGGGCCGCGGCCGCCCGGCGGCAAGCTGGTAGCGTTCATCCGCAGCCGAGCCGGGAGCAGGTGAATGTTCGACGGAAACTGGCGCGAGGCGGTGGACCGAGGCCTCACGCCGATCGGCGTCTCTCTTCGCCGCACCGGAGTGACCGCCGACATGGTCACCATCACCGGCATCGTCATGGCCACCGGCGCGGCCGTCGCCATCGCAACCGGCCACCTGCGAGTGGGCTTCCTGCTACTGATACTGGCCGGGATTCCCGACGCCCTCGACGGTGCCGTGGCCAAGGCCTCGGGCACGTCGTCGCAGCGGGGCGCCTTCTTCGACTCGGTGTCGGACCGTCTCACCGACACCCTGCTGTTCGGCGGCATTGCCTGGTACCTGGCCGACACCGAGCCCGGGCACATCATGATGCTGCCGGTGGCGGTGATGAGCCTGGCCATGCTGGTGTCGTACCAGCGGGCCAAGGCCGAGTCTCTGGGATATGAAGCCAAGGGCGGCATCATGGAGCGGGCCGAGCGCTTCATCGTGCTCGCATTCGGCCTGCTCTTCAGCGAGTTCCTGGTGTGGACTCTGTGGGTGATGATCGTGCTCACCGCGGTGACCGCGGTGCAGCGCTTCGTGAAGGTGTGGAGGCAGGCGTCGGAGAGCCAGCCGGTTCGCCCCCGCTCCCGTCGCCGGTCCCGCCGTGCCCGCACAACGCGGACCCGAGGCCGCGTCGCTGAACCCGCTTGGCGGGCGCGGATGCGCAACCGCCCGCCCACCGACGCCGGCTAAGAGGCTAGATGCCCTCGGCCTCGGCCTACAGGGCCGGCGAGTTCTTCGCTCGCCGCGCGCCTGCGCCGGTCGCCCGGGCTGCCGCGCTGGCTGGTGCGGCAGCCGTTGCGGCCGCAAGCCGCAACCGGCGACTGCTCGTGCGGCGCAACCTCGAGAGGGCGCTGGGCCGACCGATGGGGCGTCGCGAGGCGGCCCGCCGGGTAATGGCCACCTTCGACTGGTACGCCCGCTACTACCTCGAGAGCTTTCAGCTTCCGGCGCTGGACGCGGCCGCGATAGACGCCGGTTTCGGCTACGAGGGTGTCGACACCATCGAGCGTTCGGTTCGCGCCGGTGTCGGTCCGATCCTGGTGATGCCACACCTCGGCACATGGGAATGGGCCGCCTGGTGGCTCGCCCTGGTCCCGCACATGAAGGTCACCGCGGTGGTGGAGCCGCTCGAGCCTCCCGAGTTGTTCGAGTGGTTCACCTCATTCCGGCAGCGCTTGGGCATGGACATCATTCCGGTGGGACCGGACGCGGGCGGGCGTCTCGTTGCGGCTATCAAGCGGGGGGACGTGGTGTGCCTGCTCGCGGACCGGGATGTCTCCGGCACCGGCGTGGCCGTGGAGTTCTTCGGCGAGCGGACCAGGCTGCCCGCCGGTCCTGCGGTGCTGGCGCTGCGGACCGGCGCGCCCCTGATCCCCGCCGCGGTGTACTGGCGGGGCAGGACCCGCCATGCCATCGCCGGGCCTCCGGTTGACACTCGACGGTTGGGAGGCATCCGTAGCGATACGTACCGAGTCGTCCAGGACTACGCCGCGGCGCTGGAAGATCTGATAAGGGTTGCGCCCGAGCAGTGGCATCTGATGTCGCCCAATTGGCCCAGCGATTACGAGGCGCTCGGACAGCCCACGCCCCAACCGCTGCGCGACCTCTAGTCGGCCTCTAGCCTTGGCAGTAGTGCGGATCGGAATCATCTGCCCGTACAGCCTCACCGTGCCCGGCGGTGTGCAGATGCAGGTGCTCGGCCTGGCCCGGGCGCTGAGCCGCAGAGGGCATCCGAGCCGGGTGCTCGGACCATGCGACGGCCCGCCCCCGGATCCCAACGTCACACCGCTCGGCAACAGCTTGCCGACGATCGCCAACGGCTCCATAGCCCCGGTGGCCCCCGACCCCTCCTGCCAGTTGCGCGCCATCCGCGCCATGCGGGACGAGTCCTTCGACGTCATACACCTCCACGAGCCGCTGGCACCGGGCCCCACCATGACTGCGCTGCTGGTGAGGCCTGCTCCCCTCATCGGCACCTTCCACGCCGCGGGAGGCTCTCTGGCCTACGACCTCTTTCCTCGAGCCACCCGCTTCCTGGCCAGCCGCCTCGATCACCGGGTGGCGGTCTCGCCCGACGCCCGCGACATGGCCCGCGACGCCTTCGGCGGAACCTACGACCTGCTGTACAACGGTGTGGAGTTGGCCCCGTACCGGGTCGCCGAGCCGGTACGGGTCCCTGGCCCGACGATCCTGTTCATCGGTCGCCACGAGCCCCGAAAGGGACTCGGCGTTCTGCTCGACGCTCTCCGCATGCTCCCGCTGGATGTGAGGCTGCAGATTGCGGGTTCCGGTTCGGAGACGGCTGCGCTGCAAGCCCGTTCGGCGTCCGATCCCCGCATCGAGTGGCTCGGGACCGTCACCGACAGCGAGAAGATCGCTCGACTAAAGGGAGCCGACGTGCTTTGCGCCCCCTCATTGAGGGGCGAGTCCTTTGGAATCGTCCTGCTGGAGGCGATGGCTGCCGGCACGGCGGTCGTGGCCAGCGATCTGCCCGGCTACCGCAACGTGGCTCGGCCCGGCCAGGATGCCCTGCTGGTCCCGCCGGGTGACTCCGAGAAGCTGGCCGCGGCCCTCCGACGAGTCCTGTCCGACGCCTCAGAATCATCGAGTCTGGTGGCCGAGGGTCACAGGCGAGCCGAGGCCTTCTCGATGTCGGGCCTGGCCGACCAGTACCTGGAGCGCTACGAACAGATCGCGGTTTCCACCAGTCGCTCCTACGCCCGCTAGGTTTCGGCGTGTCGGCGCAAGCCTGAACCTACGATCCACGGTAGAACGCCCTTGAAGTACGCTCCCGCAGCTCTCGTCGCGCCGCCGGCACTCGCCGTGTCCGTCATCGTGTGGGCGGCGCTCGCTGTCGGCGGCAGCTCACCCGTTGTGGCTGTCGCCCCGGCCGTGGCCGCGGGCCTGGTGGTTGCGGCTCTGCTCCACTCGAGAGCACCCCGGTCGGTTCTGCGGACTCTTCGGGCAGAGCCGCTTGTCAAGGGTGATCATCCCCGGTTGGAGAATCTTGTCGAGGGCCTGTGCACCACTCACGGGTTTCACCAGCCTTCCGTCCATGTAGTTGAGAGCTCCGCCATCAACGCGGCCTCCTTCGGGCTGAGGCGGCCGGCGGCCCATCTGGTGGTGACCACAGGCGCGTTGTCCAGCCTCAACCGGCTGGAGATCGAAGCCGTGGTGGCGCGCCAACTCTGCGCGATCAGGAGAGGGGTCACCTTCCCCACGGTGCTGGCCAGCGTCTCCAGGCTTCCCGGTGCCGCGCCGGTCACGGCCGGGCTCGCCGCTCGGGTCAGTGGCTTCGACACTGTTTCCGAAATCGATGTCCAAGCGGCTCGCCTCACGAGCTTTCCTCCGGCCCTGGCGTCGGCCCTGAGAGGGGCCGCCGAGGGGCCCGGCTTGAACACATCACGGGCGGCTGCCCACCTTTGGATGGTCGCTCCCCAGCGAGATGCCTCAGCTGTCCGGGAACGATCCTCGACGCTTCAGCGGATAGACGTCTTGAGCGAGATCTGATGGCCGCGCGGCCGGACGCGAGCACGCCGGTCGGAGGTTCTCTCCCACCAGAGGCGGAGCGTATGGGCCGCGACCAGTGAATGAACTCGTGAAGTGTGCAGCGAGGCCGTGGCCCGAGCGGCCCGTGAGCGAAGCGAACAAGAGCGGGAGTGACACCGCTGCGACACGACGGGCTCCCACCTATCCGCGCTCGCGCTTAGTGCTCGCTCTTGCTGCCGTGGTGGCCGCAGCGACGCTGGCTGCCGCGTGCAGCGGAATGCCCCAATCGACCGACCCAACGGTCACCACGGTGAGCGACGGCTCGACTCCGTCAGCGGACGGCATTGCCTCCGCGCCTGTCGAAGCCGACGATCAGGCTCGCGATGGCGGTGCTGCAGGAGTCGAGGGTGACGGGTCGGCCGGCGACGGGGCTGTTGACCGCGAAACGGCCGGCGATATGCCGAGTACCGCTGAGGATGGGTCTGCTGAGAATGCGTCTGCCGAGGATGGGTCTGCCGAGGATGGGTCTGCTGAGGGTGGGTCTGCCGGGGGTGCGGCCCTCGAGGATGGGTCGGTCGCGGATGGGTCTGCCGAGGGTGCAGCACCTGAGGATGTGGTTCCTGAGGGTTGGTTTGCCGACGGTGAGCCACCCGCGGCATACCTTGAGTTCGATCCGTTCGTGATGGGCCCTTTCGCTCCTCTCACCGGCTCGATTACCACCGACCCGAGCCTGGAGCAGCGACGGCCCCTGGCCGTGAAGATCGGAAACGGTGACCCCAAGGACCGTCCCCAGGCCGGTCTAGCGGCCGCCGACATCGTCTATGAGGTGCTGGTCGAAGCGGGATTCACCAGGTTCATTGCCGTGTTCCATTCCGAGATCCCGACTCGCATCGGACCGGTGCGATCGGCCCGGTCCAGCGACTTCGATATCCTCACCGATCTCGCCACTCCCTACCTGGCCACCTCCGGTGCCAACAGCACCGTGCTGCGAGAGATGCGCCAAGCTGCGAGGGACGGGACACTGATCGACATCGGTGCGCTGAGGATGGGCGCGCCATACGGGCGCGACCGCTCGCGACCCTCGCCGCACAACCTGTACTTCCACTACGAGAACCTGGGTGGAGGAGACCCTGACTCGCTGCCCGGCGGCCTGCCCGACACGCCGCCGGTGCCGCTGTTCGATTACGGCTCGCCGAACCCGCCCGGCCTGCCTGACGCAGCCGGCGTCACCGTGGCCTACAGGACACTCTACGGCGGTGAGGTCTCCCATGTCTGGGACAACCACCTGGGGGGTTGGGTGCGCATTCAGGATGGCACACTGCACACAACCGAGACCGCTTCCGGCGTGGGCGAGATCGCGCCGGCCAACGTGGTCGTGTTGTCGATGCCCTACGGCACGTCCGCTGCCGACCGCCGGTCGCCGCAGGCCCAGTCCTACGGCCAGGGTGACGCTCTGGTGCTCACCGCCGGGTCGGTTCACGAGGCTGTTTGGGAGCGCACCGAGGACCGGGTCGGCTTTCGATTCTCGGACACAGCCGGCAACCCTCTGAGCCTCTCGTCGGGTTCCACCTGGGTGCTGCTGGGCAACACCAGCAGGCGCTGGCCGCTGGCTGAAGTGACGGTGTTGACGCCATCGGACGTCACCGGGCTGCTGGCCGATGCCCGGGCTGCCGCCGACGCGGAAGTTAGCGCCGCCGGCCGGTCCTAGAGGCCGAGCTTGCGAGGCCCCCGGGGCCCGAGCGGCCCGTGAGCGCAGCGAGCACGAGCGGGAGCCCGGGCCCGAGCGGCCCGTGAGCGCAGCGAGCACGAGCGGGAGCCCGGGTCCGAGCGGCCCGTGAGCGCAGCGAGCACGAGCGGG
>JAGWAO010000002.1:49017-51639 GCA_021296315.1 Acidimicrobiia bacterium | reverse complement strand
GGAGCCCGGGTCCGAGCGGCCCGTGAGCGCAGCGAGCACGAGCGGGAGCCCGGGTCCGAGCGGCCCGTGAGCGCAGCGAACACGAGCGGAGAAGTTAGGATTGGGGTCATGTCCGCCACTCCCAGTTCCGACGTAGCCGCAGCGGCCCAAGGCTCACCAGCCACCGGCACCACGCTCGTGAAGCGGGGCCTGGCCGAGATGCTCAAGGGCGGCGTGATCATGGACGTCGTCACGCCGGAGCACGCTCGGATAGCGGAGGACGCGGGAGCGGTCTCGGTCATGGCGCTCGAGCGGGTGCCTTCCGACATCCGGGCCCACGGGGGTGTGTCGCGGATGTCCGATCCCGAGATGATCTTGAAGGTCCAGGCCGCCGTGAGCATCCCGGTGATGGCCAAGGCCCGGATCGGTCATTTTTCAGAGGCTCAGATCCTGCAGGCCCTCGGAGTGGACTACGTGGACGAGTCCGAAGTTCTCACGCCCGCCGACGAGGTCCACCACATCGACAAGTGGGCGTTCACGGTGCCGTTCGTATGCGGTGCCACCAACCTGGGTGAGGCGCTGCGGCGCATCAGCGAGGGCGCCTGCATGATCCGGTCCAAGGGCGAGGCCGGAACGGGCAACATCGTCGAGGCCGTCCGGCACCTCCGTTCGATTGTGGGCGACATGCGCCGCATCGCGGCCGCAGGAGACGAGGCCGAGCTGTTCGAGTGGGCCAAGCAACTGCGGGCCCCGCTGCCGCTGGTGCAGGAGATCGCCAACACGGGGTGGCTGCCGGTGCCGTTGTTCTGCGCGGGCGGTATCGCCACGCCGGCAGATGCCTCGATGGTGATGCAGCTCGGCGCTGAGGCGGCCTTCGTGGGATCGGGCATTTTCAAGAGTTCCGACCCGCCCAAGATGGCTGCGGCCATTGTGGAGGCGGTCACCCACTACCGCGATCCGGAGATCCTGGCCAAGATCAGTTCCGGGCTGGGCGAGGCCATGGCCGGCCTCGAGACCGCCACCCTTGCCGTCAAGATGGCTGAACGGGGTTGGTGAAGCCGCGCGTCGGCGTGCTCGCCCTTCAGGGAGGGTTCGCCGCTCACGCCGCCATCCTCCAGAATCTCGGGGCTCGTGTCGACGAGATCCGGACGGCGGAGCAGCTGGCCTCGGTCGACGCGCTGGTCATGCCCGGTGGCGAGTCGACCACCATGTCGATGCTGCTGGAGCGCTCCGAGTTGCTGGAGCCTCTCTCCGAGCGGCTGAACGCTGGGATGGGGGTGCTGGGAACCTGCGCGGGGATGATCCTGCTGGCCGTCGAGGTGGTCGACGGGCGAGCCGACCAGCATTCCCTGGGGCTGGTGGACATCACCGTGCGGCGCAACGCCTACGGCACGCAGATCGAGAGCTTCGAGGCTGACATCGGTGTCGACGGCTTCGAGACGCCCTTCCACGCGGTGTTCATCCGCGCGCCGGCCGTCGAGCGGGTCGGTCCCACAGTCGAGGTGCTGGCCCGCCACGGGAGTCGCCCGGTGCTGTGCCGGTCGGGCCGGGCCATGGTCGCGGCCTTCCATCCCGAGTTGTCGGGCGACGAGAGACTCCACGCCCGCTTCCTGGCCGACTTGTAACCCCAGAGGCCGAGTTCTGCGAGGCCCCGGGCCCGAGCGGCCTGTGAGCGGAGCGAATTGGAGCGGGAGTCCGGGTCTGAGCGGCCTGTGAGTGGAGCGAATTGGAGCGGGAGTCCGGGTCTGAGCGGCCTGTGAGTGGAGCGAACTGGAGCGGGAGTCCGAGACCAGTAGCCTCCGGGCTGTGAGCGGGCACAGCAAGTGGGCGACGATCAAGCACCGCAAGGGAGCGGCCGACGCCAAGCGGGGCAAGCTGTTCGCCAGGCTCATCAAGCAGGTCGAGGTGGCAGCCCGCCAGGGGGGCGGAGACCTCGATGCCAACCCCACCCTGCGGACCATGTACCAGAAGGCCCGCGACAACTCGGTCCCGCTCGACACCATCGAGCGGGCCGTCAAGCGGGGCACCGGCGAGCTCGAGGGGGTCAGCTACGAGTCGGTCACCTACGAGGGGTACGCGCCGGGCGGGGTGGCTCTCTACATCGAGTGCCTCACCGACAATCGGAATCGCACCGGCAGCGATGTGCGCAGCACCCTCACCCGCAACGGCGGGTCGCTGGCCGAGCCGGGCTCGGTGGCCTGGCAGTTCGAGCGCAAGGGCGTGGTGCTGGTCCCGTCCTCGGCAGCCAGCGAGGATGATCTGATGATGGTCGTGCTCGACGCCGGTGCCGAGGATCTGGAGGACGAAGCTGACATGTGGCGGGTCACCACCGAACCGGGCGACCTCAACGCAGTGCGTGACGCGCTGGCAGCAGCCGAGATCATCTTCGAGAGCGCCGATCTCACCATGCTGCCCACCAGCAACGTGGCTGTGACCGAGCCCTCCGTCGCCAGAGCGGTGCTGAAGCTGATGGACCTCATCGACGATCTCGACGACGTTCAGGACGTGCACAGCAACTTCGACATCGGCGACGACATCATGGAGGAGCTGGCCACCTAGCAGCTCCGCTCATCTTCGCTGCGCTCACGGGCCGCTGGGGCCTTGGTCCCCGCTCATCTTCGCTGCGCTCACGGGCCGCTGGGG
>JAGWAO010000002.1:0-48817 GCA_021296315.1 Acidimicrobiia bacterium | reverse complement strand
GGGCCCGGGGTCTCGCGAGTTCGGCCTCTAGCGGCCATCCGCGCTCTTGACCGGGAGGGTCAATAGAGTCGCGCATGTGTTCGTATTGGGCATCGATCCGGGGCTCTCGCGCTGCGGTTACGGTGCGGTCCGGCAGGGGCGCAAGCCCACCGCCGAGGCGGCCGGGGTGCTGACCACGCCCGCGGAGATGGACCGGGCCTTGCGACTGGCCGAACTGCAGTCCGACGTTCGGTCGCTGATCACCGAACTGAAGCCCGACGTGGTCGCGGTGGAGCGGGTGCTGTTCCAGCGCAATGTGGCCACGGCCATGTCCGTCGGGCAAGCCGTCGGTGTTGTGCTGGCCGAGTCGGCCGCGGCCGGCTGCGACGTGGTGGAGTACTCGCCGAACGAGGTGAAGGAGGCGGTGGCGGGCTGGGGCGGTGCCGACAAGCAGGAGATCGCCGAAATGGTCCGGGTGCTGCTCGGGCTCGGAGAGCTGCTGCATCCGTCCGATGCCGCCGACGCGGTGGCCGTCGCCCTCTGCCACCTTGCCCGCATGGGACCGCCCGCGGCGGCGAGCCGGCGGGCCGAGGTCGGAAGCGGTGCCCGATGATCGGAATCTCTGCGATGATCGGATCCCTGCGATGATCGGAATCTCTGCGATGATCGGGCTCCTGCGATGATTGGGTCTCTGCGATGATCGGGTCTCTGCGGGGCGAGCTGCTGGCCCGGACACCGGACGCCGAGCTGGTGGTCGAGGTGTCCGGGGTCGGCTACCGGGTGCAGGCCACGCCCCGGACGGCCGCGGCCGCGGGCCTGCTGGGCTCAGAGGTGTTCGTCCACATCAGCCACATCGTGCGCGAGGACGCGCAGACGCTGTACGGGTTCTCGACGCTGGACGAGCGACGGACCTTCGAGGCGCTGATCGGCTCTCGCGGTGTGGGTCCCAGCCTGGCGCTGTCGATCCTGGCCGTGCACCACCCCGACGCCCTTCGCCGGGCTGTGGCCGAAGACGATGTGGACATGTTGTGCCTGGTACCGGGGGTGGGGCCCAAGACCGCGGTGCGGATGCTGGTGGAGCTGAAGTCGCGCCTCGACCTGCCCGAGGTCGAAGCGCCCCCCGGCACGGAGGGCCTCGCAGCCGTTCCCGCGGCGCACGACGACGCCCGCAACGACGTGCGGGCTGCGCTCGACGAGCTGGGTTACGGCACCGAGGAGATCAGGGGCGTGTTGGCCGAGTTGCCTGCAGGCGATGACGCCGGTCTGCTGCTGCGCGAGGCGCTGCGGCGCCTAGCCGGTGCCGCCGCCTGAGAGGCCGAGCGGAACGGCGGCGATTGATGACGAGGTCCGGGGAGACTTGCAGCGAGGCCGTGGCACGAGCGGCCCGTGAGCGCAGCCAACAGGAGCGGGAGACACAACGCTTCACCGTGGGCGATGACACCCGACCGAACTGCCGCTGACGTGCGGAGAGCGTAGCGTCGCCGAGCATGACCCGCTCCGAGATACTGGCCCCACTCTCGGGCGACGGTTCCGTGGCTGCCGCCAGCCCGGAGACGGATGCGGCAGAGTTGCTGTCGCCGGATCCACTGCCCGCCGACCGTCTCGGCGAAGCTGCTCTCAGACCGCGCAGCCTTCCGGAGTTCGTCGGCCAGAGCGAGTTGAAGGGCCATCTCGACGTGCTTCTCGGCGCGGCTCGCAAGCGCCGCGAACCAGTCGACCATCTGCTGTTCGCCGGGCCACCGGGACTGGGCAAGACCACCCTGGCCCACATCGTGGCCAACGAACTCGATGCCCACCTCCAGACCACATCCGGCCCAGCGGTGGAGCGGGCTGGGGACCTGGCGGCCATGCTCACCAAGATCGAGCCCGGCGACGTGCTGTTCATCGACGAGATTCACCGCCTACCCCGACCCGTCGAAGAGGTGCTGTATCCGGCCATGGAGGACTTCCGCATCGACATCGTGCTCGGCAAGGGCCCCGCGGCCCGCTCCATCCCCCTGGACCTGGCGCCGTTCACCCTGGTCGGTGCCACCACCCGCACCGGCCTCATCACCGGACCGCTGCGAGACCGCTTCGGGCTGGTGGCCCGACTCGACTTCTATACCGCAGACGACCTCGTATCGATCGTGGAGCGCACCGCAGGGATACTCGACGTGACCATCGATACCGGCGGCGCGGCTGAGATCGCCAATCGGGCCCGGGGCACCCCTCGCATCGCCAACCGGCTGCTGCGGCAAGTGCGGGACTTCTCGGAGGTACACCGGGACGGTCGCATCGACTCGGCGGTGGCGGCCGACGGCCTGGACTTCTTCGGGGTCGATGAGTTGGGACTGGACCGGGCCACGCGGGCCGTGCTGGAAGCCTTGTGCCGCAACTTCGGTGGCGGTCCTGTCGGGTTGTCCACCCTGGCCATCGCGGTCAGCGAGCCGACCGAGACGGTCGAGGACGTCTACGAGCCCTACCTGATACAGCAGGGCCTGCTCATGCGCACGCCGCGGGGCAGGGTGGCGACGTCTGCGGCATGGGTTCACCTCGGTCTGGAGGCACCTCAGTCAGACCCGGACACCCAGCCGGGCCTGTTCGCCTGAACCTCCCGGCCGGACAGTGCCCTCCTCGCCGACCATTCCGGCCGATCTGGACTACGACTTGCCGCTCGAAGCCATAGCCCAGACGCCGTTGCCCCAACGTGACGAGGCCCGGCTGCTGGTGGATGAGGCCGGTGCCATCGCACACCGCCGGGTCAGCGACCTGCCGGAGTTGTTGGGACCCGGCGATGTGGTCGTCGTGAACGACACCCGCGTGCTGCCCGCCCGCCTGCGGATGCGACGGGCGACCGGAGGAGCGGTGGAGGTGCTACTGCTGCACGAGCGCGACGACGGCGACTGGGAGGCGCTGGTGAGGCCGTCTCGGCGCCTGCGACCCGGAGAAGTGGTGGCACCGGACGCTGCCGGCGCCGAGGCAAGCGTGGAGATCCGCGACGATCTCGGAGAGGGGCGGCGCGTGGTCCGGGTTCGCACCGGCGGGCAGCCGCTGCTGAAAGTGCTTGACGAGATGGGTGCCGTGCCATTGCCGCCGTATATCACGGCCGGTATCGCCGATCCCGAGCGCTACCAGACGGTGTACGGCCGGCGCCCTCTCTCAGCCGCGGCCCCGACCGCGGGCCTGCACTTCACCGGGGAACTCCTGGGCCGGGTGCGAGATGCGGGCGCCGAGGTAGTGGCGGTCGAGTTGGCCGTGGGTCTCGACACCTTCCGGCCCGTCACCGCGGAGCGTCTCGACGACCACGACATGCACACCGAACAGTACAACGTGCCCGCCGACGTGCAGCAGGCCCTGGACCGGGCCGAGCGGGTGGTGGCGGTGGGCACCACAGTGGTGCGGTGCCTGGAAGCCTGGGCCGCCACCGGCGAGGCGTCCGGGCGCACCAGCCTGTTCATCCGCAGGCCGTATGCATGGCGCGTCGTCGACGGGCTGATGACTAACTTCCACTTGCCCCGCTCCACGCTCCTGTGCCTGCTCGACGCCTTCATCGGGCCTCGCTGGCGCACGCTCTACGCCGCCGCGCTCGAGCACGGCTACCGGTTCCTGTCCTTCGGCGACGCCATGTTCGTGACCCGCTCCGAGACGGTCAGCGCCTCCGGCGGAGCGTCGTGATGCGGGGGCAGCGCCCAAATTGGTGTCGATATTGGGTGTGGAGGACCCATTTCGTCGCCGATTTCGCCGACAGGGCAGTCGGGGAGCCGATGTGACCGCGGCCGTCTTCACCGTCGAGGCAACCGACGGCGCGGCCCGCGCCGGCACTGTGACCACGCCGCGTGGAACGTTCTCGACTCCCTGCTTCATGCCGGTCGGCACCCGCGGGGCGGTTCCGCACCTCGACTCGAGCGATCTGGAGGTCCTCGGCGTGGAGGTAGTGCTGGCCAACACCTACCACCTGATGCTTAGGCCCGGCGCCGAGACTGTGTCTCGGCTCGGCGGGATCCACGGTTTCGCCCAGTGGCACGGACACATCCTGACCGACTCCGGCGGCTACCAGATCTATTCGCTGGACCCCGAGGTGGATGACGACGGAGCCAGCTTCAAGTCGGTCTACGACGGCTCGGCGTGCCGGCTGACTCCGGAGGAAGCCGTGCACCTGCAAGCTCTGATCGGCGCCGACATGACCATGGTGCTCGACGTGTGCCCCTCCGCGGTGGCCGAACGCCCGGTCCTTGCCGAAGCGGTGCGCCGCACCGCCCTCTGGGCCCGCCGGGGCCGCGATGCGTTCCTGGCCCACCCGGACGCACCGCAGCGCCAGTGCCAGTTCGGCATCGTGCAGGGTGGCGCGGACGCGAGCCTCCGGCTGGAGTCGGCCCAACGCACCTTGGAGGCCGGGTTCGACGGCTACGCGGTGGGCGGGCTGTCGGTGGGCGAGGATCGACCGGCAATGCTGGATGCGCTCGATGCGTGCATGGTCCCCCTGCCCGCCGACCGGCCCCGCTACTTCATGGGGCTGGGCGACCCTGCGGGCATAGCGGAGGCGGTGGCCCGGGGTGTGGACATGTTCGATTGCGTGCTGCCGGCCCGGCTCGGTCGCCACGGCACGGTCCTGTCCGACACAGGGCGCTACAACCTGGCCGCGGCCCGCCATGCGAGCAGCGACGAGCCGCTCGATCCGTCGTTCCCGGACAGCCCGGCCGGCCGTTGGTCGCGGGGCTACTTGCGCCACCTGCTGGCCACGCACGAGCCCACCGCGGCCCGGCTCATCACGCTGCACAACCTGGCCTGGGTGCTGCGATTCATGGATCGAGTACGCGCCCGTGAGCGCAGCGAACAGGTCCGGGAAGCCCTGAGGCCGAGCTTGTGAGGCCGTGGCCTGAGCGGCCGGTGAGCGCAGCGAACAGGTGCGGGTAGCCCAGTGGCCGTGCGTGTGAGGCCGTGGCCTGAGCGGCGGGTGAGCGGAGCGATCAGGTGCGTTAAGCCCAGTGGCCGAGCTTGTGAGGCCGTGGCCTGAGCGGCCCGTGAGCGCTGCGAACTGGTGCGGGAAGCCCAGAGGCCGAGCTTGTGTGGCCGTGGCCTGAGCGGCCCGTGAGCGCAGCGAACAGGAGCGGGAAGCCCAGAGGCCGAGCTTGTGAGGCGAACAGGAGCGGGAAGCCCAGAGGCCGAGCTTGTGAGGCCGTGGCCTGAGCGGCCCGTGAGCGCAGCGAACAGGAGCGAGAACGAAGGCGCCTCACTGCGACGGGTGTCACCTCCGCACACTGCCGCAATAGGCTCAGGGCATGGAACAGTTCCTCATCATCATCCTCATGTTCGGCGCGCTCTACTACCTGCTGCTGCGCCCCCAGCAGAAGCGGGAGAAGGCTCGCCGGGAGTTGGTTCGCTCCCTTGAGGTGGGCGACGAGGTGGTGACCAACGCCGGCATACACGGAGTCGTGGCCGAAGTGGAGGATGCCGTGGTGTGGCTGGAGGTGGCCCCCGACGTCGAGTTGAAGATGTCCCGGGATTCCGTGGCCGGCCGGGTGTCCGAGGCAGCGAGTGCCGACGCCGACGAATCAGACGGCGCCGACGAGGACTCGGAGGACGGGGGCTAGGTTCCCAACGCTCCCAGGGGGCCTTCGCCTCGGACCGCGGGAGGGTTGTTGCGTCGCAAGATCGCCTATGTCATTGGCATCGTCGCGGTCGCCGTCGCGGGCGTGGCCTACACGCTGGTCGCCGGCAACGAGCCCCTGCTCGGCCTCGACCTGCAGGGCGGTGCCAGCGTGGTGCTGGAGCCGACCCGAATCGCAGAGCCCGAAGAGCTGGACGTCGCGGTGGAGATCATCCGGAACCGGGTCGACGGCCTGGGCGTGGCCGAGCCCGAGATCTCCACGCAGGGCAACAACATCCTCGTCCAGCTGCCCGGCGTCGATGAGCAGCAGCGGGCCCTGGACCTGGTGGGACAGACGGCCGAGCTGCGGTTCCGCCCCGTGCTCAGCGTGGTGTCCGAGGATGCTCTAACGAGTGCCGACGCCGACGAGACGATGCTGGAGCTGTTCGCCCTCACCGAAGGCGACGTTGCGGCCGGCGCCGAGGTGGTGCTGCCCCAGTACGACGACGACCGCAACATCGTGCTCCGCTACCGGCTCGGGCCCACCGCGGTGGCGGGGGACGGTCTCGAGGGTGCCGTCGCCCAGTTCCACTCGTTCATCGGCTGGCACGTTGCGCCCACGTTCAAGCCGGGGTCCGGGGGCATCGACCTGTTCAACGACGTGAGTCGCAGGTGCCACGTCCGTGCCGTTTCGTGCCCCACGGGGCAGGTGGCCATCGAGCTGGACAACGAGGTTGTGAGCGCCCCCACCGTCCAGGCCGACAGCGCCGTCTTCGAGCCGTTCGAGCGTTCCAGCATCACGATCTCCGGGGGCTTCACCGAGCAGGAGGCCCGCGATGTCGCTCTCGTGCTCGACTACGGCGCCCTGCCGATGGAGCTGGAAGCCCAGCAGAGCCAGATCGTGTCGGCGTCGCTGGGAACCGACGCGCTGTCCGCCGGCGTCCTCGCCGGGCTCATCGGCCTCGGACTCGTGTCGGCGTACCTGCTGACCTACTACCGCCTGCTCGGACTGGTGGCCATCGCCAGCCTGGGCCTGTCGGGTGCCATGCTGTGGACCATCATCGCCTGGCTGGGCGAGTCCCAGGGACTGGCGCTGACCCTGGCCGGTGTGACCGGCCTGATCGTCGCCATCGGTGTGTCGGTGGACTCCAACGTGGTGTACTTCGAGCACCTCAAGGAGGACGTCCGTTCGGGCCGGACGCTGCGCTCCGCGGTGGACCGGGCGTTCCCGGTGGCCTTCTCCACCATCGTCAAGGCGGACTTCGCGTCGTTGATCGCCGCCGCGGTGCTGTACTTCCTGACCGTGGGTCAGGTCCGGGGCTTCGCCCTGTACCTCGGGCTGGCCACGATCCTCGACCTGGTGGCCACGTACTTCTTCATGGGTCCGCTGATCGGCCTCATGTCCCGCGGCTCGGGCTTGTACGCCCACCCGGGCCGGTTCGGGATACCCGCGTCGCTGGCGCGGTCCGGCGCTCAACGGCCGGGAGCGGGGTCGTGACCGCGATGGGTGCCGTGCGGGGAGCCGTGTCGTGACGGCGGTGGGTGGCATGCCGGGAGCGGCGTCGTGACCGGCTGGTCGTTGGGCGTGCTGGGATCGCTGTACCGCGGGCAGCAGCAGATCGACTTTCCGCGGCTGTGGCGGCGCGCCCTTGTCGGCTCGCTGGCGGCCGTGGTGGTGAGCGTGGCCAGCTTCGGGATCCGCGGCATCGATCTGGGGATCGAGTTCGAGGGAGGCACCTCCTGGGAGGTGCCCGCGCCACAGGTGTCGGTGGCCGAGGCCCGGGACGCTCTGCGGGGCACGGGCGCGGCTGACGCCAAGATCCAGACGCTCGGCGGCGACACCATCAGGGTCCGGGCCGACATCGAGGCTCCCACCGCAGTTGACAGCGTGCGCAACGCGCTGGCCGACCTCGCCGGCGTCACCACCGACGACGTGAGCGTGACCACTGTCGGACCGTCGTGGGGCTCGGAGATAACCGGCAAGGCCCGCAACGCGCTGATCACCTTCTTCGCGCTCATCGCCGTCTACATCGCCATAAGGCTCGAGTGGAAGATGGCGGTGGGGGCCCTGGTGGCGGTCGTCCACGACATCGTGGTGTCGGTGGGCTTCTACTCCGTGTTCCAGTTCGAGGTCACCCCGGCCACGGTCATCGCGTTCCTGACCATCATGGGCTACTCGCTGTACGACACCATCGTCGTGTACGACAAGGTCCGTGAGGTGGTGGGCCGGGTGTCGGCCACCGGTCGCTACACCTACACCGAGATGATGAACCTGTCGCTCAACCAGGTGTTGATGCGGTCGGTCAACACTTCCATCACCTCGATGATCCCGGTGGCGTCGATGCTGGTGATCGGTTCATTCGTGCTGGGCGCGGTGACGCTTCAGGAGTTCGCCGTCGCTCTGCTGGTGGGAATCGTAGTGGGCACCTACTCTTCGTTGTTCGTAGCAGCCGCGGTGGTGGCGAGAATGAAGGAACGGGAGCCGGCCTACGTCGAGATCGCCGAGCGGGTCCGTCTGCGCGGCGGGGGGGCAGCCGGCGGCGGCACCCGCACGGTCGCGGCCGACGACGCGGTGCTCGGCGAGGCGGCCGCGGCCAAGCGGTCGACCACGGCCCGGAAGTCCGGAACGGCTCCCCGAGCCGCGGCGGGATCGGCGACGGGCGCGATTCCTCCCCGTCCCCGAAAGAAGAAGAAGCGGTGATCGCCCTGGTTCGCCGTCACCGGGGCTGCTAGGTGGCCACCGTAACCCGGGTCCTGCCGTGGAGGCGTGGGGCCCGACGGCCCGCGGCGGCCGAAATCGCCCCACTGCTGGAGAGTTACCGCCAGCGCCACCGCGACCGGTCGCCCGATCTGATCGTGCAGGCCTTCGACGTCGCGGCCAAGGCCCACGAGGGCCAGATGCGCCTGTCGGGGGAGCCCTACATCCGCCACCCGCTGGCCGTGGCCACCATCGTGGCCCGGCTCGGGCTGGACGACGTGACCATCGCCGCGTCGCTGCTGCACGACGCAGTGGAGGACACCGACGTGGCTCTGGCCACCATTGAGGCCGACTTCGGTCCCGAGGTCACCCGCATCGTGGACGGAGTCACGAAGCTGGACCGGGTCCACTACGACACCCGCGAGGAGCAGCAGGCCGCGTCGGTGCGCAAGATGATCGTCGCCATCGCTCGCGACCTGCGGGTGTTGATCATCAAACTGGCCGACCGGCTGCACAACCTGCGCACCCTCGCGGTCCTGCCCGCGTTCAAGCAGGACTACATCGCGCGTGAGACCCTCGATGTGTACGCGCCGCTGGCCCACCGCCTGGGAATGCAGGACATCAAGCAGCAGTTGGAGGACCTGGCCTTCGCCGCGCTGGAGCCCCGCCGCTACGCCGAGATCGATCAGATGGTCCAACTGCGAGCACCCGAGCGGGACATCTATCTCGAGCAAGTGCTCGGCGACGTGGAGTCGCGCCTGGGCGAGCTGGGCATCAAGGCCGAGGTGACAGGCCGGCCCAAGCACCTGTGGTCGATCTACGAGAAGATGGTGGTCAAGGGCCGCTCCTTCGAGGACATCTTCGACCTGGTCGGCATACGCGTGCTGGTGGACTCCGTTCGGGACTGCTACGCGGCGCTCGGCTCCATCCATGCCACCTGGCGGCCGGTGCAGGGCCGGTTCAAGGACTACATCGCCATGCCCAAGTTCAACCTCTACCAGTCGCTGCACACGACGGTGGTGGGACCGGCGGGCAAGGCCCTGGAGGTGCAGATCCGCACCCGGGCGATGCACGACCGGGCCGAGCACGGCGTGGCGGCCCACTGGGAGTACAAGGACGCCTCGCCGTCGGAGGAAATGGCCTGGCTGTCGCGCATCGTCGACTGGCAGCAGGAGACGTCGGACCCCGCCGAGTTCATGTCCAACCTCAAGACCGAGCTCGACACCGACGAGGTGTACGTGTTCACGCCCAAGGGCAAGGTGATCGAGCTGCCGGTGGGGGCCACCCCGGTGGACTTCGCCTACACGATTCACACCGACGTCGGGCATGCGTGCGTGGGCGCCAAGGTGAACGGCCGTCTGGTCGCTCTCGACAGCCGCCTGCTGTCGGGCGACGTGGTGGAGATCTTCACCACCCGAACCGAGGGCGCGGGACCCAGCCGGGACTGGCTGAAGTTCGTGGCCAGCCGCCGGGCGGCCAACAAGATCAAGCAGTGGTACTCCCGCGAGCGCCGGGCCGACGCCATCGAGAATGGCCGCGACGACCTGATCCAGGCCCTGAGGCGCGAGGGCCTCCCCGCCCAGCGCCTGCTCAAGGACAAGCTGCTGGACACCATCGCCGAGCAGCTGAACTACAGCTCCACCGATCTTCTGTTCCTGGCCATCGGGGAGGGCCACCAGTCGGCGGCCTCGGTGGCCGGCCGCTTCGCTCGGGCGCTGCAGGGCGACGATGCCGGCGGCGAAGCCGATCGCGACCGCCTGCCCACCACCGTCAGGCGGCGTGGCGGGCATCTCCGCAGCGACTCCGACGTGGGCGTGCATGTCGAGGGCCTCGACGACATCCTCATCCGGTTGTCGCAGTGCTGCGCTCCGGTGCCGCCCGACGAGATCATCGGCTTCGTTACCCGGGGACGGGGCGTGTCGGTGCACCGGGCGGACTGCGTCAACGCCATCGGGCTGGCGGAGGGCCAAACCGACCGGCTGATCGAGGTCGAGTGGGACACCGACTTCGCCGGCAAGTTCTCGACGACGATCTCGGTGCAAGCGCTGGACCGGCCCGGCCTGCTGCGCGACGTTACCGACGTGCTGGCCGCGCACCGGCTGAGCATCATCAGCGCCAAGGCCGAGACCGGCGACGACTTCATCGCTCATATGAGCTTCGAGTTCGAGCTGGCCGACCTGTCCCAGCTTGACTCGGTGCTGTCCAGCGTTCTGGCCCTGGAGGCAGTCTTCGAGGCCTACCGGGTCCACCCCGGCCGCAACGGCCGCTCCGGCTAACCGCGTTCATCCCGCGTTCCCATTTGGAGCGGTAGGGCGACGGTAACCTCCGGGGTCGTGGCTCGACCCTTGTTCCGCGCCCCTGTGGGCACCCGCGACATCCTGCCGCCGGAGTCGGCGCGGCGGCGCCGGCTGGTGCGCGTGTTCGCCGACCTTGCCGAGCGCAGCGGCTTCGGTCGGCTGGAATCGCCGGTGTTCGAGGAGATCGGCGTGTTCCAGCGTCTGGGCCCCGCCAACGATGTGGTCACCAAGGAATTGTTCGAGTTCTTCGACAAGGGCGAACCGCCCCGGCACCTGGCCCTCCGCCCCGAGCTCACCGCCAGCGTGTGCCGGGCGTTCGCCGAGCACCGGCCGACAGTGCCGTGGAAGATCTGGTACTCCGGCCCGCAGTTCCGCTACGAGCGCCCCCAGGCCGGCCGCTACCGCCAGTTTGACCAGGTCGGGGTGGAGACGCTCGGCACCGACGACCCTCACGCCGACGTTGAGGTGATCGGACTGGGCGTGCGTTTCTACGAGGCTCTCGGGATGAGGCGGGTTCGCCTGCTGGTCAACTCCCTCGGTGACGCTGAGAGCCGCCCCGTGTATGACGCTGCGCTGGCCGACTATCTCCGCAGCCGGCGTGACGAGCTCTCGGAGCAGTCCCGTGTCACCCTTGAACGCAACCCGTTGCGTGTCCTCGACTCGAAGCGGGAGCAGGATCAAACGGTGATCGCGGAGGCTCCCGTGATGGCCGACTTCCTGTCGGGCGCCTCGGCCGAGCACTTCGCCGAGGTGAGGGTCGGGCTCGACAGCCTCGACGCGGCCTACGAGATCTCTCCCCGACTCGTGCGCGGTCTCGACTACTACACCCGAACCACCTTCGAGTTCGTGGCCGACGCCCTCGACACCGCCCAGAACGCGGTGGGCGGCGGCGGGCGCTACGACGGGCTGGTCGAGGAACTGGGCGGGCCTCCGACACCGGGCATCGGCTTCGCTCTGGGCGTCGACCGCATACTGCTGGCCTGCGACGCCGAGGATGTCTTCGGGGGAGATCCCGCGCCGGTGCAGGTGTTCGTGGTTGACACCGCCGGAGGCCAGAGCGCGGTCGTGATTTGTGACCGGCTCCGCCAGGCCGGCCTGGGCGTGGACAGGGCCTTCGACAGCCGGTCGATGAAGGCCCAGATGAAGCGGGCGGACCGCTCCGGGGCCGTCGTGGCGGTGATCATCGGGACAGACGAGCAGTCCGACGGCGTGGTCACGGTGCGAGACATGCGCCCGGGAGGCGGTCAGCGACGGGTGGCATCCGCACACGTCGTGGCGGCTGTGACCGACTTACTGGCCAAGGGCGTGCCGTGATCACCCGGCCCCCCACCGGAATTGGCAGTGTTTCGCTCGCCATGCGTGCACCGTGCTGCCAATTCGGAGGCGGGCGGATGGCTGCGGCGGGATTGGCAGTGTTTCGCTCGCTATGCGTGCACTGTGCTGCCAATTCGGGATGCTCGGGAGGGCGGCACCGGTGACCGGGATCGACGCCACCTCCATGCGTACCGATCTGTGCGGCCGCCTCGGCCGTGACGACGCGGGCCGCACCGTCACGGTGTGCGGCTGGGTGGACCGCCGCCGCGAGCACAGCGAGCATCTCGCCTTCGTGGACCTGAGGGACCACAGCGGGGTGCTCCAGTGCGTTGTCGACGGCGCCCGCGACCTCCGCTCGGAGTTTGTGGTGCGGATCACCGGCACGGTTCGGCGGCGGCCCGAGGGCACCGCCAATCCGGCGCTGGCCACCGGCGAGGTCGAGCTTCAGGACTGCGACGTGGAGCTGCTCTCGCGGGCCGAGCCGCCGCCGTTCCCCCTCGACGAGCGCACCGAGGTGGACGAGACCCTGCGCTTGCGGCATCGCTACGTCGATCTGCGCAAGTCCCGCATGCAGCACAACCTGCGGGCCCGGGCCGCGGTCAACCGGGCCATCCGCCGGGCCATGGACGCCCAGGGCTTCGTCGAGGTGGAGACCCCGATGCTCATTGCCTCCACCCCCGAGGGAGCCCGTGACTTCGTGGTTCCGTCGCGCAAGGAGCCCGGCTCCTTCTACGCCCTTCCCCAGAGCCCGCAGATCTTTAAGCAGCTCACCATGGTGGGCGGCGTAGACCGCTACTACCAGATAGCTCGCTGCCTGCGCGACGAGGACCTTCGGGCCGACCGCCAGTTCGAGTTCTGCCAGCTCGACGTGGAGGCGTCGTTCGCGAGTCGCGACGACGTGCTCGGCTTCGTGACCCGGGCTGTGGCCGAGGCCACCGTCGAGGTCGCCGGGCACGACCCCGGCACGTTCGGTCGCATGACGTGGCACGACGCCATGGAGCGCTTCGGCTCCGACAAGCCCGACACCCGCTTCGGCATGGAGTTGGCCGAGCTCACGCCGGTCTTCGCCGGCACCCAGGCCCGGGTCTTCCAGGCGCCGTGCACCAAGGGCATCTGCCTCACCGGCGGAGCGGACTCGCTGCCTCGCAGCCGTGTCGACGAGCTGGTGGCCACCTGCCAGAGCTGGGGGGCCAAGGGCCTGGCCTGGATGAGGGTTGTACATGCTGCCGACAGCATCGGCTCAGCCCTGGACGGGGGTGTGGCCAAGTTCCTGTCGTCGGATGAGGCCGCGGGCGTGATCGAGGCGCTGGATGCCCGGCCCGGCGACATGGTGTTCCTGGTGGCCGACGAGCGCCGGTTGGTGCGCCACGTGCTGGGGCTGCTGCGCCTCGAGCTGGGCCGCCCGCCGGTCAACGACGGCAGCTTCAACTACCTGTGGGTGCTCGACTTCCCGCTGTTCGAGGCCCTCAGCGCTGAGGGGGATCCGATCCCGTCGCACCACCCGTTCACCATGCCCCACGCCGATGACCTGCCGCTGCTCATGGCCGGCGACGGACCGCCCCGGGGCGAGGCCCTGCTGGATGTCCGCAGCCAGGCCTACGACCTCGTGCTCAACGGCTGGGAGCTCGGATCGGGCAGCGTGAGGATCCACCGCCGTGACGTCCAGCAGCGGATCTTCGAGGTGCTGGGCATAGCTCCCGACGAAGCCCGGGAGCGCTTCGGATTCCTGCTCGACGCCTTCCGCTACGGCGCCCCGCCCCACGCCGGCTTCGCGGTCGGCTTGGACCGCCTGGCCGCGCTGCTGGTGGGGGAGGAGAACATCCGCGAGGTGATCGCCTTCCCCAAGACGCAGTCCGGCGCCGATCCCCTGACCGGCGCCCCCAGCCCCATAGCCGACACTCACCTGCGCGAGCTCGGCCTGCGAGTCCTGCCTCCAGCCTGACACTCTGCCGCTGGACTGATCCGGGGTCGGACGGGTCCGCGATTTCGGCGCCGCATCGGCGGCGGTCAGATGGAGCCGCGCGGGACCACCCACTCGGTGTGCTGCCCGCTGACTTCGGCGATCCTGTCGTAATCGGCGTCGTAGTGGATGACTGATACGTGGTTGACCTCGGCCGTGGCCGCTATCAACAGGTCCGGCACGGGCACGCGGTGCTGGCCGCGACGGGCCAGCAAGTGCTGCACGTCGAGAGCTCGGGATGCGACCGTCTCGGTCATCGGCAGCGTGGGGAGGGAGCGCCTCCCTGCCAGGACTTGCTCGTAGTCGCGAAGCGAGCGGGCGCTGTACAGAACCTCGAGGTCGATAGCAGCACAGGTGGCGACCTGTCCAGCGAAGATGAGGGGAGCGAGCCGCTCGGCCACCGCGGCATGCGTCATCCTTGCCAGAGCGCTCTTGTCGGCCAGGTAGCTGGGGCTCACCGCCATGCGTCGCGCATGATCTGCTCGTCGGCGAGGTCCATTCCTTCAAGCGTGATGAGGCGACGCACATGCTCCAGCCGGAGTTCGAAGTCGACCACATGTTGCAGCGCGCCGTTCACAGCCTCCTTCATCGTGGCCGCTCCGGTCATCTCGCGAACCTGCTCAAGGAGATCGTCGTCAATGTCGACAAGGCGTTTGGTCACCTCATCAGTATATCCAATAGATCCAGAATCGGATATACCACCGTCGGTGGAGTCTTGGAGAGAGCCATCCGTCATCCATGGCGCGTAGGGTCGAGGGGTGGCACCTGACCTGTTCGATGCGGCTGCGGCTGAGCGCTTGAGAGGGCGGGCGCCGCTGGCGGCCCGGTTGCGGCCCCGCACTCTCGACGAGATCGTCGGCCAGGACCACTTGGTGGGATCGGGGCGGCCCCTGCGGGAGTTGATCGAAGCCGACCGGCTGTCGTCGGTGATCCTTTGGGGCCCGCCGGGCACGGGCAAGACGACACTGGCCCGGGTGGTCGCCCTCACCACCGCCAAGGCGTTCGAGGAACTCTCCGCGGTGACCGCCGGGGTCAAGGATGTAAGAGGCGTGATCGACCGGGCCCGGGACCGACTCGGCGTCCACGGCACCGGCACGATCCTGTTCCTCGACGAGGTCCACCGCTTCAACAAGGCCCAGCAGGACGCCCTGTTGCCCGCGGTGGAGGACGGCTTGATCGTGCTGATCGGCGCAACTACCGAGAACCCGCACTTCGAGGTGAACCCGCCGCTGATGTCGCGCTCGACCCTGTTCCGCCTGCACCCGCTGGACGATGCGTCGCTGGTCGAACTGGTGCGCCGCGGCCTGGCCGCCGAGCAGGCCACCGCCGACGATGACGCCGTAGACCATCTCGCGGCCCGCAGCGGCGGCGACGGACGCCACGCCCTGACCGGCATAGAAGTGGCGGTGGCGCTGGCCGGTCGCCGAACTGGAGCCGAGCCCGGCCCCGGACCGGCCGAACCGGTCCAGGTGACGCTGGCCGACGCCGAGGCGGCCGCCGACGCCAAGGCGGTGCGGTACGGCCGCGACGGCCACTACGACGTGATCAGCGCCTTCATCAAGAGCATTCGGGGATCCGACGCCGACGCGGGGCTCTACTGGCTGGCCCGCATGCTGGAGGCCGGTGAGGATCCCCGCTTCATCGCCCGCAGGCTGGTGATCCTGGCATCCGAGGACATCGGTCTGGCCGACGACGGAGCGCTGCTGGTGGCCGATGCCGCGGCCCGGGCGGTGGAGTACGTCGGCTTGCCCGAGGCCCAGCTCAACCTGGCCCACGCGGTGGTGCGGCTGGCCACTGCGCCGAAGTCCAACCGGGTGACGGTGGCCCTGGGCCGGGCCGCGGCCGACGCCCGGACCGCGGGGACGGGCGAGGTGCCCATGCACCTGCGCGACGCCCACTACCAGGGGGCGAAATCCCTCGGCCACGGAGACGGGTACCGCTACCCCCACGACGATCCCGACGGCTGGGTCACCCAGCAGCACCGCCCGGCCGAGGTCGCCGGCAACGTGTACTACGAGCCCTCCGACCACGGTTCTGAGGCCGACCTGGCCAAGCGCCGGCCCGGGGCGCCTCCAGCCGGCCCATCAGGACCGCGACACTGCGGCGGATAGCGAGGAGGCCGAGCGGGTAGGCGGCAATCCATCAGGATCATGGCGAGGCACCCGGCGAGGCCGTGGCCCGAGCAGCCGGTGAGCGCAGCGAACAAGAGCGGGCAACACAACCCGGTGCCGCGGGACGGCATCGCCTACTCGCTCGGCCTCTAAGGCGGGCCCGCTCTCGGCCCACTGGCTTGCCGGTATCTTGGCTGCGTGAGCGCTGTCGACCTGGCCGCCGTGATCGTGACCGTCGTCTGCCTGGCGACGGTGGTCGTGCTGACGGTGGCGGTGGTGTCGCTGGTGAGGACCATGCGCGAGTTGCGCGACGTGGTCGACGACCTGCGGGACTCGGCGCTGCCCATGGTCGACGATCTCCGCACAACCGTCACCAAGGCCGACGCCGAACTTCATCGGGTGGACCGGGTGATCGGGCGGGCCGAGCGCATCGCCGCCACCGCGGACCATGCCAGCCGCCTGACCTACCGGGCCTTCGCTCCGCCGCTGATCAAGGGTCTGTCGCTGGTGTCGGGGGCGGGCCAGGCCGGCCGGCGCCTGAGAGAGCGCCGCCGCCATCGCCGGTCCCTCGACCTGGCCGCCAACGACAGCGCAGCCGCCGCCCGAGAGGTCTCGACCACCGTCGAGGCGACCGGAGACAGCTCGGCTCCCGCCCGAGAGATCTCGACCACGGCGGAGGCTGCGGCCGCCAGCCGTCCCGCCGCGACCCGGCCCAGCCACTCCGGGAACACCGGGCGGACCCGGACCAGGAGGCGGCGGCGATGAGGCGGGTGTGGTGGCTGGGAGCGGGCTATGTGGCCGGTCTCGGCACCGCGGCCTGGCTGCGCAGCAAGGCCCGTGAGGCCGCGCAGCGCTACGCGCCCGCCAACGTCCGCAACGTCGTGGCCGAACGGTCCCAGCAGGCCGCCAGCCGGGTCCGGGAGACCGCGTTCGACAGCGCCAGGAATATCGGGCGCGAGGCTCGGCGCGTCGCCGACGACGTCCGCCAAGCCGTGGCCGAGGGACGCGAGGCCATGCGCCGGGCCGAGTCCGAGCTGACCGGTGACGAACCCTCGCCCGACGACAACGGGTCCACCACCGGAACCGATCGGCCATGAAGTCGATGACCGCGGCCGAGGTCCGCAGAGCCTTCGTCGATTTCTTCGTCGAGCGGGGCCACACCCATCACCCGTCGGCCAGCCTGATCCCCCACGACCCCACGCTGCTGTTCACCGTGGCGGGAATGGTGCCGTTCAAGACGTACTTCACTGGCGAGCAGCAGGCCCCGTTCTCGAGGGCCGTCACCGTCCAGAAGTGCGTTCGGGCCGGGGGCAAGCACAACGACCTCGACGAGATTGGGCGCACGTCCCGTCACCTGACCTTCTTCGAGATGCTCGGCAACTTCAGCTTCGGCGACTACTTCAAGTCCGATGCCTGCGCCTGGGCCTGGGAACTCGTGACCGGTGTGCTCGGCCTCGATCCCGAGCGGCTGTGGGTGACGGTCCACCACAGCGACGACGAGGCCGAGGCCATATGGCGCGACGAGGTCGGCGTCCCCGCCGAGAGGATCCAGCGGCTGGGCGAGGACAACTACTGGCGCATGGCCGACGTGGGCCCCTGCGGGCCGTGCTCGGAGATCTTCTGGGACAAGGGGCCCGACTACGGGCCCGACGGAGGCCCGGCCCACGGCGGCGAGGAGCGCTTCGTAGAGGTCTGGAACCTGGTGTTCATGCAGTTCGAGAGCACCCCCGACGGCACCGAGATCCCGCTGCCCAAACCCTCGATCGACACCGGCCTGGGCCTGGAGCGAACCGTGGCCGTGCTTCAGGGCGTGGACTCGGTGTGGGAGACCGACGAGTTCGTCGCCTTGCTCGACGCGGCCCAGCGCCTCGCCGGCGCCAAACTGGGCGAGTCCGAGCCTCGCGATGTGTCGCTTCGCATACTGGCCGACCACGCCCGCTCCACATCGCTGCTCGTCAGCGACGGGGTGTTTCCCTCCAACGAGGACCGCGGCTACGTGCTGCGGCGCATCATCCGGCGAGCCGTGCGCCATGCCTACCTGCTGGGTGTCGAGGTGCCCGTGATGGGCGGCATGGTCGACGCGGTCGTGGAGGTGATGGGCGAGGCCTACCCCGACCTGGCTCGCAACCACGGCTACGTGCGCGATGTGATCGACCGCGAGGAGCGGCGCTTCCACCAGACGCTGCGCACCGGGCAGGCCATCCTCGATAGTCGTCTGGAGGCTCTCGACCCCGGCCAGCCGATCGATGGCGAGGTCGCTTTCCTGTTGCACGACACCTACGGCTTCCCCCTCGAGGTCACCGTCGAGATCGCGGCCGAGAGGGGCGTGGAGGTGGACACCGAAGGCTTCGCGGCGGCGATGTCCAAGCAGCAGGAGCGGGCCCGCAGCGCCCGCTCGGTGGCCGCCACCGACGATGTGGCCCCGTTCGTGGCGCTGTTCTCAGCGACAGGACCCACCGAGTTCTGCGGCCGGGCCGAGCTGACGACGGTCGGACGGGTGCTGTACGCCGCGGACGGCCGGGTAGTGCTGGACCGCACACCGTTCTATGCAGAGAGCGGTGGTCAGATCGGAGACACCGGCGAGATCTCATGCGAGGCGACCGGTGCCCGGGTGCGTGTCGTCGACACCGTCTACGGAGTGCCCGACCTTCACGTCCACATAGTCGAGGCGATCGACGGGGGACTGCGCGTCGGCGACGAAGTCACCGCGGCGGTGGACGCCGAGCGCAGGGCCGGCATCAGGCGCAACCACACCGCCACCCACATCCTGCACTGGGCGCTGAGAGAGGTTCTTGGAGACCACGTCAAGCAGCAGGGATCCTGGGTCGGCCCCGACCGTCTCCGCTTCGACTTCAGCCACTACGAAGCCCTTACGGCCGAGCAGATCACCGAAGTGGAGGACATCGTCAACTCCGAGGTGCTCGACAACGAGTCGTGCCGCCACTACGAGACCACCTTCGACCACGCCCAACAGATCGGCGCCATCGCCTTCTTCGGCGAGAAGTACGGCGACATGGTGCGGGTGCTGGAGGCCGGGCGCCACTCGGTGGAGCTGTGCGGTGGCACCCATGTGCGGGCCCTCGGTGACATCGGCGCGTTCCACATCACTTCGGAGGCGTCGATCGGCGCCAACATGCGCAGGTTGGAGGCCATCACCGGTCACGACACGCTCACCCTGCTGCGCGACCAGCAGTCGCGCATAGACGACGTGGCCCGCTCGCTGGGAGTCCCCTCGGCTGAGCTGGCCGACGGTGTGGCCAAGCGACAGAGCGAGACCAAGGCCCTGCGGACCGAGGTCGCCGAGTTGAGACGCCGGTTGGCACTGAGCCGGGCGCCGGAGCTGGCGGCAACGGCAGTGGAGGGCGTGGTGGTGGCCCGGGTCGATGACGTCGGCCGCGACGGCCTGCGCGACCTGGCGGTGTCGATACGCGACATCGACGGCGTGAAGGCCGTGGTGCTGGGCACTGCGCTCGACTCGGGAGGAGCAGCCCTGGCCGCGGCGGCAACCGAGGGCGGCGATTTCCACGCCGGCGAACTCATCGGTGACGCCAAGAAGACGATCGGTGGCGGAGGTCGGTCCGCGGCCGACCTTTGCGTTGCCGGGGGCAGGGACGCCGACCGTCTGGACGAGGCCCTCGAGCTGGCACGGGCCGCGGCTGGAATTGCGCCAGAGGCCGAGCGGACGGGTCGCATCCCATGAGGGTCCTCGCCGGCCGCTTAGCTAGGCCGTGGCCCGAGCGGCCCGTGAGCGCAGCGAACAAGAGCGGGAGACGCTACGCCTCACCGCGAGGCGGTTTCACAAACCCGCGGATGTTCTGAAAGTGCGGGCCCTAGGGCTCGATCTGGGCGAGCGCCGGGTCGGTGTGGCGGTGTGCGACTCGGCCGGGACGGTGGCGACTCCGGTCGAGACCCTCGTGCGCACCGGCGATCCCGATCGGGACGTGCAGGCCATCGTCGATCTCCTGAGCCAGTGGCAGGTCGAGATCGTGGTGGTCGGGCTGCCCATTTCGCTCGACGGTTCGGAGGGTCCGGCCGCCCGGGCGGCTCGCGCCGAGATAGACCGGCTCGGGCGTCTCCTGGCCGTGCCGGTTGTTTCCTACGATGAACGGCTGACCACGGTCATCGCGGAACGGAGCCTCATGGAGCAGCAGATGAAGGGGCCGCAAAGGCGGGGTGTTGTCGACCAGGTGGCGGCCGCGGTGATGCTTCAGTCCTGGCTTGACGCCGGTATGCCCGGTGGCTGACCGCGGTCAGGGCGCTCGACGCCCGTCGAAGCTGTCGGACTTCATCACCGGACGCCCCGATGGCGGAGCCCGTCCGAAGGCTGCCCGTCCGAAGGTTGCCCGTCCGAAGGCTGCCCGTCCGAAGGCTGCCCGTCCGAAGGCTGCCGCCTCGCGGACCTCGGCTGCCCCGCGCCCACGCGCCGCCGATCCTGCCGGTCCGGTTGCGTCACCTGGGCCTGCCGTCCGCCGTACCAGGCCCCCCAAGCCTCCCAAGAACCGTCGCGATCGCCGGCCTAAGCGTTCTGCGCACCGCGCCCAGCGCTCCTACCGGAAGACGGCCCGCAAGGCGGCCCGTCGCGATCAGCAGCCTGCCGTCTCGTCTCGGGCCGGCTGGTCGACTGTCGATCAGGGCGCGATGGTGGTGGTGGAGGAGGAACTCGGCGACGACCCCTTTGTCGATCCCGTCTACGACGCCGACGACCGCAACTGGGTGCGCTACCGCCCCTTCTGGGGCGGGTTCGTCCGCTTGGTGGTGCTGGTGGTGGTGGTGGTGCTGGCCGTCGGGTGGGCTCGGGGGCGAATCTACGGCTGGGTGGACGCTCAGATCACCCCGGAGGGGCTGCCGGGCGCGGCGGTCGAGTTGACCATTCCCCAGGGAGCCTCCGTCAACGAGATCGCCGGGGAGCTCCAGAATGCGGGAGTCATATCCAACGCCACCGTCTTCCGCTACTGGCTGCGCTGCGACGGCGAGCTGACCATCACCGGTTTCCTGGGATGCGACACGGTGGTGGCCGTGGAGGCCGGCGACTACATCCTCTATGAGAACATGGACTTCGCCTCGGTACGCACAGTGTTTGGGGCCGGACCGGAGCGTGAGGTCTTCGAACTCGTACGCATTCCCGAGGGCCTTCGCTGGAGCGAGATGGCCCTGCGCCTCATGGAGGAGAATCCCGCCTTCGAGTGGGAGGACCTGGAGGCGGCCTACATCTCGCTGGTGCGGGAGGCGTCCTACCTGCCCGACGAAGCGCCGGTAAGGAGCCTCGAAGGCATGCTCTTCCCGGCCACCTACGACATCAACGCCGATGACCTCGCCGACGAGCACGGTTTCCTGCTGCGCCTCTCCGACGAGTTCGATCGCCGTTTCGCTCGTCTGCTGGAGGATCCCGGTCTCCATCCCGACATCGTCGAATTGGGTCTGGTGCCCTATGAGTTGATCATCGTGGCCAGCCTCATCGAGGAGGAGGCTCTGGTGTCCGAGGACCGGGCCAAGATCTCCCGGGTGATCTACAACCGGCTGGCTGAGGGCATGCGCCTCGACATCGACGCCACCGCCTGCTACGCCGCGGCCAAGTCGTGTGCCGATCTCACCTCCGCCGACATCCGCCTGGAGTCGCCCTGGAACACTCGGGTGGTCACGGGCCTGCCCCCCACGCCGATATCGGCGCCGGGCGAGGCGTCGCTGATGGCTGCGCTTCAGCCCGTCGACGGCGACTGGCTGTTCTACGTTCGCACCGATGAGGGAGGGGTGCGAGGCGCCCACCACTTCCACCGCACGCTGGAGGAGCACGAGGAGCAAGTCTCCGTCTGCCGTGAGCTCGGGTACTGCTGATGAGCGGGCTGTCGATCTCGAGGGTGGCCGCGGTGATCGGCGAACCGGCGCGCCACTCGCGCTCGCCCGCGATACACAATGCCGCATTCGCGGCGACCGGCATCGACTGGGTGTTCACCGCGTTCGAGGTGCCGGTGGGGGGTGGATCGGCCGCGCTGGAGGCGATGAGGGTCCTGCAGCTCGCGGGCTTGTCGGTCACCATGCCGCTCAAGGTCGAGGTGGCCGAGGCCGCGGACCTGCGTGACGATGAGGTGGAGGTGCTCGGCGCGGCCAACTGCATCGTGCCGGTGGGCGACGGACGACTGCGTGCCGTCAACACCGACGCGATCGGCTTCGTTGCCGGGCTGGAGGCCGATGCCGGGATCGGGCCCGACGGCATTCGGGTAGCGCTGCTGGGGGGAGGCGGAGCCTCTCGGGCCGTGGCTTGGGGGCTGGCCGCAGCGGGGGCGGTCGATGTCGCCGTGATCAACCGCACACCGGCCAGAGCGCAGGCCGCGGCGGCAATTGCCAATGCGACACCGCGGACAGGACAGCCGGGTCGGGTCGGCTCGATCGACGACATCGCGGGTGCCGATCTCGTGGTCAACGCAACCTCGGTGGGCATGGGAGCGGGTACTTCAGCACATCCGGGGAGAACAGCACACTCAAGGAGAAGCGCCATGCCCTGCGATCCGACCCTGTTGAGTCCGGGCCAGGTCGCGGTCGACCTGGTGTATGAGCCGACAGAGACGGCCTGGCTGGCTGCCCTGCGGCAGCGGGGCGTGGAGGCTCACAATGGCCTGTCGATGCTGGCCTACCAGGCAGCGGCCGCATTCGAGCTGTGGACCGGCGTCGAAGCGCCGGTGGAGGTGATGCGCCGGGCTGCGGTTGCGGGTCGGTGATGGCCGCGGCCGCGGTGCGCCACCTCCCTGCCGTCGCCGGCTCGTAGGGGCGCGCTCCGGGAGCCTCACTGGCGCGTCGGTAGGCTCTCCGGGTGCCGCCGTCCGCCTCGCATGCCCATGTTGTGACCGTCGCGCTGGGCGATCGCTCCTACGACGTCCATGTCGGCGGGGGGGTCCGGTCCCGGCTCGACTCGGTCATGCCGGCCGGGGCGCGCCGGGCCGCGGTGATAACCCAGGCAGGTGTCGGTTGGGCCGTCGACAGCGGTCTCGACCAGTCGGTGTTCACCGTTGCCGACGGTGAGGAGGCCAAGTCGCTGAGCGAGGCCGAACGGCTCTGCCGGGCGATGTCGCAAGCGGGCTTCACCCGTTCCGATGTGATCGTGGCCGTCGGCGGGGGAGTGGTCACCGACCTGGCGGGCTTCGTGGCCGCCGTCTACCACCGCGGCATGCGCTATGTCTCGGTTGCCACCACGCTGCTGGCCCAGGTGGACGCGGCCATAGGGGGCAAGACCGGAGTGAACCTGCCCGAGGGAAAGAACCTTGTCGGCGCGTTCTGGCAGCCTCACGCTGTGCTTTGCGACACCGAGATGCTGGCCACGCTGCCGCCGCGGGAACTGCGCAGCGGCCAGGGCGAGCTGGCCAAGTACCACTTCTTGACCGGCGACGACCTCGACGCTCTTGACACCGATGAGCGGATCGCAGCTGCGGTGCGAATCAAGGCCGAGGTAGTGGCGGCCGATGAGCGTGAGGGAGGCCGGCGGGCCATCCTCAACTACGGCCACACCCTGGCCCACGCGATCGAGACGGCGGGACGCTACGACCTGCGCCACGGCGAGGCGGTGGCCGTCGGCCTCGTGTACGCGGCCGAGGTAGCCATGCGGCTGGGCCGCATCGGTTCCGAGCGCGTGGCCGCCCACCGCCGGGTGGTGTCCGGCTACGGCCTCCCGGACCGGCTGCCGGCAGTGTTCGACGACGACGAGCTGATGGCGCTGTTCGGCCGGGACAAGAAGGCCGTCGACGGCGTCACCTTCGTGCTCGACTCGGATCGTGGCGTGGAGCCGGTGGTGGGCGTGCCCGAGGCGGTGCAGCGAGAAGCGCTGGCGGCGATTCGATGAAGGAGATCCCGGAGGTCCCGGAGCCCGTGCCCGCAGCGGCGGCCGTCGACTTGGGCAGCCTTCCGCCCCTTCGGGTGGACGGGCGTCTCGGCCGGCTCCGCGACCGGCTGGCCGACTCGGGCGTCGACGCCGCCGTGATCGTCGAACCGGCCAATGTGAGATGGCTCACCGGCTTCACCGGCTCCAACGGGACCGTGGTGGTGCTCGGCTCGGGCGAGGCCCTCCTCGTTACCGACTCCCGCTACGCCGAGCAGGCGCCGGCACAGCTCGCAGACGCCGGCTGCTCGGCCGAAGTGGAGGTGGTCGTGGCCCGCAGGGCCGCCCACGCGGTGGCCGAGCGGCTCGGAGCGGCTGCTCGGCTCGGCCTGGAGGACAGCGTCGCCTGGAGCGAGCAGATCCGCTGGAGCGAGGCCGTGGACGCCTCCACGGTGCCGCTCACCGAGGCCGTCGAGGAGCTGCGGGCCGTCAAGGACCCGGCCGAGCTGGCCCGCATGCAGGCTGCAGCCAGGATCGCGGACGGGGCGCTGGCCGCCAACGAGCCCATGCTGCGACCCGGAGTGACCGAGGCACAACTCCAGAGGTCCCTGGACTACGCCATCCGAGCTGCGGGCTCATCCGGCCCCGCCTACGACACCATCGTGGCCTCGGGTCCCAACAGCGCGCTTCCCCATGCCCGACCAACCGAGCGGGAGTTTCAGGCCGGCGATCTCGTGATCGTCGATGTCGGAGCGACGGTGGACGGCTACCGCAGTGACATGACCCGCTCGTTCGTCCTGGGGGATCCCGACGAACAGGCCGAGGCCATGCTGGAGCTGGTGGGCCGTAGCCAGTCGGCCGGCGTAGAAGCGGTGTGTCCCGGTGTGGAGGCGGGCGACATCGACGGAGCGTGCCGCTCGGTCATCGAGGAGGCCGGAATGGGAGAGGCCTTCGTGCACGGCTCGGGGCACGGTGTCGGGCTGGATGTCCACGAGTTGCCCCGGGTGACTTCAGGGTCCAGCGCGGTGCTGGAGCCCGGCAATGTGCTGACCGTCGAGCCGGGCGTGTACTTTCCCGGAGTCGGGGGCGCCAGGGTGGAGGATCTGCTGGTCGTCACCGATGACGGGTGCCGTTCGCTGACTTTCTACCCGAAGACTCCAGTGGTGCCGATAACGGCGTAGGACGACACTGCGGCCCCCGACGGGGACCGTCACGGACCGACAAGGAGCTGAACTTGCCCACCATCACGACCAACGACCTGAAGAACGGCATGACCCTCGATCTCGACGGGAACCTGTTCAGCGTCGTCGAGTTCCAGCACGTCAAGCCGGGCAAGGGCCACGCCTTCGTGCGCACCACGCTCAAGAACGCCCGCACCGGCGCAGTGGTCGACCGCACCTTCCGGGCCGGCGAGAAGGTCGAGCGAGCCACCATCGACAAGCGTGAGATGCAGCTTCTGTACCGCGAGGGGCAGGACCTGGTGTTCATGGACAACGAGTCCTATGACCAGATGACCGTGCCTCCCCAGATCCTGGGTGACGCGGCCCAGTTCCTGGTGGAGGGCTCGGTCGCGGTGATGCTGATGCACGGAGCCGAGATAGTCGGCACCGATCTGCCCGCGGCGGTGGAACTGGCCATCGCGGAGACGGAACCGGGCATCCAGGGTGACCGGGTGTCGGGCGCCACCAAGCCGGCCACGCTGGAGACGGGGCTGGTCGTCCAGGTGCCGCTGTTCGTGTCGCCCGGGGAGCGGGTCAAGGTCGACACCCGCTCCGGCACCTACATCGCCCGAGCGTGAGCGAGTCTTGCGGTGGCGGGTTCAGGCACGTCCGTTCCCGGCTTCGGAGCCCGCCGGGAGGCGCGCGAGGACGCTCTCGCGGTGCTCTACGAGGCCGAGATCGCGGGAGGCTCGGCCTCTGAGGCGCTGGCCCGTCGCGGGGTGCCGCCGTCGAAGTACGCGGTGAAGCTGTCGCTGGGCGTGGACGACGACCGCGCCAACGTGGACGACCTGCTGCGCCGGAACCTGGTGGGCTGGCGGCTCGAGCGCCTCGCGGTGGTCGACCGGACCCTGGCTCGGATCGCGGTCTGGGAGTTGGTGCACCGCGACGACGTGCCGACCGGCGTCGTGCTGTCCGAGGCGGTGGCTCTGGCCACGCAGTACTGCAGTGCCGAGTCTCCCCGCTTCCTCAACGGTGTGCTGCGGGCGGTGGCCGACGAAGTGCGCGGATCAGATTCGCCGGCATGAGCGGTGCGGCCCCAGCGTGGTCCGCGGCCTCCCGGGGTTCGCCGGCCCCTGAGAATCTGGCGGCCCCTGAGGGTTCGGTGGCCTCGGGGGGTTCGCCGGCCCCTGAGAATCTGGCGGCCCCTGAGGACTCGGTGGCCTCTGGGGGTTCGCCGGCCCCTGAGAATCTGGCGGCCCCTGAGGGTTCGGTGGCCTCTGGGGGTTCGGTGGCCGCCATGGTCCTGCCCGTGCCTCGGCTCGCCGGTCCCACGACCCTGCTGCGGCCTTGGCGACTCACAGATGCTCCGGCTCTGTTGGCCGCGTGGCACGATCCAGAGATCCGGGACCGTTTGAGGGTCCCAGAGCCCGCGGATGAGGCGCTCGCCGTCCGTTGGATTTCCCAGCGTGAGCAGGCGTGGACCGAGGGGCGGTCTGTTGATCTGGCCGTCACCGATCCGCCGACGGGAACGGTGATCGGCGAGGTGGGGTTGAGTGGCTTCGACCCCGTCCGGCGGGCCGCGCTGGTCGGCTGGTGGATCGCCGAGAGTTGGCGCGGCCAGGGTCGAGCCACCGAGGCGGCCCGGTTGGTGGTGGACTGGGTGCTGTCGGAGGGGCCGCTGGAGGCGGTGATGGCCGAGATCGGAGCGGACAACCCCGCGTCGCTGGTCGTGGCCCGCGGGGCCGGTCTGCGCCGAGTGGATGCACCCCGACACCCGTCTGGGAAGCCCTATGGCCCGCAGATGCTGGTGTTCGCCCGCACCCGAGCCGGGGAGCAGACCTCCTGAGAGCCCGGTCGGGCCATCCCGGCGGTGTGGCCTACGGACCGCCCAGGATGTCCGCGAGGTCGATGACCGGCAGGTCGAAGACGTCGTAGTCGGTGTCGACGCGGGGCTCGGCGGTGCGGGCGAAGCTGCGATAGTGCCGCCAGGCGAACCACCAGCGGCCATCGTCGCCTCGTTCGAGACGGTCGTGGTAGACGCCGAAGGCGTCGGTGCGGCGCCCGTCGGAGACGTTCTGGCGGACCTCCTGCATGTACACCCGGGCCGCGGCGACACCACGCCCGGCGTCGATCTGCATCACCATGTTGAGCAGCACGAACTCGAAGAGCGAGAAGCGCTCGATCTGGCGGGCGATGAACTCTCCGTACTCGGTGGGGCCGGTGAACTCGAACTTCGTGTGGCGGACGTCCACCACTATGGGGCAGTCGTGGAGCACGATTTCGGCCAGCTCGGCCCACGCCCGGCGGGTGACCACGTCGGCATAGCGACCCTCCAGGCGCTGCAGCTCCACACAAGCCAGGGCCTCGGCCAGTCCGGGATCGAGAGGTGTGTCTTGGCTGGGCGGCGGTGGTGTCATGGGCGTCTGTATAGTCGACGGCCCTGCGAGCCTGACGTTCGGTCGCAATATGCATGCTATCTGCTAGCATCTTGCAACATGAATACGCTGTATCTGCGAAATGTTCCCGACGACGTCCTGGATCGTCTCAAGTTGCTGTCCGCAAGAGAGGGCCTTTCGGTCTCTGCTATGGCTGTGCGGGAGTTGGCAGAATCAACTCGCCGAGCCGACAATGCAGCGTTGCTGCGGTACCTTCCGGACCTTGAGGTCTCGATCTCCGAAGTGGTTGCCGCGCTGGATGAGGCGCGTACCGAGGTGTGAACGCGGTCACCGTGCTGGGCACTGTCCGCGGTCTGGTCCGCGACAGCGGCGGCGGCCATGGTCGTCGTTGACGCGTCGGCCGCGGTGCGAGCGCTATTGCATGATGACGAAGCGCGCCGCTATTTGAGTACCGAACGGCTCGTCGCTCCGCACTTGGTCGATGCGGAGGTCCTCCAGACAATGCGAAGACTGGTGGCCCGAGGGGCGGTTACCCCCCGGATAGCCGACGGCGCAGTACGGCAGTGGGTCCAACTCGGTGTGCGACGCTTGGGGGTTCACTGGCTCAGCCAAAGAATGTGGGCACTGCGCCACAACCTCTCGGCATACGACGCCAGCTATGTGGCCCTGGCGGAGGCGCTCAACTGCCCGCTGCTCACGGCAGACGCCCGCCTGGCCGGAGCGCCCGGCCCGGACTGCCCGATCACCCTGGTGCCCCGCTGACTGCTGCGGTGACGTGGACTGCCGCCATACGTGAGTTCGTTCAGACTTCCTGGGATCCTGCGACAGCCCGCGGCAACTCGAAGAGCCTTGACAGCGCGCTGCGTTGTCTCGAACGACTAGGGCGATGGTGCGCGGCACCTACCCCTAAACTCGGCGGGCCGTAAGCGCCAGACAGTGTGAATTGCGGCGCTGATGCCGTTCTTGTTGGGTGTACGAGGGAGGAGGGACTCAGAGTCAAGCTTGTCGACCCGCGTCGCGAAACACAAGGTCATGAACTGCATCTGGGCCATGCGCGCGTATTGCCTGAGCCGGTGATACCGTCGCCGGCCGACCGTGAAACGGGTCCGGTGAGGCTCGAACGGGGAGGACAGCATGGCCGAACGAGAACGCCGCTTCACGGTGCCCCACACCAGCGGCACGTTCCGGTCGCGCAGCCAGGTGATGAGCGCCGACGATGTGGACCGTGCCATCCGCCGCATGACCCACGAGGTGATCGAGCGCAACCACGGCACCGGGGGCCTGGTGGTGATCGGCCTCCAGACCGGAGGCGTTCACATCGCCAACCGCATCGCCGACACGCTCGCCGAGATCGAGGGCTCCGCGGTGCCGGTCGGCACCCTCGACGTGGCTCTGCACCGCGACGACATCGGCCTGAGGCCGGTGCTGCCGCAGGCCGAGACCCAGATCCCGGTGAACCTCGACGAGCAGGTGGTGGTGCTGGTCGATGACGTCCTATTCACCGGCCGGACCGTGCGGGCCGCGCTCGACGCCCTGCACACCTGGGGCCGTCCCAGCGCGGTGCAACTGGCCGTGATGGTCGACCGGGGCCACCGGGAGCTTCCCATCCGGCCCGACTACGTCGGCAAGAACCTCCCGACCAGCCGCGAGGAGATGGTGGACGTGCAATCAGACGGCGTGCACATCGGGGAACTGGTGTGACGGACGCAGGTGTTGGTGTGATGGACGCAGGAATGACGCACATTTTGGAGTCGACGTGACGGATCACGCACCGCCGCGCCGCCATCTGCTGTCGATCGCCGATCTGGACCGGCCCGACCTAGAGCGCATTCTCGACCTCACCGGCTCGTTCGCCGAGGTGAGCCAGCGCCGCATCCCCAGGGTGCCGGCCCTGCGGGGCAAGACCGTGGTGTGGCTGTTCTACGAGGACAGCACCCGCACCCGGTTGTCGTTCGAGGCGGCCGCCAAGCAGTTGTCTGCCGACACCGTGAACTTCTCGGTCGGGTCCTCGTCGGTGAACAAGGGCGAGTCGGTGCGAGACACCGTGCAGACGATCGAGGCGATGGGAATCGACGCCATCGTCGTGCGTCACCCGTGCGCGGGCGTGCCCCACCGGGTGGCCGACTGGATCGACGCCTCGGTCGTCAACGCCGGTGACGGCCGTCACGAGCATCCCACCCAGGCGCTTCTGGATCTCTACACCGCCCGCACCCATCTGGGGGGCCTCGACGGCGCCCGCGTGGCCATCGTCGGCGACATCCTCCACTCCCGGGTGGCCCGCTCCGATGTGCTGGCCTTCACGTCCATGGGCGCGGAGGTCACCCTGGTCGCGCCCCGTCCTCTGCTGCCGTCGAGCCTCGAAGGCTGGCCCGTCGCCGTCACCCATGACTTCGATTCGGTCCTCGAGGAAATCGACATCTGCTACCTGCTGCGGATGCAGCTGGAGCGGGAGGCCGGGGCATCGGTTCCGTCGCTGCGCGAGTTCCGGGCCGAGTACGGCCTCGACGCGGCCCGGGCCGACCGGCTCGGGGAGGGCGCCCTGATCATGCACCCCGGACCCATGAACCGCGGCGTGGAGATCGACGGAGACGTCGCCGACCGGCCCAATGCGGTGATAACCGAGCAGGTCGCCAACGGCGTAGCGGTCCGCATGGCGGTGCTGTTCCTGCTGCTCGGTTCGGGACTGGACCTCGCCGAGGGTGAGAGGATGATGGCGGCGTGAGGATCCGCCCGACTGCACGGTGCACCGAATCCGCCCGAGGCGGCTGCGGCGCGGGGGCGGTGTGAGCACGAGGTTGGCCGCGGTGCCCCCTCATGGCACCGTCGCCATCAGAGGTGGGACCGTGGTGGACTCCGGCGGCAGTCGCCGCGCCGATGTGCTGGTCGGCGACGGCCGCGTGATCTCGGTCGAACCCGCCGGTGTGGACGGCGACCGCACGCTGGACGCCTCGGGGTGCGTGGTGGCTCCGGGACTCGTCGATCTGCATGTCCACCTGCGCCAGCCCGGCCGCGAGGACGCCGAGACCGTGGAGACCGGCGCCCGCGGCGCCGCCTTGGGCGGGTTCACCGCCATGATCGCCATGCCCAATACCGACCCGCCTATCGACTGCGCGGCGGTAGTCCGCGAAGTGCAGGACCTCAGTGCCGGGGCGTGCTGTGACGTGTACCCCTCGGCCGCCATCACCGTCGGCCGCCGAGGAGTCGACCTGGTGCCCATGGCTGAGCTGGTCCGGCTGGGAGTTCGGGTGTTCACCGACGACGGCAGCGGCGTGCAGGACGCGCGGGTGATGAGACGTGCCCTCGAGTACGCGGCCGGTCTCGACCACCTCACGGGCGGTCGTCGGGTGGTGCTGGCCCAGCACTGCGAGGTAGCGGAACTCAGTGTCGGCGGTCACATGCACGAAGGGGAGTGGTCGAGCCGTCTGGGCCTGGGCGGCCAGCCCTCCGAGGCTGAAGAGCTGATGGTCATGCGAGACATCGCCCTGGCGCGGCTCACAGGATCGAGGGTGCACTTCCTGCACCTGTCGACGGCCGGGTCGGTGGCCATGGTACGAGCGGCCAAGGAGGCGGGTCTGCCGGTAACGGCCGAGGCCGCTCCCCACCACTTCACGCTCACCGATGCCTGCTGCGCCGACTACGACACCGTCTTCAAGGTCCATCCGCCGCTGCGAACCGATGCCGATGTGGCTGCGGTCCGGGCTGGGCTGGTCGACGGCACTATCGACGCCATCGCCACCGATCACGCGCCCCACGCCAGCGCCGACAAGGAGAGGCCCTTCGACGCGGCGCCCCCGGGAATGCTGGGTCTCGAGACGGCCCTGGCCCTTGCACTGACCACGTTGGACCTGCCCATCGATCGGGTCCTGGCCTTGATGTCCTGGCAGCCCTCGGCCATCGCGGGCATCGACGACCTTCATGGACGGCCGGTGGCGCCCGGCGAGCCCGCCAACTTGTGCGTGATCGACCCCGGCGCAACTTGGACGGTGTCCGGCGAGGCCATGGCAAGCCCGAGCCGCAATACGCCGTACGAGGGGCGGGAGCTGCGAGGCCGGGTCCGTCACACCCTGCTCGGCTCCGAGCCGGTCGTGGTCGACGGCGAGCCGCAGCGATGACTGCACCGGAGCCGGCCCTGCTGGTGCTGTGCGACGGGGAAGTGTTCGAGGGTGAGGCCGTCGGCGCCAGCGCGGCCGTGGCCTCCGGAGAGGTCGTCTTCAACACGGTGATGAGCGGGTACCAGGAGGTGATCTCCGACCCGTCCTACGCAGGTCAGATCATCACCTTCACCTATCCCCACATCGGCAACTACGGCACCAACGACGCCGACTCCGAGGCGGCTCGGCCCCATTGCCGGGGTGTGATCGTGCGCGACCTGACCCGCCGCCACAGCAACTGGCGGGCCACCGGCAGCCTGGACGGCTTCCTGCGCCGCCACGGCATCCCCGGCATCACCGGGATCGACACCCGCCGCCTGACCCGCCACATCCGCGACGCGGGGGCCATGCCCGGCGCCTTCGGCACCGCGGATGAGGCCACGCTGCTGACCGCAGCCCGAGCAGAGCCCGGCACCAGCGGGGTTGACCTCGTGAGCGAGGTCACCACCGTCGAGCCGTACACCTCCGGCACAGGCCTGCACCGGGTCGTCGCCTACGACCTGGGCATCAAGTCCACAATCCTGAGCTGCCTGGGTGAGTTGGCCACCGTGACCGTTGTGCCCGCCCACACTCCCGCAGCCGAGGTGCTGGCGCGCCGGCCCGACGGGGTGTTCTTCAGCAACGGGCCGGGCGATCCGGAGCTGGCCGGGCCGGCCATCGAGGCTCTGCGAGACCTCGTGGGCACGGTTCCCCTGTTCGGGGTCTGCCTCGGCCACCAGCTGCTCGCCCTCGCCCTCGGCGGGCGCACGTTCAAGATGCGTTTCGGGCACCATGGGGGCAACGTGCCCGTTCGTTGCACCGCCACCGGCCGCATCGAGATCACCAGCCAGAACCACAACTTCGCGGTCGAGGCGGGATCGGTGCCGGGAGTCACGGAGACTCACGTCTGTCTCAACGACGGCGCCCTGGAGGGGCTCTCCGTCAGTGGCGCCGACGCCTTCGGCGTGCAGTACCACCCCGAGGCTGGTCCCGGCCCCCACGACGCCCGCCACCACTTCGCCAGCTTCGCCAAGATGATGGATCGCCGCCGTGCCCCGGCGTGACGACATCGAATCCATCCTCATCATCGGCTCGGGCCCCATAGTCATTGGCCAGGCATGCGAGTTCGACTATTCGGGCACGCAGGCCTGCCGGGTGCTGCGAGCCGAGGGTTACCGGGTGATCCTGGCCAACTCCAACCCGGCCACGATCATGACCGACCCGGAGGTGGCCGACGCCACTTACGTCGAGCCGCTGGATGCCGCCGTGCTGGCTCGGATCATCGAGCGGGAACGGCCTGACGCGGTGCTGCCCACCCTGGGAGGCCAGACCGGGCTCAACCTGGCCATGGAACTCGTCGACGGCGGGGTCCTGGAGGCCAACGGCGCCGAGCTGATCGGCGCCGACGCGGCCGCCATCGCCACTGCCGAGGATCGCCAGCTCTTCAAGCAGGCCATGATCGAGATCGGTCTGGACGTGCCCCGCTCCGGGACCGCCCGCGGTATGGACACCGCACGCGAGGTGATGCGAAGGGTGGGGCTGCCGGTGATCGTCCGTCCCGCCTACATTCTCGGAGGCCGGGGCGCCGGTATCGCGTCCACCGCCGAGGAGTTCGAGCGGGTCGCCTCGTTCGGTCTGGAGGCCAGCCCCATCTCCGAGATCCTGGTCGAAGAGTCGATCGTGGGCTGGAAGGAGTTCGAGCTTGAGGTGATGCGGGACCGCGCCGACAACTGCGTGGTGGTGTGCTCCATCGAGAACCTGGACCCCATGGGAGTTCACACCGGCGACTCCATCACCGTCGCCCCCGCCCAGACGCTGAGCGACCCCGAGTACCAGCAGATGCGCAACGCCGCCTTCGCGGTGCTGCGACGGGTGGGGGTTGAGACCGGCGGGTCCAACGTGCAGTTCGCGGTCGACCCGGCCACCGGTCGCCAGGTCGTCATCGAGATGAACCCCAGGGTGAGCCGGTCCTCGGCGCTGGCGTCGAAGGCCACCGGCTTCCCCATCGCCAAGATCGCCGCCCGGCTCGCGGTGGGGTACACGCTCGACGAGATCCCCAACGACATCACCGGCGTGACCCCGGCTTCGTTCGAGCCGACCCTGGACTACGTGGTCACCAAGATCCCCCGCTGGGCCTTCGAGAAGTTCCAGAACACATCGGGCACCCTCGGCACCTCCATGCAGTCGGTGGGCGAGGTGATGGCCATCGGACGCACGTTCTGCGAGTCGCTGCAGAAGGGGCTGCGATCCCTGGAGCAGGGCCGCCTCGGACTCAACGCGGATCCCGCCGAGGCTGCCCTGGACCGCCTCGACGATGCCGAGCTGCTGGCGGCGACGGCCGTGCCGACGCCGGAGCGAGTCTTCCAGCTCGAGGCGCTGCTGCGCCGGGGGGTGTCCATCGAAGCGGTGTCGGCGGCCACCGGTGTCGACCCCTGGTTCCTCGACCAGATCGCGCGCATCGGCGAGGAGCGGCTGGTGCTCGAATCCGCCTCCCCGGAAGCGGTGACCCGAGCTGGATGGCGCCGGGCCAAGCGGCTCGGATTCTCCGACGCCCAGCTCGCCCACCTGTGGGGCATGTCTGGGGCGGAGGCTCGGGCCCTCCGGGAGCGGGCAGGGGTGAGGCCGACGTTCAAGACGGTCGACACCTGCGCGGCGGAGTTCGAGGCGACCACGCCGTACCACTACTCCACCTACGAGGACACCGATGAGATCCGACCGGCTGAGCGGCCTCGCGTCGTGATCTGCGGATCGGGCCCGAACCGCATCGGGCAGGGCATCGAGTTCGACTACTGCTGCGTCCACGCCGGGCAGGCCCTGAGGAGAGCCGGGTACGAGACGGTGATGGTCAACTGCAACCCCGAGACCGTCTCGACGGACTACGACGCCAACGACCGGCTCTACTTCGAGCCCCTCACCATCGAGGACGTGGCCAACGTGATCGCGGCGGAGGATCCCGTCGGAGTGATCGTGTCGCTCGGAGGTCAGACGCCGTTGGCGCTGTCAGGCCATCTCGGAGCGGACCTGGTGCTGGGCACCTCGCCGGCCTCGATCGATCTGGCCGAGGACCGCGAGCGCTGGAACGCGCTGTGCGCCCGTCTCGGCCTCCCGCAACCGCCGGGCGGCACGGCCACCAGCTTCGGTGAGGCTCGACAGGTGGCGGCCCGGGTCGGCTATCCGGCGCTGGTCCGGCCCTCCTATGTGCTGGGCGGACGGGCCATGGCCATCGTCTACGACGACGAGGAGCTCTCGGCCGCAATCGACGAGCTCGCCGACTTCGGCTCTCTGGGCCGGGAAGGGGGACCCGCGTCGGAGCGGCCCGTACTGGTGGACCGCTTCCTCGAGGATGCGACCGAGGTGGACGTCGATGCCGTGCGGGACCGCACCGGCGAGGTACAGATCGGCGCGGTCATGGAGCACGTCGAGGAGGCCGGCGTCCACTCCGGGGACTCTGCGTGCACGATCCCGCCCACCACGCTGGGCCATGAGGTCGTCTCCGTCATCTGCGACTACACCCGCCGCATCGCGCAGGAGCTGGATGTCAAGGGCCTGCTGAACGTTCAGTTCGCGGTCAAGCGCAACGGGAACGGCTCGGGCGTGTCGGGATCGGCTCCCGCGGCGGCCACCGCTGGCGATGTGTTCGTGATCGAGGCCAATCCGCGGGCATCTCGCACGGTGCCGTTCGTGGCCAAGGCCACGGGGGTTCCGCTGGCCATGGTGGCGGCCCGCCTGATGGTCGGGGCGACGCTGGCCGAACTCCGGGCCGAAGGGATGCTGCCACCGGCGTCGGACCCCGGAGCGAACGGGGACTACGTGGCGGTCAAGGAAGTAGTGCTGCCGTTCAACCGCTTCCCCGACGCCGACGCCGTTCTCGGACCCGAGATGCGCTCAACCGGTGAGGTGATGGCCATCGACTCCACTCCCGGGCTGGCTTTCGTGAAGGCGCAGCTGGCCGCCGGCACCCGGCTACCCGCGGCCGGCACGGTGTTCGTGTCCATGGCCGACCGTGACAAGGAGGTGGGCTTGCGCGCAGCCCGGATCCTCCATGGGCTCGGCTACAAGCTGGCCGCCACCTCGGGCACTGCTGAGCGCCTGCGTGGCGGCGGCGTGCCCGTGGCGGTCGACGTGGCCAAGCTGGGTGACGATGAGGGCCGCCACGCCGTCGACCTGATCGAGGCGGGCGAGATCCAGCTCGTGATCAACTCTCCCCGCGGCCGCGGCCCGCGCGCCGACGGGGCCCACATCCGGTCCGCGGCCGGCCGAGCCGGGTTGCCTCTGGTAACCACCGGAGCCGCGGCGCTGGCCGCCGCCGACGGCCTGAGGGACCTGCGCGACCGCAGCCCGACGGTGCGCAGCCTCCAGGAGTATCACCGCAGCCCGCACAACATCACCGAACCATGACCGACCTGTGGCCTAGAGGCCGAGCTTGAACCGTGACTGACCTGACGGCGAGCGTTGGCAGCGTCACGCTGCGAGCCCCGGTGATGACTGCGTCGGGCGCGTCGGGACATGGTGCCGAGTTGGCTCCCTACGGCCGGCTGGCCGATCTGGGGGCGGTGGTGGTCAAGTCCCTGAGCGACCAGCCCTGGCCGGGCAATCCGGCGCCACGGTTGCATCCGCTGCGCGACGCTGCAGCGGGGATGATCAACAGTGTGGGGCTACAGGGGCCAGGCACCGAGTCTTGGCTGGAGGAGGACCTGCCCGCTCTCGTCGCTGCGGGTGCCGACGTGGTGGCCAGCATCTGGGGTGACACCGTTGACGCGTACCGCCGGGCGGCTGATTCGCTGGCCGCGGCTCCACCGGAGGTCGTCGCGGTCGAAGTGAACGTGTCGTGCCCCAATACCGACGACGGCATGCGCATGTTCGCGCACTCCGTGGACGCGACCGCTGCGGCGCTCTCCGCTACGGCCGGGTGCGGACGGCCCCGCTGGGCCAAGCTGAGCCCCAACACGCCTGAGCTGGTAGCGGTGGCTGTGGCTGCGGTCGACGGCGGGGCCGAAGCGGTTGTTCTCACCAACACGCTTGCCGGTCTGGTCATCGACATCGACAAGCGGCGCCCTGCGCTCGGAGGGTTGCGCGGTGGTGTGAGCGGAGCCGCGCTGCATCCCGTTGCGGTGCGAGCCGTCTATGACGTGTGCGAAGCTCTGCCCGAGGTGCCCATCGTCGGGGTTGGCGGGGTAGCCCGCGGCACTGACGCCGTCGAGATGCTGCAGGCCGGCGCGTCGGCGGTGCAGGTGGGCACGGCGATCTTCGCCGATCCTCGAGCCCCTTGGCGGGTGCTCCGCGAACTGCGGGAGTGGTGCCGGAGCGAGGGAGTACAAGAACTCGACGAACTGATTGGAGCAGCCCATGGATGAAGCGGTTTCTGGCTCCCCGGATGATGGAGGCGGTTCGCGGGGCACCGACGTTCGCGACCGTCTGGCGCTGGCGCTCGATGTCGACGATCTGGTGGCGGCTTCCCGCTTGGCCCGATCGCTCGTCGGGCACTTCCGGGTGGCCAAGATCGGACTGGAGCTCTACACGGCTGCTGGACCCGAGGCGATTGGGGCCATGATCGACCTCGGCTACGACGTGTTCTGCGACCTCAAGCTCCATGACATCCCCACCACCGTGGCCCGGGCGGCCCGAGTGGTGGGGGAGTTGGGCGTCTCGTATCTCACAGTGCACGCCGCTGGCGGGGTCGAGATGCTGCAGGCCGGTGCCGAGGGCCTGGCAGAAGGTGCAACCCGGCCCGCAGGTGTGCTGGCCGTCACCGTGTTGACCAGCGAGGCCGAAGTCGCGGCCACCCGCGACCTCGTTGCCCGGCGCATGGAGATGGCCTTCGAGGCAGGGTGCGCCGGCGTGGTGTGCGCTGCACCTGATCTGACCGCGACCCGTCATGTCCGCCCCGAGCTTCTCCGGGCCGTTCCAGGTATCCGGTTGGTCGGAGACTCGGTGGACGACCAGCGGAGGGTGGCCTCACCGGTTCAGGCGCTGGCGGCCGGCGCGGATCTGCTGGTCGTCGGCAGGCCGGTTACCAGGGCTGCCGATCCCGTCGAGGCTGCCGAGCGCCTGCACCGCAGCCTCCAGCAGTGAGAATCCGAGCGGAGACGACGGGGAAGGTCAATTCGATGGAATGGTGGCACATACGCGTCAGATTGGCTAATCTCACCGCCCATGGCTCAACCGTTTTCAATTTCCGATGAAGTCCGGCGCGCTGCGCTAGTCAAGGCTGCTGCGGTTCGCCGGGAGCGTGCGGAGCTGCGCGGGCAGCTCAAGGCTGGTGACATCTCGCTCTCCGACCTCTTGGATCGGCTGGACGACGACACCGTCGGCAAGATGAAGGTTCTGGCTGTGATCGAGTCCCTGCCTGGCGTGGGCAAGGTGAAGGCTCGCAGAGCTATGGAGGGGATCGGTATTTCCGAGAACCGCCGCCTGCGGGGACTCGGCAGCAGGCAGCGGAGCCAACTGTTTGACGCTTTCGGCTGACTAGTACCGGGTCGGTAGCCTCGCGGGGGTGACCCTCGAGGGCCGTTCGGTCGTCATCGTCTCCGGACCGGGAGGCGTCGGCAAGGGCACAATCGTCGAGCAGTTGCTGGCCCGTGACCCGCGCCTGTGGCTGTCACGGTCCTGGACGACGCGGCCCCGCAGGCTTGGAGAGCCTGCTGAGGCCTACCGCTTCGTGGACCGCGCCGCCTTCGAGGCCGCCATCGAAGCGGACGGCTTCCTGGAATGGGTCGAATTCCTCGACTATCTGCAGGGCACGCCGGTGCCGGACCCTCCCGAGGGCGCGGATGTGGTGCTCGAGATCGACGTTCGGGGAGGACGGCAGGTGAAGGCGCTGGTACCCGACGCCGTGCTGGTGTTCGTGGACGCCCCCAGCCCCGAGCATCAGCGGAAGCGCCTCGAGAACCGGGGTGACGATGAGGTGACGGTGGCCCGCCGGATGCGAAAGACGGCTTCGGAGCGGGCCGAAGCGGAGGAAATGGGTTACGAAATAGTAGTGAATGACGAGGTGAGCCGGGCTGTTCGAGCAATTGAGGGCCTGATCGCGTCGGACCGTGACCGGCGGGGAAGCAGCACCGGCTAGAGGTCTTGCGGGTTGGGTCCATGCGTCCGCAACTGTGAGTGCGGCTGGTAGCGTGAAGCTCCCCCAGTCGGCAGACCCAGCGGAGCGCGCCATGGCCCACGGCTACGACACGATGATGACCCCGGCCATCGAGGAGCTCCTCGACCGGACAGAGTCCAAGTTCGTGCTCGTGACTCTGGCTGCCATGCGAAGCCGCGAGATCACGAACTACCTCGGTCAACTCGGCGGCGGAATCGGAGCGTCCGTGCCGCCTCAGGTGATCTCCACATCCTCCAAGCCTCTGTCGATCGCCCTCGAGGAGATCGCGGCCGGCAAGATCGAAGCGGTCGAGGTGGACCCCGATGCCGAGGCTGCCGAGGTCGTAGAGGACCCGGAGATGCTGGTCCAGCAGGGGGACTCTTCCGAGGGCGCTCATCTGCAGGACGTCAGCGACCCGGAAGGCACCCGGCAGCCCTCGACGCCATGAGCCCGGTCCGGGGCCGGTGCATCGTGCTCGGTGTGACCGGCGGCATCGCCGCCTACAAGGCGGCGGAGGTGTGCCGCCGGCTGGTCGGTGCCGGCGCTCATGTAGTGCCCGTGCTCACGGCCGGAGCGCTGCGGATGGTGGGCGAGACCACCTTCTCGGCCCTGGCTTCGGAACCGGCCGTGACGTCGCTGTGGAGCGATCCCTCCTCGGCCATCCCTCACACGAGTCTGGGCCGGCGAGCCGACGCGGTCGTGGTGTGCCCGGCTACGGCCCGCCTGATCTCGGATCTGCGCACGGGCCGCTCCGGCGACGTTCTCACAGCCACCCTGCTCGCCACCCGGGCGCCGGTGATCGTGGCTCCTGCCATGCATACCGAGATGTGGGAGCAGCCGTCGGTGCAGGACAACGTCGCAGTGCTGGCCGAGCGCGGCGTGACCATCGTGGGCCCGGTGGAAGGTCCGCTCGCGGGTGGGGACATCGGATCGGGACGGATGGCGGAGCCGGCCGAGATCGTGACCGCGATCGAGGCGGTGCTCACTCCCCAGAGCCTGGCCGGCCGGCGGGTGCTGGTCACCTCCGGCGGGACACGCGAGCCCATAGATGCGGTGCGCTTCGTCGGCAACCGTTCGTCGGGCAAGCAGGGCGCAGCCGTTGCGAGTGAAGCAGCGGCCCGCGGGGCCGAAGTCGTGCTCGTTACCACCGAACCCGATCGCGCGCCGGCTGCGGCTCGGGTGGTGGCGGTGGAGACGGCCGCCGAGATGGCCGCGGCGGTCGAGTTGGAGGCTCCCGGTGCCGACGCGGTGGTGATGGCGGCTGCGGTCGCTGACTTCCGGCCGGCGCGCCCCGCCGGCACCAAGCTCAAGAAGGGACTAGGCGTGCCGGCGCTCGAGTTGCAGCCCACCCGCGACATCCTGGCGTCGCTGGGCGCCTCCAAGTCGCCCGGACAGGTGCTGGTCGGCTTCGCCGCGGAGACCGAGGACCTCGAGACCAACGCGCTCATCAAGCTGCGCAGCAAGAACCTCGACGTGATCGTGGCCAATGATGTCTCCAAGGAGCACGTCGGCTTCGGCCACGACACCAACGAGATAGTGATGTACACCGCTGACGGCGCACGCCACCATGTCCCCTTGACCACCAAGCAGGAGGCGGCCCGGGTCGTGCTCGACAAGGTGGCCGCGCTCATGCCGGAGGCTCCGTGAGTACTTGGATGTTCACTTCCGAGTCGGTCACCGAGGGCCATCCCGACAAGATGGCCGACCAGATCTCAGACTCCATCCTCGACGCCCTGCTCGGTGCCGACCCCGCCAGCCGCGTCGCCTGCGAGACGCTGCTCACGACCGGCCTGGCCGTAGTGGCGGGCGAGATCCGCACCGGTGCGTACGTGGAGATCCCGAACATCGTGCGCCGGACCATCCGCGACGCGGGCTACCACAATGCCACCTTCGGTTTCGACGGCGACACTTGCGGCGTAGTGGTGGCCATCGGCGGCCAGTCGCCCGACATCGCCATGGGCGTGGATCGCACCGACGAGGATGCCGACGACCAGGGCGCCGGCGATCAGGGGATGATGTTCGGCTACGCCTGCGATGAGACCGACGTCGGGATGCCCCTGCCGATCCATCTCGCCCACCGGCTGGCCGAGCGCCACGCCGACGTGCGCCGGGCCGGCACGATCCCCTACCTGGGGCCCGACGCAAAGACTCAGGTCACCCTGGAGTACGAGGGCAGCCGGCCGGTGCGCCTGCGCACTGTGCTGGTATCCACCCAGCACAGGACCGGCATCGACCGCGATCGGATGATCCTCCCCGACGTCACCGAGCAGATAATCGGGCCGGTCATCGGCGAGCAGTGCCCGCAGTTCGCCGACGACGGCTACGAGGTGATCGTCAACCCGACCGGGAAGTTCGAGACCGGTGGACCGAAGGGCGATACCGGCCTCACCGGGCGCAAGATCATCGTCGACACCTACGGCGGCATGGCCCGCCACGGTGGCGGCGCCTTCTCGGGCAAGGATCCCTCCAAGGTCGACCGCTCCGCCGCATATGCGGCCCGCTGGGTGGCCAAGCACATCGTGGCCGCGGGCGCGGCGTCGCGCTGCGAGCTGCAGGTGGCCTACGCCATCGGCATGGCCGAACCGCTCTCGCTGATGGTGGACACCTTCGGCACCGAGACCGTGGACCGGGACCGGGTCGTCGAGGCCGTGCGGGAAGTGTTCGATCTGCGGCCAGCGGCCATCGTGCGGGACTTGGGCCTGCTCAACCCGATCTATGCACCGACCGCGGCCTACGGTCACTTCGGCCGCACACCCGAGGACGGGCGGTTCACTTGGGAGAGCATCGACCGCCTCGACGACCTGAAGTCGGCGCTCGGCCTCTGATAGCGGGCGCGAAGCGGTGGCCGCCTCGCGGGCGAGCATTGCCTTTCCCGCTCTTGTTCGCTTCGCTCACGGGCCGCTCGGGCCACGGCCTCGCTCCGCGCTCCGTGGAATCCCCGAGTGAACTGCGGTAAGTCCGCTCGGCCTCTGAGCCCCAGCGCGCAGGGCCAGTTCTCCTTCGAGGAGCCGTCAGCGCCCGGTGGCGGCGAAACCATGCTGGCCGGGGACGCACCGCCGGTGACGGTCGTTCGGGTGCTTCCCGACGTGGTGCGCCTCGACAGGACCTTCGATTACGCGGTTCCCGAAGCTTGGAAGGCCGACGGAAGGGCTGAGCGGCTTCGGGTCGGCTCGATCGTTCGCATCACCCTGGGCGGCCGCCGGCTGCGAGGCTGGGTCACAGAGGTGGGGGTCGATCCGCCTCCGGACGTCGAGCTCCAGCCGCTGGCCCAGCTCACCGGCATGGGTCCACCCGCCGATGTCGTGAGCCTGGCCAGCTGGGCCGCGTGGCGCTGGGCCGGGAGCACGGTGCATCTGCTGCGCGCCTCGTCGCCGTCCCGTGTCGTGACCCATCCGTTCGGAACTCGGACGGTCGCAGACGGGGGCGACGGTTCGCCGCAACCGTACGGCCAAGGCGGGAGTCGACAGGAGCAAAGTCGGCACATCGCGGTCGCGAGCGAAGGTTCGCTCCAAGGCTACGACGGCTTGTTCGATCGCTCCGGTTCCGTGACCACGCTGCGGTGCCCGCCTGCAGACAACGGTACGGCGGTGGCCCGAGCGGCGGCACGCAGGGGTGACTCGCTGATCGTGGTGCCTACGCCGGCGGACGCCCGCCGCGTTGCAGCCGATCTGGAGAGCCAGGGGGTGCGGGTCGCTCTGGGTTTTGACGACTGGGCCATTGCCGCCGCCGGGGCAACCGTGGTCGGGACCCTGACCGCGGTGTGGCTGCCGATGCCGCGCCTAGCCGCGGTCGCGGTGTTCGACGAGCATGCTGAGAGCCTCCAGAGCGAGCGGGCGCCGACGTGGCATGCCCGCGATGTGGCCTTGGAGCGGGCCCGGAGAGTCGGGGCGCCGGCGGTGCTGGTGTCGCCCGTTCCGACGCTGGAGGCCTTGGAGGCCGGTGAATTGTGGACGGTCGATCGGTCGGCTGAGCGCGACGGTTGGCCTGCGGTCGAGGTGCTGGATCGGCGGCTCGACGATCCGGTCCGGGGCGGGCTGTTCGCCGAGGGCCTGCGCGACCGTCTGGCTGCCGCTGGTGGAAAGGTGGCGGTAGTGCTCAACCGCAAGGGCCGCGGGCGGCTCCTGGCGTGCAAGACCTGCGGCGAGCTGGCCCGCACCTCCGACGGACGGGTGCCCATGCGTCTCGAGGACGAGGAGCTGGTGGCGGCCGACGGCAGTGAGCGCCGTCCGGTGGTGTGCGCCGAGTGCGGATCGACGGTCCTGCGCATCCTACGCATGGGTGTGACGCGGGCCCGCGAGGAACTGGCCGCGCTGGTGGGCGAGCCGGTGGGCGAGATGACCTCCGAGGCTGGTGCGCTTGGCCAGGAGCGAATCGTGATCGGCACCGAGGCCGTGCTGTGGCGCCTGCCATCGGCGACCGCGGTGGTGTTCCTGGACTTCGACCAGGAGCTCCTGGCACCCCGCCAACGAGCCGCTGAGCAGGCGCTGGCTCTGTTGGCTCGAGGCGCCCGGCTGGCAGGCGGGCGCCGGAATGGTGGCCGTCTCGTGATCCAGACCCTCCAGCCCGACCATCCGGTCGTGGCGGCCGCGGTCCGAGCCGATCCGTCGATCGTGGCCACCGTGGAGCAGGCCCGCCGCAGAACTCTTGGCCTTTCGCCCTACGGCGCCCAGGCCAGGGTCTCCGGCCCGGGAGCGGAGGCGTTCATTGCGGCCCTGCGACAAGACGAAGGCACTGAGGTGAGTATCAGAGGCCCCCTTGACGGGAACTACCTGCTGCGCGCTCGAAGCCACGAGCCGCTTCTGGATCTGCTGGCCCGCACACCGCGGCCGGCCGAGCGGCTTCGAGTCGAGGTAGACCCGCTGCGGGTCTGAAATTGATGCAGATACTGCCGGGGGCCATCATCGGCATCAACTTGGATCTGCCATCCGTGTCCACTGCTGGCGCCGGGCCTCGTAGACCGCAATAGCCGCGGCGGCGGCCACGTTGAGAGAGCCAACCCGGCCGAGTTGGGGAATGAAGCCCACCGCGTCGCAACCCTCCAGCACGGTCGTCGACAGGCCGTGATTCTCGTTGCCGAGGGCCAGCGCCACCGCGCCGGTGAGATCCAGCTCATGCAGGGGCCGGGCCCCCGAGGCGAGTTCCACGGCCACGATGCGGTAGCCGTCGCTACGGGCCGCATCCATCGCCGAGGCCGCATCGTCGAAGGCGCTCCACGCGAGGTGCCGCTCCGTGCCCATGGCCGTCTTGGCGGCCTTGGGTGCCTCCGGCGAGGCAGCCTCGATCAGGTACATGTGCTCCACCCGCTCGGCAGACGCCGTACGCACGACGGACCCCACGTTGAGGGGGTTCTGCACCCGGTCCAGCACCAGTGCCAGGCGTTCATGGCCACGCCTTCGCCAGTAGCGGTGCAGCCGCTTCAGCCCGGTGGAGTCGAGCTGGCTCATGGTGCTCTCCCAGCCGCAGGTTCCGGCCGTGGAGAGGCGGATTCCCCGCCGCGGGGCCCCACATCCAGGAGCCGGTATCCGGATCTCGACACCAGCCGGGTCACCTCATGTCCCCGCTGCTCGAGCCACCGGGCCAGGGAGTCGCTGCCCAGGTGGCGATGCACGACCAGATGGGCCCGCCCGCCGGGTGCGAGGCGGTCGAGCCAGGCAGCCAGCAACCCTTGGAGGGCGGACTTGCCGACCCGTATGGGGGGATTGCAGAGGATGCGGTCGAAGCGGCGGGTCGGGCTCACCTCATCGGGGTGGGCGACGGTCACGTTGCCGGCGCCGTTCGCCTCGGCGTTGCCGACAGCGAGTCTCAATGCCCGTTCGTTCACGTCCACGGCCAGCACCTCAGCCGCGGGGGAGCGCAGCCCGGTGACACAGGCGATGGGACCCCAGCCGCATCCGAGGTCGAGCACCCTCCGGTCGCGGGCACCGAGCGGCGGCGCCTCGAGCAGCAGCAGCCGCGTTCCCGCATCCAGCCGGTCGGGCGAGAACACGCCCGAATCGGTCACGAATCTCAGTTGCATCCCACTGATGTTGACCGCAATCGTGCGAGGCGCAGTCGCAGCCAGGGGTTCGGCCTCGAAGTACTGGCCGCTGGCGGGCTCAGAGCGAGCGCGGATGGATGGCGAGGGTTTCGCGGTGAGGGGTTGTGTCTCCCGCTCCTGTTCGCTGCGCTCACGGGCCGCTCGGGCCACGGCCTCGCTCGACGCCGCACCCGATCCCCGCGGGTTCACCGTTTGATCGCTCGGCCTCTTGGCGGCGGGATCGGCCATGCCGCGACGGTAGCCTCAACCGGCGTGGCCCCCTACGACATACGCATCATCGGTGATCCGGTTCTGCGCCGCCGCGCCGCCGACATCACCGACGTTGATGCCACGCTGGTGCGCATAGTCGAAGGGATGGTCGAGACCATGTACGCCGCGGACGGGGTCGGTCTGGCCGCCCCCCAGATCGGGGTGCAGAAGCGCCTGTTCGTGTGGGACCTGGGCGACGGTCCTCGCACGATCGTCAACCCCCAGATCGTCGAGTCCGACGGCGAGTGGGTCTACGACGAGGGGTGCCTGTCGGTGCCGGGGCTGTCGTGGGACATCGTCAGGCCCAAGCAGGTCCACGTCATCGGCCGCGACCTGGACGGCCGCGAGATCTCCGTCGAGGCTGACGAGATCGAGGCCCGCCTGTTCCAGCACGAGTTGGATCACCTCGACGGGACGCTGCTCATCGAGCGGCTGGACACCGACACGCGCAAGGCCGCGCTGCGCACGCTGCGCGAGCTGGGGATCGGGCCGGGCTCGACGCCCTCGCCGCGGCCATCGGACACGGGCGGCGACGCGGCTTCGGGCGGTCTGCGGCTGCTGTGAGGGCGACGCCTCTACGCGTCGTCTACTTCGGTACACCCACCGTCGCGGTGCCGCCCCTTCAGGCAATGTGCCGCGCCGGCCACGATGTCGCCCTGGTGGTCACCCGTCCCCCCAAGCGCCGGGGCCGGCGCCAGGCCCCCACACCTTCGCCGGTGGCGGCCGCGGCCGCCGATCTGGGACTGGCCGTCACGTCCGATCTCTCCGATGCGTTGCACGTCGCAGCCGACCTCGGCGTCGTGGTCGCCTACGGCGAGCACATTCCCGACGAGGTCCTCGAACGCTGTCGCACGGTGAACCTGCACTTCTCGCTGCTGCCGCGATGGCGGGGGGCGGCACCGGTGGAGCGCGCCATCCTGGCCGGCGACACCGAGACCGGCGTCTGCCTGATGGATGTGACCTCCGAGATCGATGCCGGCGCGGTGTACCGGCGTGCGTCCACCGCGATCGAATCGCACGAGTCGGCCGACGAGTTGCGAGCCCGGCTCTGTGAGATGGGCGTCGGGCTGCTTCTGGACGCTCTGGGTGAGGGGTTCGGAGATCCGGTGCCCCAGTCGGGCGAGATGACGTGGGCCGACAAGATCAGCCCCTCGGAACTGCGCATCGACTGGACCGGTCCCGCTGAGCACGTGCTTCGGCTGGTGCGGGTGGGCGGTGCATGGACGACGCTGCGGGATCGGCGGCTCAAGGTGCTGGAAGCCGGGCGCGCGACCGACTGCAGCCGGATGGATGCGGCTGGCACGATCCAGCTGGGACCGCGGCCTCCGGACGGTCCGTCGGTTGTGGTGGCCACCGGCCGGGGCGCAGTGGAGCTGTTGACGGTGCAGTCGGAGGGACGGGCCGCCGGCCCGGCCCGGGACTGGGCCAACGGAGCCCGCATCGCCGGCGGCGAGTCGTTCGACCCGTGAGCCGGACCTCGCGCTCCTACAAGGACCCGAGTGGTAGGCCAGCGGTCAGCGACGCCCGCCGGGTAGCGCTCGATGTGCTGGTCCGGGTGGACGCGGAGGGCGCCTACGCCAATGTGGCCCTTGGAGCCGCGCTGGCCCAGTCCGATCTCGACGAGCGCGACCGAGCCTTCACCACCGAGCTCGTCTACGGCGTCACCCGCCGACGCCGGGCCCTCGACTGGGCTCTGGACGCCTTCCTGGTGGCCGCGCCGCCGCCACCCGCGAGGGCCGCGTTGCGCATGGGCGCCTACCAGATCGTCGAGTTGGGAACTCCCGCCTATGCGGCGGTGTCGGCCACGGTGTCGGCCGCACCCCGCAGGCACCGGTCCCTGGTCAACGCGGTACTGCGCCGCGTCGCCGATGCAGGCGTGCCGGACTGGCCTGACGATCCGACTCGGCTCAGTTATCCCGATTGGATCGTCGAAACACTCGCCGACGATCTCGGGCGCTCGACGGCGCTGGCCGCGCTGGAGTCGATGAACGGTCCCGCCCGGGTGCACCGACGCGACGACGGCTACGTGCAGGACTTGAGTTCACAGCTCGTGATGGACGCTATCGAGGTGCAGGAGGGCGCTCTCGTGGCTGACTTGTGTGCCGCGCCGGGCGGCAAGGCCACCGCGCTGGCTGCCCGCGGGGCGACCGTCTTTGCTTCTGACTCGCACTTGGGCCGGGTCGGGCTGCTAGAAGCCAACCGGAGGGCCCTGAGAGCTGAATCGATGCTGGTCACGGCGGCCGACGGTCGGTACCCACCGCTGCGTCCCGGCCGGTTTGACGCAGTGCTGGTGGACGCGCCGTGCAGCGGCCTGGGAACCCTGAGACGCCGCCCGGACGCGCGCTGGCGCATCGCGCGGACGGCGGTTCCTCGACTGGCCGAGCTGCAGTGGACCTTGCTCGACGCGGCCACCAGCCTGCTGCGTCCCGGCGGGCAGCTCGTCTACAGCGTCTGCACCCTCACCGCAGCGGAGACATCGGCTGTGGCCGAGCACGCTTCCCGAGACGACCGCTTGGAGCCTCGGCCACCTCCACCTGAACCGTGGCTGCCGCACGGCGACGGCGCGATGCTGCTCCCGGATACCAACCGCGACGGCATGGCCCTGTTCCGCTGGCACCGCACTTGAATTGGCAGGGTAATGCACGGTGTGCGTGCATTGTGCTGCCAATTCGGCGGGTGCTGGCACAGTGTCGGGCAATTGGCAGCGTTTTGCACGGTATGCGTGCACGGTGCTGCCAGTCGGCGGGCGTGACGGAGGGCAGAGGGCTGTGGATAGGGTCGGAGTCGTGACGAACGGCGGCGATTCCGGTCTCGTGGCCAAGGTGCTTACCGTGTCCGACGGCGTGGTCGAAGGCACCCGGCAGGACCGCAGCGGGGAGGCTCTGGGGGCGTATTTGTCATCAGCGGGCTGGGTCGTGGTCGAGCGGTCGGCCGTCGTCGACGGAGTCGAATCCGTGGCGGGGGAGCTGCACCGCCTGGCCGAAGGCTTCCACGGACTCATCGTCACTACCGGGGGCACCGGCTTCGGGCCCCGCGACGCCACCCCGGAGGGGACCAAGGCCGTGCTCGACCGCGAGGCGCCCGGTCTGGCCGAGGCCATGCGTCTGGTCAACCCGCTGGGCCGGCTGTCCAGGGGCACGGCAGGGACGATCGGAACCGCGCTGATTCTCAACACCCCCGGCTCCTCGAAGGGCTGCGTGGAGACGGTCGAGGCCGTGATCGACGTGATCGGCCACGCCGTCCGGCTCCTCGTCGACAACTACGACCCGCACCCCCACGGCGAGTGAGCGGGCAGCGGGCAGCGGGCAGCGCGGCGTCCGCGCGCCGGTAGCCTCGGCGCGGTCGCCGTAGAGGCCGAAGGACCCCAATGCTGAAGCTCGTTCTCCCCAAGGGATCGCTCGAGAAGGCCACTCTCGAGCTGTTCGAGGCCGCTGACCTGCCGGTTCAGCGGTCCTCCGACGTCGCCTACAGAGCCTCGGTGGCCGACCCGCGCATCAGCGACGTGAGGATCCTGCGTCCCCAGGAGATTCCGATCTACATCGCAGACGGCCTCTTCGACTTGGGGATCACCGGCCGGGACTGGGTGGAGGAGACCGGTAGCGAGGTCGTGTCGCTGGGCGAGCTTCAGTACTCGAAGGCCACGTCGCTGCCGATCAGGGTGGTGCTGGCCGTGGCCGGCGACGCGCCCTACCGGAGCATCGCGGACCTGTCTCAGGGAGTGCGGGTGTCGACCGAGTACCCGGAGCTCACCCGACGGTTCTTCACCGACGCCGGCATCGAGGCCCAGATCGCTCTGAGCTACGGCGCCACCGAGGCCAAGGTTCCCGACATCGTGGATGCGGTGGTGGAGATCACCGAGACGGGCCGGGCCTTGCGGGCCGCCGGACTGCGGATCATCGACACCCTGCTGACCTCCTACACCGAGCTGATCGCCAACCCTGCGGCCGCGGCCGCCGCCAGGAAGCGTCACGCCATGGGCCAGATCTACACGCTTCTCCAGGGCGTGCTGGCGGCCCGGGGCAAGGTACTGGT
>JAGWAO010000035.1 GCA_021296315.1 Acidimicrobiia bacterium | reverse complement strand
CCAGATCTACACCCACGTCAGCCGCGAGCGCCTGCGCGAAGTGCACCGGTCATCGCACCCTAGGGCCTAGTCCTAGAGGCCGAGCGAATAGGCGGGACACCCCGTCCATACGGCGCGAGGCCGTGGCCCGAGCGGCCCGTGAGCGCAGCGAACAAGAGCGGGAATGACACCGCTTCGACACCACAAACTCTCACCCATTCGCGGATGCTCTTAGGATGCCGGCTGGTGACTGACCACCACCCCGACCAGGGTCCCGTCCCGGCTGAGCCCGAGGGGACCGCCGAAGACGACACTGCTGTCCTCACCGCAGCGCTGCTGTCGGAGGAATCGGCTCGCCGCGACGCGCAGGCCCGCGCCAGTGAGCAGGTGCTCTTCGCTGACGACCTTCTGCCGGGGGTCGGCGACGAGGAGATGCCGCTGCGCAAGGGCCTCGCGATGGGTGGCGCTTTCACCTTCATCGTGTTGCTCGTGCTCAACAGCCTCGACGAACTCGAACAGGCCGCCATGGCCGTGCTGGCCCCTGACATCCGCGACACCTTCGGTGTCTCCGATGGCACGATCACCTTCATAGCATCTGCCTCAGCTGCCTTCGTGGTGCTGGGCGCCTTCCCGATGGGCTGGCTAGCCGACCGCGTCAGACGAGCACCGATCGTCGGGGTTGCAAGCGCGGTGTTCTCTGCGATGGTGTTCCTCTCGGGCTTCGCGGTGAACGCGTTCATGCTGTTCTTCACCCGCTTCGGTGCTGGCATCGCCAAGTCGAACACGATCCCGGTGCACAGCTCTCTGCTGGCCGACACCTACCCCATCGGGGTGCGGGGCCGCATCGGTGGGCTCACCCAGTCCACCGGCCGGGCCGTGGCCGCCATCAGCCCGATCGCGGTGGGCACCGTGGCGTGGATCGCCGGCGGTGACGAGGGCTGGCGGTGGGCGTTCTTCTTGCTGGGCCTGCCGGTGGCGGTGTTCGCAGTAGCCGCCTTCCGGATCCCCGAACCGACCCGGGGCCAGTGGGAGAAGACGACTGTTCTCAGCCAGGTGATCACCGACCCCGACCCTGCTCCCATCTCGGTGGAGGCCGCCTTTGCCCGGCTGCTGAGGATCCAGACGGTCAGAGCGGTGCTGTTCGCTTTCGTCGCTCTGGGGTTCGTGCTGTTCACGATTCCCGTGCAGTCCAACCTGTTCCTGGAGGACGAGTTCGGTCTCGGCACGTTCGGACGGGGAGTGGCCACTTCGGTCGCTGGATTCGCCGCGGCCGTGGTGCTGCCGATGGTGGGGCTGCGCTTTGATCGGCTGTACCGCCGCGACCCGTCCTTGACTCTGCGGCTGATCGGAGGACTGCTGCTGCCAACCGCGTTCCTGGTGCCGCTGCAGTTCGCCATGCCCAACGAGTACCTCTTCGTGGTGGTGGACGTGCCCCGCACCGTGCTGTCGTCAGCCGCATTCGCCATGGTCGCTCCGGTGGTGTGGTCGATCGTGCCCTACCGGCTGCGAGGCCTGGGCTCAGCGTTGATCACCCTGTTCATCTTCCTGTTCGGCGCAGTGGGCGGATCACTGGTCGCGGCTTTCCTCGTCGACTCCTACGGGGTGCAGACCGCAGTGACCGTGCTGGCCCTCCCGGCGGTGTCCATCGGCTCGATCTTCTTGATCCGGGGCTCGCGGTCGATCAAGCACGACCTGTCGATGGTGGTTGCCGAACTCAAGGAGGAGATGGCCGAGCACGACCGCAGGCGCATCGACCCGGAGTCCACGCCGGCGCTGCAAGCCAGCAACATCGACTTCAGCTACGGCGCGGTGCAGGTGCTCTTCGACGTCTCCTTCGAGGTGGCTCAGGGCAAGACGCTGGCCCTGCTCGGCGCCAACGGCGCGGGCAAGTCGACAGCGCTGAGCGTGGTCACCGGATTGTTCACGCCCGAGCGGGGCGAGATCCGCATGCACGGGCGCTCGATCACCTACACCACCCCGGAGCAGCGCTCTGCGATGGGCGTGCAGATGCTGCCCGGCGGGCGAGGGGTGTTCCGTGAGCTGAGCATCGAGGACAACCTTCGCATCGGCGCCTACAAGTTCCGGCGGGACCCCGCCGACGTGCAACGGCGCATCGATCGAGTGGTCGAGATGTTCGAACAGCTCGAGGGCCGTCTCGGTGAGCGAGCCGGCGACCTCTCCGGCGGGCAGCAGCAGATGTTGGCGCTGGCTCGGGTAATGATGCACGACCCCGAGATCCTCATCATCGACGAGATGAGCCTCGGACTGGCCCCCACCATCGTCCAAGACCTTGTGGCCGGACTCCAGCGGCTACGTGAGGCCGGGCAGACGATGATCGTGGTGGAGCAGTCGCTCAACCTGGCGCTGTCGCTGGCCGACGACACGGTGTTCCTCGAGAAGGGCGAGGTGCGTCACTCCGGGCCGGCACGGGATGTCATCGAGCGGCCCGAACTGATGCACGCGGTGCTGTTCGGCGCCGGTGCCGACCCGGTACCGGGTTCTGTCGGCGACGCCCGGGCCGACAGCACCGGCTCCGTCGACAGCAGCGGGGCCGATAGCACCGGATTGCCCTCCGACTCGGGCAACGGAAGCTGAGCCGCGGTGGTTCTGGCAGCCTGGATAACACGGCAGCTCGTGTTCAACGGCGCGGTCACGGGCCTGGTCATCGGCATGCTCGCCATGGGAATCGTGCTCATCTACCGCTCCACCCGGGTGATCAACTTCGCGGTGGGAAACTTGGGGCTGCCCGCGGCCGGCTTGTTCGCCCTGATGCAGATCGACTGGGGCTTCCCTTTCTGGATCGGCCTGGCCGCCGCCCTGCTGATAGGCACGTTGGCCGGCGCGCTGGTGGAACTGACTGTGGTGCGCCGCCTGTTCAGCCGTCCCCGGGTGATACTGCTGGTGGCCACCGTGGGGGTGGCCCAGTTGATGCGGGCGGTGATCGCCGCGTTCCCCGACATCACCGACACGACGCAGCGCTATCCGGTGGCGGCCCGCACCACTTGGGAGAACGCACCGTTCGGCCTGCGCATCGCCGCTCCCCAGGTGGCGATCATCGTGGTGGTGCCCATTGTCGCCCTCGCTCTGGGCTGGATGCTGAACCGCACGACCTTCGGTCGTGCCGTCGCCGCGTCGGCCGGCAACCCCGAACTGGCCCGCTTGTCGGGCGTGAACCCGAAGGTGGTGTCCACGTTCGTGTGGACCGCAGCCGGCCTGCTGTCGTCGCTGTCGATCATCTTGCTGAGCGGCCAGTCGGGGGCGGTGACCGGCCTGGCGAACCTGGGACCCCTTACCTTGGCCCGAGCGCTGGCCGCGGCCGCCGTAGCAGGAATGAGATCGTTTCCCAGAGCAGTCATGGCGGGGCTCGCCATCGGGGTGACCGAGTCGGTGGTGAGATTCAACTACCTGTCCGAGGCGGGTCTGATCGACTTCCTGCTGTTCTGCGCGGTGCTGGTGGCGGTCTACCTGCAGAGCCGTGGCAGCCCCGAGGAGGCGATCCTGGCCTTCGTTCCGCGCATCCGGCCGGTGCCGGCGCGCCTAGAACGGCTGCGATGGGTCCGGGCACTGCCCCGGATCACGCTTGCCGCCGCCCTGGCCTTCGCCATCGTCCTGCCACTGATCGTGACGCTGCCGTCCCGGCATCTGCTGTACGCGACGGTTCTGGGCTTCGCCATCTGCGCCATGTCGGTCACGGTGATCACGGGCTGGTCGGGCCAGCTGTCGCTGTCGCAGATGGCGTTCGCGGGCATCGGAGCGCTGTCGGGTGCGGCGTTCAGCCGGGGTGTCGAACTCGATATCGGCTGGCGCAGCTTCCGCCTGATCGATCTGGAGGCAGCCGGGGTGCCCTTCGTCGTGTCGATCCTGCTGGCGACCCTGTTCACCGCCTTGGTGGCCCTGCTAATCGGCGCCGGAGCGCTGCGGGTGCGCGGCCTGATGCTGGCGGTTAGCACGTTCGCGTTCTCGATTGCATCGACCCAGTACCTGTTCCGCCGACCGTTCTTCACCGGCGGGAGCAGCTCGAGCGTTCCCTATAGCCGGGGCACGCTGTTCGGCATCGATCTCTCGTCCCAGCGGTCGTACTACTACTTCACGCTGGGTGGTTTCGTGATCGCCTATGCCGTGGTATCGAGGCTGCGGCGCAGCGGCATCGGCCGCTCCACCATCGCAGTGCGCGACAACGCGGCCGGCGCCTCCGCCTACACCGTGAGCCCCACCAGGGCGAAGCTCACCGCGTTCGCCCTGGCCGGGGGGCTCGCCGGCTTCGGCGGCGCGCTGCTGGGCGGCATGGTGCAGAACATCCGCTTCTCGCAGGTGCTGTTCCAGGTCGAGGACTCGCTGCGGGTTGTCGGGATGGCCGTGATCGGCGGACTGGGCTCGGTCACCGGCGCGGTGCTGGGCGCAGTGTGGGTCGAGGGAATGCCGGCCTTCTTCGGCGACAACGATCTGGTGCCGCTGTTCACGTCGAGCATCGGGCTGCTGGTCATCATCATGTACCTGCCCGGCGGCTTCATCCAGGTGGTCTACACAGCCCGGGACTCGCTGCTGAGCTGGCTCGAGTCCCGACTGCCGACCGGGGATGCTCCTGATGTCACCCGGGCCGCGCCCGCCGGCCTGAGCCGCCGGGGTCCGGCCGGCGGTGACGTCCCCGATGTTGTGCTGCGGACCGAGAACGTGTCGGTTCGCTTCGGCGGCAATCAGGCCGTGTCGCAGGTCAGCGTCGAGGTGCGCCGCGATGAGATTGTCGGCCTGATCGGCACGAACGGCGCCGGCAAGACCACCCTGATGAACGCGGTCGGCGGGATGGTCGGCTGCGAGGGCCGTATCGAGCTGATGGGGCGGGACCTGACTGGCGTGTCGGCCGCGCGCCGAGCCAGGGCCGGCCTGGGTCGGACGTTCCAGGGGGCCACGCTGTTCCCGGAGTTGACCGTGCGCGAGACGGTGATGGTGGCGCTGGAGGCCAGAGGCCGCACGCCGTTCATTTCGACTGCGCTGCACCTGCCCCACACTCTGGTCAACGAGAGACGCCGCCGCGTCGAGGCTGACGAGCTGATCGACTGGTTCGGCCTCGGTGGCTACGCCGACCACTACGTGTCGGACCTGTCCACCGGCTCCCGGCGCATCGTCGAGCTGGCCGGCCTGCTGGCGCTCGACGCCCGGGTGTTGTGCCTGGACGAGCCCACCGCCGGCGTCGCCCAGCGCGAGACCGAGGCGTTCGCCCCGCTTGTCCGCAGGATCCGCAGCGAGCTGGGTGCCGGAATCCTGCTGATCGAGCACGACATGACGGTGATCATGGGAGTCAGCGATCGGGTGTATTGCCTGGAGTCCGGCTCGGTGATCTCGGCGGGCACTCCCGACGAGGTCAGGAACGATCCGCTGGTCGTGGCCAGCTACCTCGGCACCGCTGGCGAGGCCGCGGCTGGCTAGACACCGCCGCCCCGGCGGGTCGGTATACTGCGCCGCTCGTCGGAGGCTGCCTCAGTGGATGAATCCCCGCCACTGGGCCCGCGGAATCATCGAAGGAGTACGGCGACAATGACTAACCAGCGGACACGGAGCGCTCTGCACGCGCGAGTGGTGGCCATCGTCGCCGCACTGGCTCTGGTAGCTGCGGCCTGCGGTGGCGGCGACGAAGCGGACGGCGAGGTGTCGGCGGGGGACACCGGCGGTGCCAGCACCGATGTCGACAGCTCCAGCAGCGATGTAGACAGCGACAGCTCCGGCGCTGACAGCCCGGCCGAAGAGACGGCCACGCCGTCTGAGAGCGACCCCGAACCAGCCGAGCCAGTCTCCGAGCCGGCCGAGTCCAGCAGTGCGACCGAGCAGCCGGCCGACGAGGCCGGCGAAGAGGCCACGGTCGACGAACCCTCCGCACAGGCCGCGGGCCCCTTGTGGAGCGGCCTGGCTGCGAGCGTGGCACCCGATCCTTCAGAGCTCACGGCGTCGTGGAGGGGCGTGACTGAGGACACGATCACAATTGGCGTCTCGATGCTCAACTTCGAGCTCTTGCAGGAGATGGGACTAACGGCAGCGGGCTGGGGAGACCAGCAGGGCGTCTTCCAGGCCTTGGTCGACGACCTGAACGCCAACGGCGGGATCCTGGGCCGCAAGGTCGAGGCCGTGTACGACTACTACAGCCCCATCGACGCCGCCGACGCGGAACGGGCGTGCACGGTCCTCACCCAGGACAACGAGGTGTTCGCGGCTGTGCTCGGATTTGTCGGGCCGTTGGCCGGCACCGCCGACCCCTGTTTCGCCGGTACCAACAACACGCCGCTCGTGGGCGGTGAGCAGACCCCCGACGAGTTGGCCCAGGTCGAGGCTCCGTGGTTCAACGTGGAGCCCGTTACCGAGGATCACACGTCCAACCTCCTCGACCTGGTGGTCCAGACCGGCAGAGCTGACGGGGTCAGGGTGTTCGTGGTGTCGCACCAGGCCTCGACAGGCGACGAGCCAGGGGTGATCGAGGCGCTCGGTGCTCGCGGGATCGAGGTGGTGGGCACCGCCGTCCTCGACGCCAACGACGGCGACACCGCCGCTCAGGACCAGTTGATGCAGGTCATTTCCGAACGGATCCGCGCCGATGGGGCCGACACCGTGATGATCAACGGCAACCCGGCCGCGACGATCCGCGGCTTGGGCCTGAACGGGCTGCTCGACTCGGTGACCATCTGGAGCAACAACGCGGCCGGGCTCAACAACCTCGGAGAGACCTTCGACCACGAGTGGGCTCGGGGTGCCATCGCCTCCGACGGCCCCTCCGAACTCGACATCTGGAACGACGATGTGTTCCAGGACTGCGTGCGGGCAGTCAACGACGCCGGCATCGGGGCCGACCTGCGGCCCACAGCAGATCTGGCCGATGATGACGAGAACTGGTTCAACCCGACCCGCCGCTACTGCAGCCATCTGTCGCTGTTCGTGCAGATCGCGGCCGCGGCCGGTCCAGATCTCACGCCGGAGACGTTCGAGCAGGGGGCCTACACGCTGACCGACTTCGTTCTGCCCGGCTACCCAGCGAACTCGCTGTCCCCCACCAAGCTCGGCGCCCGCGACCTGTACCGGCTCACGACCTTCGATCCCGATGTCGGCAACGGCGAGAACGTACCGCTCACCGAACTCGTCGACATCGTTCCATGAGCTGGTCCTGATCGTTCACGGGAATCCGTGAGTGGTCGGGTGGGTGCGCTCAGCCGTGTCGGGTGAGCATCGACCGGCCGCTCAGTCGACCCGGACGGTGTGGGCCACCGCTAGCGGCTAGCGGTCCGGCGCTACCTGCGGGAGCCCGCGAGCGGCCGCGCGAGGTCCATCGCAGCAGCCACCCGCGGGCCTGAACTGCGGGCCAGGCGACCGGAGTCATTCGTGGCGCTTGCGGCGCAACTCCTCGACGATTCGGTCGGTGTTGGCCCGGTCCTCGTAGATCAGCCGGATCAACCAATGCCGAAGGTAGCGGGTCAGGCTGTTGCGCAGCCACACCAGCCCGCCCACCAGCGCGATGGCCAGGCCCAGGGCCACGAAGATGGCGCCGTTCCCGGCGGACACGATCTCCGTCAGCAGGTCGTTGGCACCGGAGGCGCCGATGTCGCCGCGGCGCCACAGCATCCCCGCCAGCGCCACCAGTGAACCGGCCACGAGCAGCGTCAGGCCCAGCCGCGCCCCGGTCCGCTCGGGATTGGCGCGGCCTCCGGTGGCGCCGATCTCGCGCACAGCCGACTCGAACTCCTGCAGGCGCGGCGCGAGCCCAGGGTCGGGCCCGGCCTCGCTCCCGCCCGCCTCCTGCTGCCTGTTGGACTTTGTCACCTGGATGTCTCCCTTCGGATGGCCGGTGTCCTCGCTTGTCCGGCGTCCAAGCCGGCCCGACGTCCCGGCGGCCGTCGTGGTTGCTTCCCCGGCGTCATCAATGGCCGTCAAGATAAGCGCCGCCGAGGGCCGCAGCGATCGACTCTGGTTCTCCGACCTGCTGAACTCTGCCTCCCAGCATTACAGCCGCTCGGTCGGCCACGCCCAGCACCGACTGGGCGAACTGCTCCACGATCAGGATGGAGAGGCCGGCCGCGGCCATCTCGCCCACCCGCTCGTACAACTCGGCCACGATCATCGGTGCCAGGCCCATCGACAGCTCGTCGAGCAGCAGCAGGGCCGGGTCGGTGGCCAGGCCCCGCGAGATGGCCAGCATCTGCTGCTCGCCACCCGACAGCGTGCCCGCGAGCTGTGTCCGGCGCTCGGCCAGCCTCGGGAACTGCTCGAAGGCCCGCTCCTCGACGCGGGCGTAGGCCACACCGGAGTAGGTCGCCATCCGCAGGTTCTCCCGGACGGTCAGGTTGGGAAAGATGCCCCGCCCCTCGGGAATCAAGCACACACCGGCCCGGGCCAGGGCGTGGGGCCTTGCCCCGTTGACCATGGTGCCCATGAGTCTCACCGATCCCGCTGACGGCCTGATCTGGCCGCTGCACACGCCCAGCGTGGTGGTCTTGCCTGCGCCGTTGGGGCCGAACAGCGCCAGCACCTCCCCGGCGGCCACCGACAGGTCGACTCCATGCAGCACCTCGATCTGCCCGTATCCGGCCCGCACGCCGTGCAGTTCCAGCACCGGCGCCACTGGGCCGACTCGGGCCCGGCTGGAGTCTGCGTCGCCGCGAGTCACGGTGCCTGCCTGTGCCCGTTCATCGGCGCGGCTTCGGTTCCGAGGTAGGCGGCCTGCACCGCCGGGTCGACCCGAACGTCCTGCGGCGACCCCTCGGCGATGATCCGGCCGAAGTCCAGCACGAAGATGCGCTCGCAGATGTCCATCACGAAGGACATGTCGTGCTCCACCAGCAGGACCGCGAGCCCGTCGTCGCACAGTGACCGCACCAGGCCCGCGACCTCGGAGGTCTCGGAGTCGTCGAGTCCCGAGGACGGCTCGTCCAGCAGCAGCACCCGCGGGTTGGTCGCCAGGGCCCGGGCCAGCTCCACGAGCCGGGCCGTGCCCGTCGGCAGTCCCGCCACGGCCTCGCCGGCCACCGCCGCGATCCCGACCCGCTCCAGCACCGCGGCGGCCTCGGCCAGCGGCCGCATCGGGGATCTGTCCCAGCGCCGGCGCATCTCCACCGCCACCCGCACGTTATCCACCGCGCTGAGGTTGCCGAACACCTCCAGCTTCTGGAAGGTGCGGGCGATGCCCAGGCGGGCCCGGCGGTGGACGCTTCGGCCGGTGATGTCGGCACCCTCCAACACCACCGAGCCGGCGTCGGGCGCCCGCAGCCCGCAGATCACGTCGAACAGCGTCGTCTTGCCCGCTCCATTGGGCCCGATCAGGCCCACGACCTCGCCGGCTCTGACGTCCACGCTGGCGTCCGACAGCGCGGCCAAGCCCCCGAAGCGCACGGTCACACCCCGGGCCTCCAGCCTCGCCCGCCGGCCGTCGCCGGTCATCGTGCCGGTCATGGCCGTGCTCGCGCTCCCGTCGTCGTGCCAGTCACGGCGCGGGCCGCTCAACGGTCATGGCGGCGGCCGCGCCGTCATGGCCGGGTCGGGCCAGCTCGTTGGCCACGCTCAGGGCCCGCTCGGTGGCGACCATGTCCGCGGCGGTGAAGGGACGGCTCAGCCCCAGTTCGCCCGGCTCGGGCTCCCGGTTGGCCGCGACCTCCGCCGCGTAGGCGGCCCGGGCGTCGGCCCGCCACGGCAGGAACCGGGCGAAGCCGCGACCGATCTCGGCCACCGCGCCAGCAGGGTTCAGCACCATCACCACCGCCATGATGCCCGGGCCCAACACCTCGAGGGCGCTCAGCCAGCTGTAGTCCCAGCGGTCCTTGATCACGATGAACAACACGGTGTTCACTCCGCCGAAAAGCGCGGCCGCGGGCAGCGACACACCTCCCACCACCAGCAGCAGCACGATGGGCAGGCCCACCAGCAGCTCGAACTGCAGCACGTTGAGCGTTCCCACCTGAAGCCCGAACAAAGCCCCGCCGAAGCCGGCCATGGCCGCGGACAGCACGAACACCGCCACTTTGGTCTCGATCACATTGATGCCCAGCGTCGCCGCGGCGGCCTCGCTGTCCTTCATCGCCACCCAGCGCCTCCCCCATCGGCTGCGCCGCAGCGCCACCAGGCCGGTCACCATCGCCCCGAACACCACGGTGAGGGCCAGCAGGTAGCCGCGGCCGGTGCCGGTCAACTCCCAGCCCCCGATGCTGAGCGGCGCGAACTGCCGGCCGCCCCGGTTGGGGTCGATGACCGCCGTCTGGGTGAAGAACAGCAGCTCGAAGCCGCGGGCGAACGCCATCGACGCCAGCGCCAGGTACAGGCCCTGGAGCCGCACCGCGGGCAGCGCCATCAGCGCTCCCACCGGAGCGGTCAGCGCCGCGGCCAGCACCAGCCCGTAGGCCGATCCGGTGTCGCCGGTGATCTTGGCGAAGATCACCGCTCCGACCCCCGCGAAGGCCAGCGGAGCGAACGACACCTGGCCCGCCCAGCCCGTCAGCGGCACCAGCGACAGCATGATGATGGCCGTCACCATCATCGTCACGCCCCGGTTGATCCCCACCGAGGACCAGGCGTCGGTGAACGGCAGCGTGCCCCCGGTCCAGGCCAGCACCAGCATGAACAGCGCCGCCACCCCGACGGTGGACTCCTTGACGTCGGTGAGCCGCAGGGTGCGCCGGGCCAACTGCGCGGAAACGCCCCGGGCCCGCAGCTGAGCCTGCGGCAGCAAGATCACCACCACGAACAGCAGGATCGTCGGCAGCGCCTCGTGCATGTTGGCGAAGCCGTCGTCGAAGCTCAGGAAACGCCTGATGAACTGCTGCCCGACGCCGAGCAGCAGCGCGCCCGCGAACGTCCACGGCAGGCTGCGCATCCGTCCGACCGCGGCCGCGGCGAAGGCGTCGATAACGACCAGGGTCAGCACGTCCACCACGAGCTGGCTCTCCGGGGCGATGAGGATCCCCGCCACCGCCGCCAACGACGAGCCGATGGCCCAGGCCGTGGCCGACACCGCCTCCCCGTTGGCGCCGTTGAGGGCGGCCAGGCTGCGGCTGTCCACCACGGCCCGCATGGCCACGCCCAGCCTGGCCCGGAACAGCAGCAGGCGCAGCAGCAGGGCGATGGCCGCGGCCACCAGGATCGTGATCAGCCGGTGCCAGGTGACGGTGACACCGATGACCTCGAAGGAGCCGGTGTGGCCGAAGAATGGCAGCACCGTGCGGCCCCGGTCGCCCTGCCACTGCGTGGCCGCGATTCCCATGAACGCGACCATCAGCCCGACGGTCACCATCAGCTGCAGCACAAGCGGCAGGTTCCGCAGCCGCCGCATCACCGCACGGTCCAGCAGCACGCCGCCCAGCGGGGCCAGCACCAGCACCACCAGCGCCAGCGCCACCGGCGCGGGCCAGCCCCGGTTGACGCGCAGCTCCCAGTAGACGAAGGCCCAGTACATGCCGACCGCGCCCTGGGCGAAGTTGAAGACGCCCGTCGTGGTGTATACCACGACCAGCCCGCTGGCCGACACCGCGTAGATGGCACCCAGGCTCAGCCCGACCACCACCATCCCGCCGACGTTGCCGACGGTCACCGGGGTGCCGGCCCAACTGGCCGCCGATACCACCACCGCTCCGACGGCCAGCCCGCTGAGCACCACGGCCTGGCGCACCGGCACCGGCGTCCGCCGGCGGCGGGGCACGTCCGCCGCGGTGTCGCGGCGCTCCGCCCGCCCTACAGCGTCGGAGGCGTTGGGGCTCATCGCCGGTCAGGCCGACCGATCGGGCCGGACAGGCCGGGCCTGGGCGCGGCGCGGGCCGGGGGCTGCTCCAAGCGCTTACTTCAGGTGGTCGTTGACGTAGGCGGCGGCATCCATGGTGATCTCCACTTTGTTGGCCGGGTCGCAGTCCATCGTTCCCGCCTCGGCGGGATGTATGCGGACGAACTCCTGCCCCTGTATCTGCAGCAGCACGAAGCAGTCGTTGCCCACGCCGGCGACCGGGTTGGTGGCGCCGATCATGCCGTGGGCATCGAAGCTGTCGATGCGCTTGAGGGCGTCGAGCACGTTGGCCCGTGTGATGGCGTTGATGTCGCCGGTCTCGTCGATGATGTCGTTGATGGCATCTTGGAGCAGCACCCCCGACGCCCAGGCGTTGGAGGCGAAGGCTGACGGATTGCCGTCCATGCCGTCGACGAAGGCTTGGAGCTCGGCGTTCGTGTAGGCCTCCTCGAAGGGGATCTGGAAGATGGTGATGTAGGTGCCGTCCTCGACGCCGCCGCCCGTCTCAAAGATCGCCTGGTCGTAGCAGGCGATCGTGCACTCCCAGATCTCCACGTCCACGCCCTGCGCGGCGGCCTCGCTGCGGAACTTCACCAGCGACCGCAGGTCCGAGCCGGTGCGGGCGTAGTTGGCCCCGCTGTCGGCGATGGCCTGCACGAACTCCGCGTACACCGGCTGGAGGTCGTTGCCGCTGATGCCCCACTCGCCGACCGACTCGATGCCCAGGCCCTCCACTGCGGCCTGTACTGTGGTGACCGCGGTGACCCGGGTGGAGGGCAGGTCCGCGGGCACCAGGAACACGCCCAACAGGTCGGGATCGATGTTCTCCTGGAACCAGCGGATGTGCCCGACGCGCTCGCCGTAGCGCCGCTCCCCGCCGGTGAAGGGGCAGGCGCCCTGCGGGGCGATCACCGCGAACGTGTTGGCGCTGCACTGGTGGCCAACCTCGGTCGTGAGTTGGGCGATGTCGGGCAGCCCGATCCCGTTGCCCTCACTGTCGGGGCAGGAGTTCAGCGCGGTCACGTCGAAAACGAACAGGGCGGTGGTGCCGACCATCGCGAGGGCGTTCTCGCAGGCGAAGAGCTGAGCGTTGACCGACTCGTTGGGGTTGAGCACGGTGTCGAACTGCTCGACACGCACTTGGCGGCAGGCCAGCCCACCGGTCGCGTTGACGTGCTCGGCCCAGGCGTCCACGCCGTCGAAGGCGCCCTGGAAGAGCCCCGGCGCCAGCGGCGTGTCCACGTCCGCGGCAACGACCACGATGATCTCCTCCGCGGTGACGCCCGTCTCGACGGCCTCCGGTGTGGCGGTGTCGCAGATGTCGACCGGCTCGGGCTCGTCCACCTCCTCGGGCTCGACCGTCTCCGCCGCGGCGGCGTCAGCCTCCGCAGTCACCCCGTCCGGGGTGTCGTCCTCGGGCTCGGACGCGTCCGCCGGCACCGCGGCTTCCGCCTCGGGCTCGGCCCCGGCTTCGGCCTCCGGTTCGGCCTCCTCCTGCTCGACCAGCTCCTCGAAGGTCAACTCGTCGCTACTGTCTTCGGCGGCTTCGGACGTGTCGGCAGCTTCGGGCGCGGCGGTCGTTGTGGCCCCGTCGTCGATGGCGTCGTTGTCGCCCCCACAGGCCGCGGCCGCGATGGCCAGCGCCGCGAGTGCGGCTACCGCACGGATCCAGGACGTCTTCCTCATGGCTACCCTCCATTCGGACCGGCGAGGCGACTGTCCCGCTCGGCCCCGTTGCCGTCGCTGGTCACATAGGTCTAACACGAGCCAGCGTGGAGGCGCTAGGAATCGCGCCCGGTACGAGTTGGTCCGCCGGGGCGAATCCGCAGGCGTGACGCCGCGCGGCCTCGGGGGATCTAGGAGGACGTCGGATGGTACTCGTCGATCGGGTAGGGGCGCGCCGACGCTGGCCGTCGGGCGGCCGCGTCCACGACGGCGTTCGGTGTGCATGACAGACTTGGCTGTTGATGAGGGCGTTCATCGGGGTGCTGGCCCAAGCCGACAGCGAGGCGCTGCTGCATGACGAGCTGACGAGCGGCGACTGGATCAAGGCCGGGATCGTGCTGGTCGCCACGCTGGCGCTGGCGGTGGCCGTGTCCAAGATCCTGCGCCGGACCGTGTCCCGCGGCATCGGTCACGGCTTTGCCTCCATCCTGACCTCGCGATTCTCGGGATACGCGGTATTCATCATCGGCCTCTCGTACGCGCTCACCGTGCTCGGCGTGCGAGTGGGCCCGCTGCTCGGCGCGCTGGGGCTCGGCGGTCTGGTGCTCGCGCTGGCCCTGCAGGGTGTCGTCGGCAACTTCGTGTCGTCGCTGATCCTGCAGACGCGCCGGCCCTACACGGTGGGCGACACCGTCGAGCTCGATGGCCATCTGGGCGTGGTGGAGGACATCGACTCGCGCACCACCCAGGTCCGTGGCCTCGACGGCACCCATATCCGCATCCCCAACGCCAACGTGGCCGGGGCCACCATCGTCAACCTGACCCGTGAACCGATAAGGCGCAGCTCGCTGGCCGTGGGCGTGGCCTACGACACCGACCTGCAACAGGCGACCGACGCCGTCTACGAGGCCCTCGACCGGGTGCCCAGGGTCCTGACTGAGCCGGAGCCCGCGGTGAACCTCGACGGTTTCGGTGATTCCAGCATCGGCTTCAACGTCCTCTACTGGCATGTCAGCGACGTTCCCTCGGAGCTGGCCGCCCGCCACGACCTGGTGCTGGCCATTCATCAGGCGTTCGCAGCTGCATCCATAACCATCGCCTTCCCCCAGGTGACGGTGTGGAGCGGTCAGCAGCGTCCAGATCGGCTGTACGGAGGCAACGTGGGCGAGGTGCGCGTCGAGTACCCCGGTCTCGACCGGGGACGCCGTGCGGCTCAGTGGCGCCTCCCGGGTCGCCGCCGCTCCAGCGAGGCGCCAGCCGACGACGACTAGCCGGTAAGGGCCCGGACCACGAGGGTCACCCCTGAGGCCGCCAGCAGGGCCAGCACCGCCCGGTCGAACTGAGGGCCCGACAGCCGGGATCTCAGGTACTCGCCGACGGGCAGGACGGCCAGCACCGGCCCGAGTCCTACCGCGGCCGCGACAAGCCGATCAGTGCTGTAGGCGCCGATCGAGGCCAAGGTGGTTATCTGGGCGGCTCCAGCGAGGAGGAACAGCACAGACAGCGAGAAGATGTAGGCGTCGCGCGGCAGCCGGTAGGCGTACAGCCACGACCCGATTATGGGTCCTGACACACCGACGGCTCCCTGCATCAACCCTGTGGCCGCGCCCACGAGGGGCGAGGCCCGCCGTCCTACTGAGGGCGACACGGTTACCTCCCCGAACCACAGGGACCGGATCACGAACAGCAGCACCGTGGCGGCCAGCACGACCAGGAGGGGCCTTTCCGGCGCGGAGACCAGAATGAACGCACCGAGCACCGCACCGACGGCGGATGTCGCCGACAGGACGAACACATCTCGGGATTCGGAGCGGGCATGGCGGGTGCGCCAGCCGACGAGGAGGTTGGCCACGGCATTGGGCAGGGTCACAACCACCACCGCGGTCTCCACACCGACCAAAGCGGCCACGATCGGGATGGCGACGAGCGGGTAGCCAAGCCCGGTCGCGCTCTTGGCCAGCATGGCCAGCGCGGAGGCCACGCCGACCACGATCAACTCGGTGGTGCTCACTCCTGAGCCGGGTGCGGGTGACCGGCAGTATCGAGCCAGCGGGCGCGCTCATCGGCGAGCCAGTCCGGGAAGTCGATCTCAGGGTCGGGCAGCGGCGTTACGCCGCGCTCTGAGCAGGCTCGTTCGAACGCGTCCGGGTCGTTGCTCCAGCTGCGCGGGTCGCCCAGCATCACCTCGAACAGGATGCATCCGCCGTCCCCCGCCACGAGGGGGCCGAACTGAGCGCCTTCGGGCAGCTCGATGTGGGTGCCGGCACCGCACAGTTCGTCGCCAATGAGGATCTCTCCCTCCAGAACGAGCACCACGTGCGGCGAGCGGTGGCCGTGGCGGCGCACGACCATGCCACCGTCGTACCGGGCGTAGAGCGACAGGTAGGGAGGGTCGGAGCGGAAGGCGAACCACTTCTCCCACACCGACGACTCGGTGCCGTCGGCGTTGAGCTGCGCCTTGACCCGCTGCCACGGAACAGCGGGGTCATCGAGATGCCGGATGGTCGGGCCGCCGCTCATCACGAGCGAGCGCGGATTGGTTGCGAGCGGGTCGCGGTGCGATGTTGTGTTTCCCGCTCTTGTTCGCTGCGCTCACGGGCCGCTCGGGCCGACATCCCGCTCTTGTTCGCTGCGCTCACGGGCCGCTCGGGCCCAGGGGCCTCGCTCAACGTCCTGGCAGATCGCATGGTGACACGCCCCTCTCGCTCGGCCTCTACGCCGACCAGTCGGCGCCCGGCTGGTGGAGGGCCCACAGCTCGGCGATGCGCCCACCTTCGATCCGGTACTGCCCCAGCCAGGCCAGCGACATCGGAGCCGCGGTGGCCAGGCTCACCCCCCGGAGGGTGAGACGCACCCACACGATCAGACCATCGGCGGCAATGGAGTCGATGCTCACTTCGATGGCCCGGACCGTCTCGAAGGCGTCGGCGAGCCGTCGACGGTACTCGCGGCCGGTCAGGGACTGAGTGCCCTCGGCGGTGTGGCGCACGACCGGATCGGTCACCAGGTCTTCCAGCGCGTCGAGATCCCGTTCGAGCCAGACTCTCTCCCAGTAGGCGCGCACCACCGACTCGGCGGAGGGCGCACCCGCGCCCGCGACGTGATCGCTGCTCGTATCGCCGGCCATGGCTGCCTCCTTCAGTAGATGGGCGGGCAAGTGCAGCCGCCCCGCGGTGAAGCGTTGCCTTTCCCGCTCTTGTTCGCTTCGCTCACGGGCCGCTCGGGCCACGGCCTCGCAAGCTCGGCCTCCTCTTCGCGTCTACTCATAGTGTTGTCTCCTCAGGTATGTGGCGCGGCTCGACGATCCGAGCCACGGTCATCACCGCGATCACCAGCACACCGAGCACTACCAGGGTCGTGCGGATCCCGATGGCGTCGGCAACGACTCCGATGGGCAGCGCCGCTATGGCGAAACCCGAGAAGCTGAGCATCAGCAGGCTCTGGACCCGGCCGTGGTACTCGACCGGTGTCGACGTGAGCAGCATGGAGTTGTTGAGGGCTTGGAACACGCTGGAGGTGGCTCCCACCACCGCCATTGCGGCCAGAGCAGCCAAGAAGCCGGGCATCACCGCGAACACGGCGAGCGAGGCGCCGAAGGCCAGGCCGCTGCGGGTCTGGAACGGGCGCAGCCTTCGTCGCTCAAGGTTGGCCAGCGAGATGGAGCCCACCGCGGCGCCCACCGCCGCGGCTGCGTTGAGGAAGCCGAAGCCGGTCGATCCACTGTTGTGAACCTGCTCGGCCACTACCGGCAGGAACGCCATGTGGGGAAAGCCGATCAGCACCACCCCGAACGACACCAACAGCAGGTGCACGAGGTCCGGGCGGGATCGAACGAATCTCAAGCCGTCGGCGATGTCGCCCAGCGCGCTGCGACCCGAGTGGCTCGACGGACTTCCCCGGGGCAGGCCGAACAGCAGGACAACGCTCAGGATCCCGAGCACCCCTGCCGCGAAGAAGACGCCGGCCAGGCCGAAGAACGCCACACCGATCAGGGCGCCCGCGGCTGCCGGACCGGCCACCCGGGCCAGCTGCACGGTGGACATCGACAGGAATACCGCGTTGGTGATGGACTCCCGGCCGACGATCTCGGAAATGAAGGAGAGCCGGGCCGGCGCCAGGATCGAGATGACTCCGCCCTGGACGACACTGGCGGCGATCAGGATCCAGTACGTCTCAGTGCCGGTGGCCACGACCACGCCGAGGCAGATGGGGGTTGCAGCCTGCAGGACGCCTGCCACCAAGAGCACATTGCGCCTGGGGAAGCGATCGGAGATCACGCCCCCGTAGGGGATGGCGACGATGCTGCACAGTCCGAAGGCCAGCATCACACCGCCGAGGCCGGTGTTGGTGCCGGTCAGCTCGAACGCGAGCCAGGCCCGGGCGATGCCGGCCACCTGCATGGTGAGGAACGTGAACAGCCCGCCCACGAAGAGCAGCCGGAAGTGGCGATTGCCGAGCGCCGCGAACCGTCCCGGGGGTTTCGGGGATCCGGCGGCGCGCATCCGTCAGCGTACCCCTGACCGAATTGCCGCTCCGAGGTCCGCTCGCGTGGGCGGGACACCGCACCGTCGTGTAAGGTTCGCGGCCCCGCGGGGAATCGACAAAGACCGCGACAATTGGGGGTGCAGGATGCTGCCAGCCCGATTCGACTACATAGCCGCCTCGTCGGTGGAGGAGGCCATTGCCGCCAAGGCCGAGGGGGGTGACGAGACCCGGTTCCTTGCCGGCGGGCAGAGCCTGCTGCCGATGATGAAGCTGCGCTTCGCGACACCTTCGAAGCTGGTGGACATCAACCGGATCGGTGGACTCGACACCATCGAGCACCACAACGGGCACCTCCATATTGGAGCGCTGGCCCGTCACGCCGATATTGCCGCCTCCGGAGCGGTGTCCGGTGCGGTGGCATCAGCTGCCCCGTGGATCTCAGACCCGCTGGTACGCAACCTGGGAACCATGTGTGGGTCGGTGGCCCACTGCGACCCCGAGGGGGACTGGAACTCGGTCCTGCTGGCCACGGGCGCGGGGGTTGTCGCCCAGGGGCCGTCGGGCTCGCGGACCATCGACATCGGAGACTTCGTGGTGGACTTCTTCACCAGCTCGCTCAGCGACGACGAGATGGTGGTTGCCCTGCAAATCCCGGTGCCCTCGGGTCCGTCCGGCGGCTCGTACCAGAAGCTGGAGCGCAAGGTCGGCGACTACGCCACCGTCGGGGTGGCCGCCCATCTCGAGCTGGCTGCCGACGGCACGATCTCGGCTGCCGGCGTGGCCATGACCTCGGTGGCGCCCATCAACCGCAAGGCCACCGACGCCGAGGCGCTGCTGGTGGGCAACGCCCCGAGCGCCGAGCTGTTCGCCGAGGCCGGTGAGGCGGCCGCGGCGGCCTCCGAGCCCCGCGACGACGTGCGGGGCTCAGCCCGCTGGAAGCGCCAAGTGGTGGCCGCGTTCACTCGCCGGGCCCTCGCGGCCGCGGCCGAGCAGGCACAGGCCTGAGAGGGGGAGACATGGAGATCACGATCAACATCAACGGGACCGACCACACCGCCGACGTAGAGCCCCGCCGGCTGCTGGTCGACCACATCCGCACCGGCGCCGGGCTCACCGGCACCCATATCGGCTGCGACACGACGAGCTGCGGGGTCTGCACCGTTCTGGTGGACGGCACCCCGGTCAAGTCGTGCACCATGCTGGCGGTGCAGGCCGACCGACGGGAGGTAACCACGGTCGAGGGCCTCAAGACCGCCGACGGGCTGCACCCGGTCCAGCAGGCGTTCAGCGACGAGCACGGCCTGCAGTGCGGTTTCTGCACCCCGGCCATGATGCTGGTGGGGGCGGCCCTGATCGAGGACAACCCGGCACCGTCCGACGACGAGGTCCGCTGGGCCATATCGGGGAACCTGTGCCGGTGCACCGGCTACATGAACATCGTCAAGGCCATCCAGGCCGCGGCGGCTGCAGCGTCGTCCGGCAACGGCGACGGCTGAAAGGGAGCACGACATGACTGACACAACGACGACGCCTCCCGAGATCGGCGGGATCGGCCACAGCGTCAAGCGGGTGGAGGACGCCCGGCTGATCGAGGGCCAGGGCAACTTCCTCGACGACATCGTGCTGCCCGGGATGCTGCATATGGCCCTGGTTCGCTCGCCGGTGGCCCACGCCCGCATCAACGGCATCGACACCGAGGCGGCAACCGCGGTCGAAGGCGTGCTGGCCGTGGTGACCGGCGAGCTGATGGACGCGCACGGACTGGCCTGGATGCCGACCCTCTCGGGCGACACCCAGGCCGTGCTGGCCACCGACAAGGTCCGCTACCAGGGCCAGGAGGTCGCCGCGGTCATCGCCACCGACCCGTACGCGGCCGCCGACGGGGCCGAGCTGGTCGACGTGGACTACGAGATGCTCGACGCCATCACCACGCCCCAGCAGTCCCTCGCCGACGGCGCGGAGCTGATCCGCGACGAGAAGGAGGGCCAGACCGACAACCTGGCCTACACCTGGGAGACCGGCGACGAGGCCGCCACCGAGGCCGCCTTCGCCGGCGCGGACCGGGTGGTGTCGCTCACCACTCACTACCCGCGCTCGCACCCCGCGCCGCTGGAGACCTGCGGGATCGTGGCCGACGTCAACTCGGTGACCGGCCAGGCCACCATCTACATGACGTCGCAGGCGCCCCACGCCCACCGGACGCTGTTCGCCCTGGTGGCCGGGCTGCCCGAGCAGAACATCCGCATCGTCAGCCCCGACATCGGCGGCGGCTTCGGCAACAAGGTGCCC
>JAGWAO010000001.1 GCA_021296315.1 Acidimicrobiia bacterium | reverse complement strand
GGCAGGCGACATCACAGGGGGTGTGACGCTGCTCGACATGGACGGTTTGTCACCAGGCAACCGGGCGGGCAGGCGACATTTCACCAGGAGTTCGCGAGCACCTTGAGAGGCTGTGGAGCGAGCGGTCCGTGAGTTGGCGAACGAACTCTAGCGCTCCGGGAGGCACCGCTCGAACAACGTCGGTCAGCAGCCGCGCCGGTGTCACCGCCTCTAGCGGAAGAGGTCGTCGGCGGGGGGGCGGACTATCTCCTCTCGCACCGACCCGGTGCGGAACCAGGCTTCCTCCAGGCCCCTGACGATGGCCACGGGCACGCCCTTGGCCTTGCCCATGACTAGGTCGGCGGCGGCCGCGATCTCGTCGACCAGCGCCACCTCTGTCACCTTCAGCTCGCGGCCCAGCGCGTCGGTGGTGCCCCGCAGGTCCACCATCGCGGCGATGCCCGCGCAGCCGATGGCGGTGTCGGTAACGCCCCGGCGCCACGGGCGGCCGAACGTGTCGGAGACCACCACTGCGACCTTGACGCCGGCGAGGGCTCTGATGCGGTCGCGGATGCGCCGGGCCGAGCGGTCCGAATCGGCCGGCAGCAGGGCGGCGAACCCCTCTTCGACGTTGCTCAGATCGACTCCGGCGTTGGCGCACACGAAACCGTGGGCGGTCTCCGAGATCACCAAGTCCCCGCGGCGGCGCAGCACCCGAACCGACTCGGCCTCCACCAGAGGCTTGTGGCTGAGCGGGTCGGCGGGGTCGACGGCCGCGAGCCGACCCTCGGCCTTGGACACGATCTTCTGGGTGACCACCAGGCAGTCGCGGTCCCGGAGCAGGTCCCCACCGGCCGCTTCGACGATCAGCGCGGCCAAGTCGTCGCCGGGGCGCACCTCGCCGATGCCCTCGATTCCGAGGATCTCCAGACTCACGGCGACATTCTCGGCCTCACCGCTGAGGCCGAGTGCGACGCGGGATCCAGATTCACGGTCTCTTCAGGCTCATGACATGAGCCGCGCTCTTGAATTGGGGTCCCATGCTCACGGCCGGACCGCAGCCACCGTGCGGCGGGCCAGTTCGGCCGCGGCCTCGGGCGAGGACATGATCGTGGGCGCGACCACCGGGCGCACCCCGGTGGCGGCCACCGCGGAGGCCAGATCGGCGTCGGCCTCGTCGATCACCAGGGCGGCGATCACCTCCCGGTAGCGCCGGGCCACTCCCACCACGCTTGACTCCTCGCCCAGCTCCCGGAGCATCCGGTCGGCGGGGCCCTTGAGGGCCGCGCCCGCCACGATCGGCGACACGGCCACGTTGCGCTCGCGACGGGCGGCGAGCGCCTCGGTCACGCCGTCGACGGCCAGGACCGGGCCGATCGACACCACGGGGTTGGAGGGCGCGATCACGACTACGTCGGCGGCTGCGATCGCATCGAGCACCGCTGGAGCCGGATGGGCCTCGTCCACTCCGGCGAAGCGCACCCTGGAGATGGCCACGCCGTGAGCGAGGCGCACGAAGTACTCCTGGAAACCGATCTCGCCCCCCGAGGCCAGAGTCACCCGGGTCTCGATCGGCTGGTCGCTCACCGGCAGCACGCGACAGCGCAGGCCCCGGGCCGAAGCCAGGCGGGCGGTCACGTCGCTGAGGCTCAGCCCCTCGCGCAGCAGGGTCGTGCGGAACAGATGGGTGCCTATGTCGCGGTCCCCGAGGTTGAACCAGGCGTCAAGCCCCAGCGCTCTCAGTTCATCCAGAGCGTTCCATGTCTCGTCGGCCAGGCCCCAGCCCCGACCGGTGTCGATGGCCCCCGACAGGGTGTAGATGATGGTGTCGATGTCCGGACTGATATGCAGCCCGTGCAACTCGACGTCGTCGGCCACGTTCACCACCGCCGTCACGTCGGTGTCCGGCGTCACCAGCAACTGGCCGGCCAGGTAACGGGCCGCGCCCACGCCGCCGGCCAGAACAGTGATCATCGGCCCGTACCGCCGGGGCGGCTCTGAAGCAGCGCCAGATCTGCGTCGACCATCAGCCTGACCAGTTCCGCGAACGACGTCTTCGGGCGCCACCCGAAAGCCGCGGTCGCCTTGGACGAGTCGCCTACCAGCAAGTCGACCTCTGCCGGGCGCATGAAGCGCTCATCGGTGACGACGTGGTCGCGGTAGTCCAGTCCCAGGTACTCGAACGCCAACTCGCACAGCGTCCTTACCGAATGGGTCTTGCCCGTGCAGATCACGTAGTCGCTGGGCTCGTCCTGCTGCAGCATGCTCCATATCGCTTCGACGTAGTCGGCCGCGTATCCCCAGTCCCTCTCGGCTTCGAGGTTGCCGAGGCGCAACTCGTCGGCGAGGCCGAGCTTGATCCGGGCCGCGGCGTGAGTGATCTTGCGGGTCACGAACTCCATGCCCCGGCGCGGACTCTCGTGGTTGAACAGGATCCCCGAGGTTGCGTGCAGCCCGTAGGACTCCCGGTAGTTGACGGTGATCCAGTGCCCGTAGACCTTGGCCACCCCGTAGGGGCTGCGGGGGTGGAACGGCGTCTCCTCGTTCTGGGGGACCTCGTGCACCTTTCCGAACATCTCGGACGAGCTGGCCTGGTAGAAGCGGATGTCGCCGTCCACGAGCCGGATGGCGTCGAGTATCCGCGTCACCCCCAGGGCCGTGGTCTCGCCGGTCAGCACCGGCTGGCTGAAGGAGGTCTGCACGAAGGACTGCGCGGCCAGGTTGTACACCTCGTCGGGCCGGTAGGTCCGGAGGATCTCGATCATCGAGACCTGGTCGAGCAGGTCCCCGGTCACGATCCGGATGCAGTCCTGGATGTGAGCGATGCGCTCGTAGTTGACGATGCTGGAGCGGCGCACCATGCCGATGACCTCGTAGCCCCCCTCGAGCAGCAGCTCGGCCAGGTACGAGCCGTCCTGGCCGGTGATGCCGGTGATCAGGGCGCGTCTGGCCATGGGCTACTGGCTATCGCCCCGGCTCGGCAGTTCCGACTCCGCCCCGGTGCCGGTTCCGCGCCGGGGGTCCAACGATTCCGCGGTCCGACACCGCCAGTAGTCCAGGAGGTCGTCGAGAGTCTGCTCCAGCAGGATCTCGGGACGCCAGCCGGTGGCGTCGCGCAGCTTCGACGGGTCGCCCCTGACCTCGGACACGTCCACCGGGCGCAGCAGTTCGCCGTCGGTCGCGAGGCGCATCGGGCGCCTGGCCCTGGCGATCAGGGCCTCCGCCAGCCCGGAGATGCCGCGGGCCGCGCCGCTACAGACGTTGTAGGCCTCGCCGGCGGCACCGTTGGTGGCCAGCAGCCGGTAGGCCCGGACCACGTCGCGCACGTCGGTGAAGTCGCGTCTCGCGTGCAGGTTCCCGACCCGGACCACCTCCGAACCGGTGCGCTCATTGGCCGCGACGCGCGATGCCAGCGCGGCCGCAACGAAGCGATCGCTCTGGCCGGGGCCGAGATGATTGAAGGCCCGGGCCCGGATCACGTCGAGCCCGCGGCCCAGGCCGGCCTGCACGCAGACCATCTCGGCCGCGGCCTTGCTGGCGCCGTAGGGCGTCACCGGGCGCATGGCGGCCGTCTCGTCGACGGGGAGGCTGGCGGGCTCGACTCGCCCGTAGACGTCGGCGCTGCTGATGACCACCACCCGGCCGGCACCGGCCCGCTGGGCCGCCTCGAGGACGTTGGACGTTCCCTCCACATTGACCCGCAGGGTGGTGGCCGGCTCGATGAAGCTCGCCTGCACATCGGCCTGGGCAGCCAGGTGGTACACGGTGTCCGGGCGTCCTTGGAGAAAATCGGCCTCCAGCGACTCGGGGTCACATATCTCGGCTTCGCTGATCGTCACCTCGTCGCCGGCCGCGGCCAGGTGCGCCACGAGATGGCGGCCCACGAAGCCCGTGGCGCCGGTGACGAGGACCCGCACCGCTGCCTACCGGTCGTTGCCTGGACAGCGCATCACCGCGCACACTAGAGGCGTGCCACACTTGATCGCATGACGACGGTGATCGCGTGACGGCGGTGATGGCGTGACGGCGGTGATGGCGTGACGGCGGTGATCGCATGACGACGGCATCCGGGCGGGGGGTCGAGGTGCTGGCCGCGCTGGTTGATCCAGCCTCGACTGCGGTGCTGACCATGGAGCTGCAGAGGGGAGTCGTCGGTGAGGACGCCATGATGCAGGCCCTGGCCGAGCAGGTGGCGGCGGCTGGGACGGTCCGCGCCGCCGCGGCTGTGTGCGACGCGGCCCGGGACGTGGGGGCGCGTGTGGTCCACTGCGTCGTGCAGACTCGCGCCGACGGAGCGGGCGGCGCCGTCAACTGCCGGATCCTCGGGCTGGCCGACAAGCTGCGCCGTGAGCAGGGGATCGCCCCGACTCTCGCCGGGAGCGACGGGGCGCGGCTCGTGCCCGAGCTCGGGGACGATTCCCGGGACCTGATCGCGGCCCGGGGACACGGCCTGACGCCGTTCACCTCCACCTCGCTCGATCAGACCCTGCGGAACCTCGGCGTGACCACCGTTGTGGCCACCGGCGTGTCGGTGAATGTGGGCGTCATGGGCTTGTGCCTCAGCGCCGTCGATCTCGGCTACCAGGTCGTGCTGGTGCGGGATGCGGTGGCGGGCGTCCCTGCGGGCTACGCGGAATCCGTGATCGAACACTCCCTGGCCATGGTGGCCACGGTGGTGACGTCCTCGGAGCTGCTGGAGGCCTGGGCCCAGAGGCCGAGCTTGCGGGGCCGTGGCCCGAGCGGCCCGTGAGCGGAGCGAACAAGAGCGGGAAGCACAATACCTGAGTGTGACAGTGGCACCCCCGTGGAAGGGGCGGCCATTAGCCTCGGTTGATCGACGCGTCCGCCCATACCGCCGCACCTGCTTCCGAAGCATCCGGCCCGCCTCGCCCCCACATCCCGACGGTGCTGGCCGTCGTGGTGGCCCATGAGCCCGGCGACTGGTTCGTGGAGACGCTCGAGTCTTTGTCCTTGCAGGACTACGAGTACTTGAGCACCGCCGTCGTGGACGCAGCCTCCTCCGGGATCGGCCCGCGGGTGTCGGAGGTCATCGCCGATGCCGTGGTGATCGACGGCACCGGGACCACAGGGTTCTCCCAGGCGGCCAACGCGGTGCTCGATGCGGGCATCGAAGCCGACTTCCTGCTGGTGTGCCACGACGACGTGGCGTTGGCGCCCGACGCGGTCACCACCCTCGTGGCCGAAGCGCTGAGGAGCAACGCCGGCATAGTCGGTCCCAAGATCGTCCAATGGGATCGGCCCGAGATCATCCAGCACGCCGGCTATGACGTCGACCGCTTCGGCGTGCCCGCCGAGCGGGTCGGCGCAGAGGATCTCGACCAGGAGCAGCACGACGGCGTCAGCGACGTGTTCGCCCTTCCGTCGGCGGTGCTGCTCATCCGCACAGATCTGTTCGTGCGCCTCGGTGGCTTCGACGGGGGCATGACTTTCCGGGGCGAGGACGTCGATCTGTGCTGGCGGGCCCAGATGGCCGGGGCTCGGGTGATGTTCGCCGGGAGCGCCGTGGCCCGGCACCGGGAAGCCCTCGTCTCCCGCACGGGGGTCGACGACGCCAAGCTCACCGAGACCCGCCACGCGCTGCGGGCCATGCTGGTCAACCACGGCCGCATCTCGCTCACCCTGCTGTTGCCGGTGGCTCTGCTGATGGCGCTCTCGGAGGTTGTGCTGGACGTCTTCACCGCCCGGTTCGGCCGGGCCCGCGACGTGATCCGTGCCTGGATCTGGAACATCTCCCGGCTCGATGTCGTGGCCCAGCGCCGCCAGGCCAACGCGTCGGTGCGACGGGTGCGTCAAGCCGACGTGACCGCTCTGCAGTACTTCGGCAGCGTCCGCGTCCTGGCTTCACTCAGGAGGCAGTCCAGCGGGCAGTCCGGCAGTGAGCCCTCCGGTCTGCTCGGCGCCGCCGGCCGGGGCGTGTTCGGGGGCCTGCGCACGGGAACCACCCGGCTGGCGTGGATCACCTGGATCGTGGTGCTCGGGGTCGTCCTGTTCGGATCGCGCCGGCTCCTGTCCGGAGGCGTCCCCGCGGTCGGGGACTTCGTCGCGCTGCCCGAGACCGCCTCCGACCTGCTGAAGGCGTGGTGGGGCGGGTGGAGCGAGCGCAATGCCGGAGCGCCGTCCTCGAATCTGGGAATCCTGGTGTATCTCGGCCTGCTGGGCTGGGTCCTCGACAGCATGGCGCTGGTTCGCACACTGGCCGTCGTCGCGCTGATCGTCGTCGGGCTGGCCGGCTCCTACCGGCTGCTGGCCGCGACCGGCTCGCGCCGGGCCCAGGCCAGCGCGCTGATCGCCTACCTGCTGGTTCCGCTGGCGCCGGCGTCGGTGGCCAGCGGGTCGTTGGCCGGTCTGGTCGGCTACGCGGCCGCGCCGTGGATGCTCAAGGAACTGCTGAGGGCGTCGCGGGCCGCGCCGTTCCGGCAGGGCCCCCAGGGACTGCGGGGCCACCTCTACGTGTACGTGTCGCTGGGGGCTGCGGCGGGGGCCGCCGCGCTGGTGGTCCCGGCCGCGGCCGGGCTCGTGGCGCTGCTGGCGGCGGGCTTGGTGGCGGGCAGCCTGCTCGCCGGCCGGCCCGAAGGGGTTCCCCGCTTGGTGGCCGCCACCGGGCTGTCCGTGCCGGCGCTCGTCTTCCTCGCCTTCCCGACCGCGGTGGACCTGGTCGCGTCGGGCCCGGACTGGGGGTTCGTCGCCGACGGGCGCGACGGGTCCGCCGGTGAGGCCTCCTTCGGCGAGATCCTGCGCTTCGCGGTCGGGGGAGGCGATCCACCGTCGCTGGTCTGGCTGTTCGCCGTCCCGATGGCCGTGCCTCTGCTGCTCGGGAGGGGATGGCGCCTGGAGCAGTCGGTGCGCCTGTGGATGGTGGCCGTGGTCGCTTGGGCCGTCGCGCTCGCCGCCGAGCGGGGAATGCTGCCGTTCGGGCTTCCCGACCTGCATCTGTTGCTGGCGCCGGCGGCCGTGGCGGTGGCCGGGCTGTGCGGCATGGCCGTGCTGTCGATCGAGCACGACCTGCGGTTCAGCCACTTCGGCTGGAGGCAGGCGCTGGTGCCGGTGACGGCGCTGGCCTCGCTGCTGCTGGCGGTGGGCAGCATCGGCTCGCTGGAGGACGGGCGGTGGGGCCTGGTAGCCAGCGATCACCACGCGGCACTGCGTTTCGAGGCCCCGGTTCTGGAGGGCGCCTACCGCGTGCTGTGGATCGGCTCGCCCGAGTTCCTGGCCGTCGAAGGGCACAGTTTCGCCCCCGGCGTCGCTTGGGCGGCCACCGGCGGGGACTCGGTGACGCTCCTCGATCGTGCCGTTCCGTTCGATCAGGGTCGGGCTGATCTCTTCGAGTCGGTGATCGAGGAGATCGAGCAGGGCCGCACGGCGCGGGGCGGGCGACTGCTGGCCGGTCTGGGAGTGCGTTACGTGGTGCTGCTGCACCGGCTTGCGCCGGCGCCGTTCGTTGCCGCCGCCGACGCCCGGCCGGTGCCTGCCGGCCTCGCGGGAGCCATGCACGACCAGCTCGATCTCGAGTTGGTGGAAGGCACCAACAGCGCGGTCGACATGTTCGTGAACACGGCCTGGGTGCCGATGCGGGCCCTCTATTCGCCGGGGTTCGACGAGGGGATCGAGGACTTCACAGACCTCGAGGGTCGACCGCTGGCCACCGGCGCGTCGCTGTTCTCCGGGGACGGTCCGCCGTGGACCGCGAGGATTCCCGGTGGCGCGGAGATCCTGGTCAGCCACACACCGCGGCCCGGTTGGGAACTCAGCGCGGACGGCGAGCCCGTTCCCAGGCGTGAGGCGCTGTCGTGGACGAGGGTCTACCGGCCCCCCTCCTCCGGGGAGGTGCAGTTGTCCTACTCGGCGCCCTGGTGGCGTCATGGCGGCCAGCTGGTCGGTGCGGCCGCGCCCTTCGTGCTGGCGCTGGCTTGGCTGCGCCGCCGGATGGACCGGTCGTGATGGGTTCGATGCGAGTGCTCGCCATTGTCGCCATCGCCGGCCTGTTGCTGGCCGGCGTTCTCGTCGATCTGGCGGATCGCCCGCAATCGGACGTCGAATACCAGTACACGTCGGCTCTGGTCGCTCCGACCGCGGTGGTGAACACATGGTTCTGTCCGGGCGGCAGCGGGCCGTCGGGAATCGCCGAGTTGACGGTCCAGATGGCCAACGGATCCGATGAGCCGCGAACCGTCACCGTGTCGGTGCTGCCCGGCGGGTCTGCGGTGCAGGAACCGGCGATGTTCCAGATGGACATAGAGCCCCGGGGCCGCGCCCTGCTCCAGCCGTCCGACGCGGTGCCCGGAGCCGACTGGGTCGGGGTGATGGTCGAGGCCAAGGGTTCCGACGTGGTCGTGGAGCAGATCCTCACTGCGTCACAAGGAGGGGTGGGCCGTTCGCCCTGCCTCACCCGGGTGGCCGACAGCTGGGTTGTCTCCAACGGCGCCACCCGCTCGGCGGTGGAGCGGGAGCGCTTCGTGGTGATGCTGCTCAACCCGTTCCCGGACGTCGCGGTGGCCGACATCGAACTGGTGGCCGATGTGGGCCGGGACTCGATCGACGGGCTCGTCATACCGGCCCAGCGGGTGGTGGCCGTGGACGTGACGGACGAGGTCACGGTGGCCGCGACGGTCGCCGCCTTCATCAACGTCGTCTCCGGCCGTGTGGCCGCGTCGTGGATCCAGATCTCCGACGGCCCCGTCGCCGGCCGCGGCGCCCGCACCGCTCCGGCGGTCGCAGGCGCCGCCGATCTGTGGCATCTTCCGGTTGCCGCGGTCGGGGCTTCCAGGAGGGACGTCGTGGCCGTGTCCAACCCGTCGACCACCGACGTCGCGGAGGTGGACCTGGAGATCATTCCCGAGGATCCGGGAATCCAGGTGAACCCCATCGAGATCACGGTCCGCCCGGGCCGGACCGTTCTGGTCGACCTGTCCGAGCAGGGACGGCTGGATGGCATCGGCCACTTCAGCGTGGTCGTCCGCTCCCTGGCAGCCCGCTCCCTGGATGCTGTACCGGTGGCCGCGTCGATCACCAGCGTCACCTCGACTGCCGATCCCGCCGGCGCCGGTGAGGCGGATGTGGCCGGCTCGACGGCGACGAGCGGTGCCGACGGCGCCTCCCGTCGCTGGCTGGTGCCGGCGGAGGTGCCCGCCTCGGACCGCGACATCGAGCTGGGCGACGCCGGGGCCCTGGTGATCGTCAACCCGTCGGCGGCGGGAATCGCCGAGGTCGACGTGAGCGTCGACGGCGAACTGGTCCGCTCCACCGAGATCGGGCCCGGCCGGAGCCGCAGGCTGTCGCTGGCGTCGCTGGGCTCTGACCGGTTCCTGGTGCAGGTGGAGTCGTCGGCGCCGGTCGTTGTCGGCCGTGAGCTGGTCGGTCTCACGTCTCGCTCGGCTTCGCTGGGCGTGGCCACCGACGAACCGGTGCCCATCGACGGGATCCGCTGACCCGCTACCCCGCCGCCCCCTCGAGGGGATCCGGGAGCCGACCGGCCGGCCTCGGTGAGCCGACCGGCCTCGGTCCGGGTGTCAGGCCGTGGAACTGGGGACGCTGCTGGGGGCGCCTGCGCCGTTGCCCTCGGCGCCGGGGGGGCTGTCGTCGCCGGACGGCATGTCGGCACGCGGCGCGCCGTCGTCGCCGGACGGTGCGCGGGCACTCGGCGTGGTGTCGGCCCCGTCGCCCGCCCGCGAGCCTTCGCGGGACACCGCTATGAGGCGGTCGACTTCCTCTCCGCTGATGGTCTCGTGCTCGAGCAGGGCCCTGGCCACCAGGTCGAGCCCGTAGCGGTACTCGGTGAGGGTCTGGAGGCACCGCTCCTGCTGCTCGCGCAGGATGCGTTCGGTCTCCTCGTCGATGACCCGGGCCGTCTCGTCGCTGTAGTCGCGGGTCTGCACCAGGTCCTCGCCCAGGAACACCTGGTTCTGTGATCCCCACGCCATCGGGCCGATCTCGGTGGACATGCCCCACTCCCGGACCATCGACCGCGCCAGTGCGGTGGCCCGCATCAGGTCGTCGGCGGCGCCGGTGCTGCTGATCCCGAACACGAGCTCCTCGGCGATACGGCCGCCGAACATCACCACGAGGCGGTCGCGGATGTAGTCGGAGCGGTAGATGTGGCGGTCCTCCTCGGGCAGCTGCATGGTGACGCCCAGCGCCATCCCGCTGGGGATGATCGTCACCTTGTGAAGCGGGTCGGCTGTCGGGAGCACCGCCGCACACACGGCGTGGCCTGCCTCGTGGTAGGCGATGGCCTCCTTCTCGTCGTCGGTCAGGGCCAGCGACTCGCGCTTCTGGCCCATGATCACCCGGTCGCGGGCCATCTCGACGTGCCGGGCCCCGATCTCCTCGTCGCCCTCGCGCACCGCGTACAGGGCGGCCTCGTTGATCAGGTTGGCCAGGTCGGCGCCGCTCATCCCCGGCGTGCCCCGGGCCACCACATTGAGGTCCAGGTTCTCGGCCGTTCGCTTGCCCTTGACATGTACCTCGAGGATGGCGTGACGGTCCGACAGCTCCGGCAGCGGCACCACGACCTGGCGGTCGAACCGTCCCGGCCGCAGCAGGGCGGGGTCGAGGATGTCGGGCCGGTTGGTCGCGGCCATCATCACGATCCCCTCGGACCCCTCGAAGCCGTCCATCTCCGAGAGCATCTGGTTGAGGGTCTGCTCGCGCTCGTCGTGGCCCCCTCCGAGGCCCGCGCCCCGCTTGCGGCCGATCGAGTCGACCTCGTCGATGAAGATGATGGCCTTGCCCATCTTGCGGGCCGACTGGAACAGGTCGCGGACCCGGCTGGCGCCGACTCCCACGAACATCTCCATGAAGTCCGAGCCCGTCACCGAGAGGAACGGCACGCCCGCCTCGCCCGCCACGGCCTTGGCGATCAGCGTCTTGCCCGTGCCCGGGGGGCCCACCAGCAGCACGCCCTTCGGCACCCGGGCCCCGATCTCGGCGAAGCGCTCCGGCGTCTTGAGGAAGTCGACGATCTCGGTGATCTCCTGCTTGACGCCCTCGTAGCCGGCGACGTCGTCGAAGGTCGTGCCGGGCCGCTCGGTGGTGTAGGTCTTGGCCCGGCTCCGTCCGATCGACATGATGCTGCCCATCTGCCCCTGAGCCCGCCGCTGCATCCACCAGAAGAACAGGATGAGCAGCCCGATGGGCAGCAGGAGCGGCAGTATCGACAGGAAGAAGTTCGTCTCGGGAGTCTCGTAGCGGAACTCCGGGACGTGCTCGTTGATCAGCGCGGTGTCGGCATCGGGCAGCGGCAGCGGGCCGTTGGAGGCGTATTCGGTGCCGTCGACGGCTGTTGCCTTGATGCTCCCGCTGTTGTTGTTGTAGGTGCCCTGAACGATCCCGCCCTCGGTCACCCGGTCGAGGAAGTCCGGGTAGGAGATCTCGTTGCCCGAATCGCTGGGGAGCATGGTGGTGGCCAGAAAGATGGCGATGATCGCGCCGATCATCAGCCATACCACCAGGCGCGAGCGACGCTGTGACTCCGGAGAGGGCCGCAACGGCGACCGGGACCGCTTGCCGTCGTGCGGGGGCGGCGGAGGGGGCGGCGGCGTGCTGTCAGCCACGGCACTCAGATTAGTCCGGCGGCGCCTGACTTCCCTGCGAGGCAGTCAACTGGTCTTCTTGTTCTTCTTCAAGACCGGGTCTTCAATACCGGGTCCGATCGCAGAACGGCCAGCCGTGTCGTTGGAGCATGAGATGGTCGAGATGCTCCTGTACGGCCGGTCCGCCCATGTTCAGGTGGTCGGGAACCAGTTCGGAGTATGCGTCTATCAGCGAACAGCGGCGGGCGTTGCCGTTCTCGGTGGTGTCGAGGTTGATCACGGCAGCCGAGATCTGGCTGGTGATTGACGAGAGTGGGGTCTGTCTGTCCGCCTGGGCCATTCGCCAGTTGGCGAGAAGCGTGGCCGTCAGAGATGCGGCGAGCAGCGCGGCTGCTAGGCCCACTGCGATCTGCCTGGAGCTTCGATATCGGACTGCGCCCAGGGTGGCTGCCAGGCACGCGGAGATCAAGAACGACCAGGCAACCTGGGTCAGGAGGGTCTCACGCCAGGCATCTATGGCTCTCGGCTCGATATTCTGCACGACCGTCACGAGGCTCGCCAGCAGTGCCGAGAGCGAAGCACCGGCCGCTCCGATCAACGCCAGGGCCAGCGCGAGACGGAATGATCGGGGCGGCGATCCAGTCTCGGCGGCCTCCGACAGGACTCGGGGGAGGGGGGATCGGGGCGGCGATCCAGTCTCGGCGGCCTCCGACAGGACTCCCGGTCGGGCCAAGTTCCGCCCGTGCCCCCCGGCCCTGGAAACCGAGATGACCGTGGCCACTGCCACAGCGGCGATGGCGACCAGGAGGATTCCGGTCAGCGCGTTCGTGGCGAGGTCGCGCAGACCCAGGTCGATTCCGAAGTGCCGCGCCAGTTCAGCATTGTGCAACCAGCCGGCTGGCGGCGTCCCCGCGATCAGTCGACGCCCGAAGTGGTTGAGGACGTCGGGAGAGAGGCTGATGTCCGTTCCGACGTAGCAGTCCGCCTCGGAGCATCGGCGGGCGATCTCGATACGGACTGGGATGAAGACGACCAGGAAGCCGACGCTCAGCGCAGCCCATCGCTTCACCGCTGCGGTCGCGAGGATCTCCTTGACGGGCCGGCCGGCGGCGATGACCCGTGCTGCCACGAAGACGGCGGCCAGGGCGGGTGCCAGGTACACGAGATCGTAGAAGACGGCGGCCAGCCCGCCCAGGCCGGCCATAGCGGCGAGTTCGGCTCGTCTCACGGGCCGGGTCTCCATGTCGCGGTCGCGTGCCACAACAAGCGCGATTCCCAGGACCAGGACGACGGCTCCGATGATGGTGTGCGGGAAGTGCACCAAGGTGATGTGATTGAACCAGCGATAGGGGGCGTCGGGGCCGTGGCTTCCACTCGCAACCAGCACAGTTCCCAAGATCAGCGGGTAGAGAACGAGGAGCGGGTGGCCTGCCGTTGCTCCCGCCGACCGTGCAAGCGCCGCCACGACCGATGCGGCTACTCCCGCTAGAAGCACCACCATGAGAAGCCGGATCACTCCATGGACAACATGGGGGGCCAGCCCGGTCGCTTCTCCCGCCTCGAAGATGAAGCCGTGCTCGACAGTCTCGAGCAGTCGTCCTACCGGGCGGAAGTTGCCCCGGCTCAGGAAGAAGTCGAGTTCATCATATGTGCCCTTGATCATCTTGAAGGGATTCGAGCTGTACCGACTGATCACCGAATAGACCCTCGGCCGCTCATCGCCCTGCAAGGACATTCCGACCAGCGGGACGGTGGCGATCAGTGCGGGCAGGGCGGCGGCGCGCCACCGTCGAGTCAGCGCGGTTCCCGTAGTCACCGCGCCATGTTCGCAGATGGACGGACTCCATCAATGGCATGCATCCAATGGCATGCATCCAATGGCATGCATCCAATGGCATGCATCACGGTGTGAGAGGCATGACCAATCCGGCCAACGGTCTGGGAGAGTCAGCGCTCAGCGGCTCCGTGCCTGTTGACGGCCGGAGTTGGGACGCACCGAATGCGGTGGCGCCCTCTTCCGGTACGGTGGCGATCCATGCCGTCAAGGTCCCGTATGCCGGCCACGACGCGGCTGAAGTGGGCGGTGGTCGGATGGACTCTGGGGTTCTTGGGGAGCCTGGTCGGCGCGATCGCGGTGGTGGCCTTTCTGGGAGTGGACCCCGGCGGCGAGGAGGCTTCGTCGGAGTTGACGCTGGGCGCACTGGTCCTGCTCCAGGTTCCCCTGTGGATCGGGCTGCTCGGGACGCCGCTGCTGGCCCGGTCCCGCGGCCTGAACTGGTCCGAGCAGATGGGTTGGCGAATGCGGCCCGTCGATGTGCCGTTGGGCATCGCCGTCGGCCTGCTGTTGCAGTTGGTGGTGCTCCCGCTGCTCTACATCCCGATCCTCGAAGTGTTCGAGGATGTCGATGTGGAGGCGCCGGCCCGAGAACTCGTCGACCTGGCCGGGGCGCCCCTGGAGGTCGCGGCGCTGGTGCTCATGACCGTGATCGCGGCTCCCCTCACCGAGGAGGTGTTCTTCCGGGGTCTGCTCCAGGGGGCCCTGCGGGACCGGTTCGGGCCGGTCCGCGCCGTGACGGTCTCCTCGCTCGCGTTCGCGGTGGTCCACTTCCAGGTGGTGCAGTTCCCGGCGCTGCTCGTGATCGGGATCGTGCACGGCCTGCTGGTGCTGGCCACCCGGCGCCTCGGCGCGGCCCTGTGGTCGCACACTGCCTTCAACGCGGTCACGGTCGTCGTGCTGCTGGCCTGACGCGGCCCCACCGGATTGACCAGGCCCTCGGCGGCACTGCGACACACGAGTCGCTCCCTATCCGCTCGGCCACTTATGCTACTTGCCCGTGTTGAGCAGTCGCCGCCGGGGGCTCGTCCCCGACGTGGCGGTGCTCTTGGCGGTGCTCGTCGCGGTCGTCGGGTTCGTGGTCGTCAACCTGCGGCCCTGGCTCTGGTTCACCGACACCACGCCCACCGGGGGCGACCTCGGAGCCCACGTCTGGGCACCCGCCTACCTGAGGGATGTCCTCATCGGCGAGCTGAGGCTGACCGGGTGGACCCACGACTGGTACGCCGGCTTTCCCGCATTCACGTTCTACATGGTGGTCCCGTCGCTGCTCGTCGTGATGATCGACGTGGGCCTCGACCTTCATACCGCCGTCTTCGCCTACCTCGCAGTGGCCCTTGCGGCCGGCGCGGTCGTGATGGCGGCGGCCCGTCGGGCGGGCCGGCCCCTCAGCCAGTGCTGGACCGTCGCGCTGGGTGTGGCCGGGATAGCCGGGGCGGCCAAGCTGTTCATCGACGACCCGGTGGCCAACCGCGCCCTGGCCGGGCTGCTGCTGCCCGCCACGGCAGCCTGGTGGGCGTGGTACGGCCTGCGGGGACGACCCCGCTGGCGGGCGGGAGCGGCCGTTGCCGCGGCCACCCTCGCGCTGCTCGCGGTACCCATGCCCTACGGCGTCGCTCTGAAGCTGGTGACGATCGCCGGCGTGGTGGCGCTGCCTGTGGCGGTGTGGGCGATGGCGCGTCTGGGCGGGGTCTCCACCGAGGGTCAGGTGCTGGCTCCGGTGGCCACGCTGCTGTTCCTGTTCGACCGCTCGTTCAACATCTACGGCGGCAACCTCATGTCGACCATGGCGGGCGAGTTCGCCTACTCGCTGGGCCTGGCCAGCGCGGTCCTGTTCATAGGCGTGGCAGCGCGGGGCATGCCCTCGGGGCGTCACCGGGTCCTGGCCGGCACTCTGCTGGCCCTCACCGGGCTGATGCACCTGTTCTCCGCCTTCTTCGCGCTGGCCGCGGTGGCTGCGCTGCTGCTCGTCCTGACGTGGCGCGCCCACAAGTGGCGCAGCCGGCTCTCCTGGACCGTCTCCACCGGAGCGCTCGCCGCGGCTCTCAGCGCCTGGTGGGTGCTGCCGTTCTGGTGGAACCGGAGCCTGCTCAACGACATGGGCTGGGGAAAGGAGCGCCGCTACCTGTCCTCGCTGTGGTCCCGCCGCGAGTTCGACTACAGCTTCCTGACGAACGATCCGCCGCTGCAGCTGTTCATCGTCCTGGCGCTGGTGGGAGCGGGGCTGCTGTTCTTCAGGCGGGCACGGCTCGGCATGGCGCTGGCGTTGACGGGAGCGATCGTCGCCGCCGGCTTCGTGATCCTGCCCGAGGGACGCCTCTGGAATGTCCGGATCCTGCCCTTCTACTACCTCACCGTGTACCTGACGGCGGCTCTGGGCATGGGCGAGGCGATCCGGATGGGACGAGCGGCCATGGACCGGTGGCTGGCGGTGCGGGCCGACGAAGCCGGAGAAGCGGGAGCCGGAGAAGCGGGAGCCGGAGAAGCGGGAGCCGGAGAAGTGGGAGCCGGAGAAGCGGGAGCCGGAGAGGCGGGAGCCGGAGAGGCGGGAGCCGGAGAAGCGGGAGCCGGAGAAGCGGGAGCCGGAGAGGCCGAAGTCGGAAGAGCGGGGGCCGTAGAAGTACGGGAGGCGACACCGGCGGGGCTCGTGCGAAGGTCGGCGGGGACGGTTGCGGCCGGCGGTGCGGTGGCGCTGATTGCGGCCGCGGTGATGGTGATGGTGGGGCTGCCGCTGCGCTCGTTGCCCGGCGGGCAGCTCGGCGACGACGGCGTCTACCGGTGGGGACCGTTCAGTTCCAGTGAGTCGAATCTCGGTTCGTACTGGGTCGAGTACAACTTCGAGGGCTACGAGGGCAGGGGCCCGACCGCCGACGGCGGGGGCAGCTCCGAGTACTGGGATCTAGTCGAGACCATGGACCGGATCGGCGAGACCCACGGCTGCGGCCCGGCCCTCTGGGAATACGAGGCCGGACGGCTCGGGTCCTACGGAACGCCGATGGCGCCCATGCTGCTGCCGTACTGGACCGATCGGTGCATCGCCTCCATGGAGGGTCTCTACTTCGAGGCCTCGGCCACCGTCCCGTACCATTTCCTGATGCAGTCCGAGTTGTCGTCCGCCCCGTCACGGGCCCAGCGGGACCTGCCCTACTCGGGACTCGATGTCGCCAGGGGCGTGGAGCACATGAGGCTCATGGGGGTTCGCTACTACATGGCGTTCTCCTCCGACGCGGTGCGCCAGGCCCGGGCATCGGCCGGACTCACCGAGATCGGCTCGACGACGCTGGGTCCGTGGGTCGTGTTCGCGGTGTCCGGCAGCGCTCCGGTGACAGGACTGTCCACGCTGCCGGTGGTGGTCGGGAGCCTCGACGACTCGAGCGACGACTGGCTCGAGGCATCGGTCGGCGCCTTCGGAGCCACCGACGGGGACGGACCCCTGCTCGCGGCCGGCGGGCCCGCCGACTGGCCCCGGATGACCCTGCCCGACGTCCTCCGAGAGCCGGGCGACGGGCTGTCCGGCGCCGATCTGGGCCGGCAGGAGGTGATGCGCCGGCTGGCGGATGTCCTACCTGACGTCGCGCCCGCAGAGAGCATTGAGCCGGCACGGATCAGCGGCCTGGTCCGTGGGGACCATTCGATCTCGTTCACGGTGGATCGCGTTGGATCGCCGGTGCTGGTGAAGACGTCGTACTTTCCCAACTGGTCCGTCGCGGGCGCCAGGGGGCCGTACCGGGTGACCCCCAATTTCATGGTCGTGGTGCCCACCGACACCGAGGTCCGCCTGACCTACGGCCGCAGCCCGGTCGAGTGGTTCTCGATGGCGGTCACCCTGATCGGCCTCGCAGCGGTCGCGTGGCTCATAGTGCGCTCGAGACGGGCTCCCGAAGCCGGAACCGACGATGCTGAGACGCCGGGGGAGGCGGCGGGGCTGTGAGGTTCTCGGTGATCGTGCCGGCCTACTGCGAGGCCGGCCGCATCGGCGACACTGTGACCGCTCTGCGGGCCGCCCTCGCCGGGGTCGACGCCTCCGGCGGCGCAGAGATCCTGGTGGTCGACGACGGCTCCGACGACGGCACCGCCGGCGCGGCTCGGGCTGCGGGTGCCGATGTCGTGGTTGAGTTCGGGGTGAACCGGGGCAAGGGAGAGGCGGTCAGGGCCGGGATACGGGCCTCTTCGGGAGAGGTGGTGGCCTTCACCGACGCTGATCTCGCCTATGGGCCGAACCAGCTCGTCGGGCTGCTCGATGAGGTGGAGCGGGGAGCCGATATGGCGGTCGGCGACCGCCGCCATCCCGACTCGGTGGCGGTGACCGCCCCGTCGGGGCTGCGGAGAGCAGGAAGCCTGGTCGTCGGCCTGATGCGCGGGATGCTGAGGCTCGGACGGGGCCGCGACACCCAGTGCGGCCTGAAGGCGTTCTCCCGGCAGGCGGCGGCCGCGGTGCTGGATGCGTCGGTGATGGACCGGTTCTCCTTCGATGTCGAGGTGCTCTTCCTGGCCGACCGTCTCGGCATGGAAGTGCGCCAGGTGCCGGTCGAGGTGGTCAACAGCGACGTGTCGTCGGTGCGGGTCGTCAGTGACGGCTGGGAACTGGTGCTCGACATGGGCCGCATCCGGGCCCGGGCGCTGCTCGGCCGCTATCCGAACAGACTCCAGAGCTAGGTTCCGGGTGGCAGTGGCCGATCTCGACACCATCTTCAAGGCCTACGACATTCGCGGGATCGTGGGGTCCGAGATCGACGCGGAGGCGTGCTTCGCCATCGGCGCGGCCTTCGGTGGTCACGGGCGCGACCACGGCGCGGCCCGCATCGCGGTCGGCCGCGACATGCGCCCCGACGGCGCGGACCTGTCGGCCGCCTTCTGCCGGGGCGCGACCGCGGCCGGTGTCGATGTGGTGGACATCGGCATGTGCGCGACCGAGATGGTGTACTTCGCCTCCGGGCTGCTCGACATCCCCGGGGCGATGTTCACCGCGTCCCACAACCCGGTCGGCTACAACGGCATCAAGCTCTGCGGCCCGGGCGCGTCGCCGATCGGCGCGGGCACGGGACTGGAGCACATCAAGGCCCGCGCCCTCTCCGGGCCGCCCCGAGCTGCCACCGCTGGCGCGGTTGCCCGCCGCGACCTCCTGGACCGCTACGTCGAACATGTGCTGTCCTTCGTGAGCCCCGGTGCGCTGCAGCCGCTGCGGCTGGCGGTGGACACTGCGAACGGCATGGGCGGTCTCGTCGCTCCCGCCGTGTTCGATCGGCTGCCCTTCACCGTCGACTACCTCCATCCTGAGCTGGACGGAACGTTCCCCAACCACCCGGCCGACCCCCTCAAGCCCGAGAACCTCCGGGATGTCCAGGACAGGGTCGAGGCCGTCTCGGCCGATGCTGGCCTGGCCTTCGACGGCGACGCCGACCGGGTGTTCGTGGTGGACGAGCTGTCCCGACCCCTTTCGGGCTCGCTCACCGCGGCGCTCATCGCCACCGTGATGCTCGAGCGTGATCCCGGCGCGACGGTCGTGCACAACGTGATCTGCTCCAGAGCCCTGGAGGAGGTGGTGGAGGAACTGGGAGGTCGAACCGTCCGGACCCGGGTGGGGCACTCGTTCATGAAGCAGGCCATGGCCTCCAGCAGGGCGGTGTTCGGAGGCGAGCACTCCGGTCACTACTACTTCCGGGACAACTACGGCGCCGACAGCGCCATGATCGCGGTGATGGTCGTGCTGGAGGCGCTCAGCCGTCACGACGGCAACCTCAGCGACCTGGCCGCTCCGCTGGACCGCTACGCGGCGTCGGGCGAGATCAACACCGAGGTACCGGACCGGAGTGGGGCGATCGGGCGAGTGGCGGCCGCGTTCGCGGACTGCGAGCAGGACCGGCTCGACGGTCTGACCGTCGATTGCGGCCGCTGGTGGTTCAACCTCAGGCCGTCGAATACCGAGCCCCTGCTGCGCCTGAACCTGGAGTCCAGCGACCCGGCCGGCATGGCGGCTCGAGTGACTGAGGTACTGGGCCTCATCTCCCCAGAGGCCGAGCGGATAGGCGGCGCTCGCCCGTAGCATCTGGGCACTGCCCGCCCGCTGCATAGGAGGTGGCCGCGTGACGCTCGATGCCCGCCTGCTGGAGATTCTCGCCTGCCCCAGCGACAAGGGCCCGCTCCTTTACTTCGCCGACGAGGAGAGCCTGTACAACCCCCGGCTGCGTCTCCGCTACCGGGTGGACGACGGGATCCCCGTGATGCTGATGGACGAGGCCGCCTCGATCGACGACACCGAGCATGAGCGCCTGATGGCCAAGGCGGAGGCCGACGGGGTCGCCCCCACCTTTGTTGAGGCTGGCGCCGGCGACGACGGCGCAGGCTGAGCGGGACAGCTGGCCATGGCCACCGACGACCTGTTCGAAGCGCTCCGGCACCTGCCCGACCAGGTGCGCGATGCTGCCGTGGCGGCCGCCGACGCAGAGGGCCTGCCTGCTCCGGGCGAGATCTCCGAAGTGGTGATCGTGGGGGCAGGCGGGGGAGGGGTGGCCGGCGATGTGGTGGAGTCGGTCGCGCACCTCCAGGGCTCCGTGCCGGTACTGGCCACCGGCGGCATCAGCCCGGCGTGGCTCTCGGAGTCCTCGCTGGTAGTGGCGGTCTCGCAGTCCGGCGACGACCAGCCGACCGTGGCCGCGGCCCGTGTCGCGGCAGCCAGCGGGGCGCGCATGGTGGCCGTCACCTCCGGCGGGGAACTGATGGCGCTGTGCGCAGGGTGGGGCGTTCCGATAGCTCGGGTGGACCCGTCCGCCGGCCCGGCTGCCGGGCTCGGCGTGGTGATCGTGCCGGTGCTGGTGCTGCTCGAGCGCGTCGGCGTGCTGGACGGCATGAACAGGCTGATCTCCGACAGCGCAGAGCAGATCGAGGCCCGTCGCAGGCTCATGGACGCCGATCCTTCGCCGGCGGAGGCCCTGGCCGCGAGCGTGCAGGACCGCATGGCGGTGGTCTGCGGGGCCGGGGGCGTGGGCAAGCACGCGGCCCGCCGCTGGGTCCATCGGTTGGACCGGATCGGCGGCGTGTCGTCGGTGCGGCGCAACCTCCCGGCCGACGAGGCCGAGGCCGCGTCCTGGGGAACGCTGGCCCGGCCGATCCCATCCGGCGTCACCACGATCGTGCTGCGCCACGACTTCGAGCCGGTGGGGCTCGCCGACCGCATCGACTTGCTCGACGGCGCTCCGACCACTGTCCACGAGGTGAGGGCGGCCGGCGAGGGTGCCCTGGCCCAGTTGCTGGACCTGGTGCTGGTCGGCGACGCGGTGGCCGGGGTGGCGGCCCGCCGGGCCGGCGGCCGGTAGCGACATGCGTGTCGCCGACCTCTCCCTGGCCCCGCTGGGCCGCGCCGAGATCCGTCTGGCCGAGCACGAGATGCCCGGGTTGATGGCGCTTCGGGGCCGCTACACCGACGACCAGCCCCTCGCCGGCGCCCGGATCGCCGGATCGCTGCACATGACGGTCCAGACCGCGGTGCTCATCGAGACGCTGGTCGCACTGGGCGCCCAGGTCCGGTGGGCGAGCTGCAACATCTTCTCGACCCAGGACCATGCCGCCGCCGCGGTCGCCGTCGGCGTTGGTGGCACCGTCGACGAGCCCCGGGGCGTGCCGGTGTTCGCCTGGAAGGGTGAGACCCTGGAGGACTACTGGTGGGCGACGGAGCAGATCTTCAGGTGGCCCGACGGCCGCGGGCCGAACCTCATCCTCGACGACGGCGGCGACGCCACGCTGCTGGTCCACAGGGGGCTCGAGTACGAGCGGGCTGGTGCGGTGCCCGAGGCTGCCGGCGACGACTCCGAGGAGTGGTCGGTGGTGCTCGACCGGCTGCGGACGATCGCCACCGAAGACCCCGGCTTCTTCTCCCGGATCGTGCCGTCCATCCGGGGGGTGTCCGAGGAGACGACCACGGGCGTGATGCGGCTGCACCAGATGCTGGAGCGGGGCGAGCTGCTGTTCCCGGCCGTGAACGTGAACGACTCGGTCACCAAGTCCAAGTTCGACAACTACTACGGATGTCGTCACTCGCTTATCGACGGCATCAACCGGGCCACCGACGTGATGATCGGTGGGAAGGTGGCCGTGGTGTGCGGCTTCGGCGATGTCGGCAAGGGCTGCGCGGCGGCGCTCAGGGGCCAGGGGGCCAGGGTGATCATCACCGAGATCGACCCCATCTGCGCCCTGCAGGCCGCCATGGAGGGCTACGAGGTGAACACCCTCGAGGCGGTGGTGGCCGTCGGCGACATCTTCGTCACCGCCACCGGCAACGCGGGCGTCATCAGCGCCGGTCACATGGCCCGCATGAAGCACCAGGCCGTGGTGGGCAACATCGGCCACTTCGACAACGAGGTGGACATCGCGGGGCTGAACCGGATGTCGGACGTGCAGCGGGTCAACATCAAGCCCCAGGTCGACGAGTACGTCTTCGGCGACGGCCACTCGGTGATCGTGCTCTCGGAGGGCCGCTTGCTGAACCTGGGCAACGCCACCGGACATCCCAGCTTCGTGATGTCGTGCAGCTTCACCAACCAGGTCCTGGCCCAGATGGACCTGCACGCCAACGGCACCGAGATGCCGATCGCGGTGACCACGCTGCCCCGCCGCCTCGACGAGGAGGTGGCCCGCCTGCACCTCGACGCGCTCGGCGTGCGCCTGACCAGGCTGACGCCCCACCAGGCCGACTACATCGGCGTGGACGCCGACGGGCCGTACAAGCCCGACCACTACCGCTACTGACCGGCCTCGCTCTTGCGGGCGGGATCGCAGAACGGCCAGCCGTATCGACCGACCATCAGGTCGTCGAGGTCGGCACGCAGTCCCGGGCCGGCGATCCAGAGGTGGGGCGGCACCAGTTCTGTGTAGCGGTCGATCAATTCACAGCGGCGAGCGTTGCCGCCGCTGGTCGTATCGACGTTGACGGTCTCGGACGCGATCTGGTCGGTGATCGCCGAGACCTGGTCGTGCCGGTCTGCGACGGCCAGACGGCTGTTGGCGAGAAGGGTGAGGGTCAGGCAAGCCCCGAGGAGAGCACACGCGCCGACGCCGGCAGCCTTCGCCACTGCTGGTGAGCGGATCAATCCCAACAGCATCGCCAGCACACCGAGAATCACAAGGGACCATCCGACCTGGCCCAAGAGCGTCTCCCGCCATGCCTGGCCGGTGGGAGGGCGTGTCTGCTGCGCCCATCGCGACAGGCTGCCCACCAGCGCAGCCAGCACAACCGTGACGGTACCCAATGCCACCAGGGCTGCGGCGAGGCGCGTCCATGCTCGCCGGCCGTCCGTGCCCTCCTCATCTCCGGGGGTGTTCCCTAGTGGACCCCTGGCCGTTGACGGCTGTGCCCCCATCCTGACTGCGGCACCAGCCGTGGCTGCGACGATTGCGAGCACCAGGAGAGCCGGGAGCGAGGTCGTGAACAGGTCGGGCAGGCCTAGGCTCCCGCCGGAGTCCCGGATGATCGAGGCGTTGTGAGACCAGCCCTCGATGGGCGTTGCCGTCAGAGATCGGCTTGCAGCGAGTTCGGCCACATCAGACGACAGGCCGAGTTCCGAGCCTTGATAGCAGGATCCTTGGCCGCAGCGCTGTGCGATCACGATGCGAACAGGAATGAACACCGCTAGGAACCCGACGGCAAGGGCCGCCCACCGTCGTGCCGCGGCGGTGCGCATGCTGTCGCGGAGAGGCATCCTCGAGGCTCCGGCCCGAGCGGCCCCATAGGCCAGCGCGACGGCAGGGGCGGCATACACGAGGTCGTAGGTCATGGCCGTCGCCGCTCCGAGCAGGCTCATCGTCACGGGCTCGTGCCATCGCAGTCCGCGGATCTCCATGTCTGCGTCGCGCGCCACCGCGAGGGCGGTGGCCAGTATCACCGCCACGGCGCCGATGAACACGAACGAGAACTGAGCGAGCGCTCCCGAGTGTCCGTTGGCGACAAGAACGGTTCCGAGCGCCAGCGGGTACAGGGCCAGGATCCGCTTCGGCCGGGTCAATCCGGCGGATCTCGCCAGCGCTGCTACGATCTGGGCACAGATCAGCGACAGAGCCAGCACCATAGTCAGCCTGACCACGCCCAGGGTCGTGTGCGGGGCCATTCCCGTGAGTTCGCTGGCCTCCAGCACGACCCCGTGCTGGAGGCCCTCTGCGAAGCGTCCTATCGGTCGGAAGTTTCCGGCGTCCAGGTACGCGTCGACATTTCGAAGCGCTGAGCGGGCAGATTTGATGGGGTTGCCGCTGTAGTGGTGCGCCGAGCGATAGAGCCGCCGGCGCTCGTCTCCCTGGAGCGAGAGTCCCACCAAGGGGACGGCGACGATCAGCGTCGGCGCGGCCGTGAGCAGCCATTGCCGGACCAGCGATCCCTGCTTTCGCATCGGCGTGCGATGATATTGGCCGAACAACCAGACGTCCCCGATGCTGAGGCCAAGCAGCGCCGCTTGACCGCCCTGCGATCGGCCCTTGAGGAGTCGGGACCCCTCATCGGTGTGGTGAAGGCCCAACGCGGCTCGCTACGGACATGATGGCTGGCGGCGGGCGCGGCCGCCCTTGGAGGCAGTGGGAGGCTGAGGCTCAGCCCGTGGTTGGGGCGACGTGGTCTGCAACCGCCGGTACCGTTGGGAGCGAGCCGGCTGAAGGGAGTACACATGGCGGTGGAACGCGGGTGCTGGGCGGCCCCCGACGCGCTCCGCGGGGCCGATGCAGCAGCCTTCGCTAGGCGAGTCGAAGATCTCGGCTACTCCCAGCTCTGGGTGAACGAGACGTTCGGGCGCGACCCCTTCGCGCTGGCCGCCCATCTTGGAGCGGTCACCTCCACGCTTCCGCTCGTCGCCGGTCGCCTCTGTCGTTCATTCAAGGGGCGCGACCTCCGCCCTCCCGCCTCCGACGAGGACTCCCCCGAGGACCCAGTCAGCTGAGTCCTTAGCCTGGATCCACCGGTGTGTTGTGAGCGGGGCCGTTCCCTCAATAGTCGGGTTCCCTCAGTTCGGCATAGCCCGCTTCGGCCTCCAGGGAGCGGCGGCGCCAGAGCCCGCCCAGCCAGACGGCGAAGATCGTGAGCACGAAGGGGATCATCAGGACGAACTCCCTCGGTACCCGCTCGGTGATGTTGATCTGCGACTGGATGCCGATGGCGTCGGCGAAGCCGAAGAACAAGCCGGCGAATGCTGCGCCGATGGGATGCCAGGCCCCGAAGATGACCGCCACGAAGGCGATGAACCCCCGGCCGTTGGTCATGTTCTCGGTGAAATTGTGCAGCGCTCCGACCGACAGTTCCGCGCCTCCCAGAGCGCACAGCCCGCCAGCGATGAGCAGCGCCTGGAGCCGCACGATCGACGGGTTGACCCCGGCGGTGCGAGCCGCGAAGGGGTACTCGCCTGCCGCGGTCATGCGCAGCCCGAAACGGCTGCGCCGCAGCACAATCCAGGCGGCCAGCACTATCAGCGGCGTGATCCATACGAGGATCGAGTGCTCCGAGACGATGACGCCCGGACCCGACGTGGTCCCGCTCACGGGTCGGGGCAGCACCACGTCGGTGAACATGGAGCCGCGCCGGTCGAAGATGGCTCCCAGTGCGAAGGCGGTGCCGCCGAGGCCGACGGAGGTGAGTCCCAGCCCGGCGATGATGACGTTGGCGCCGAGGGGTCCGATGACCCACCAGTACACCGCCGACAGGGCCATGCATACGCCGATGGCTGCGAGGATGCCGAGTTCCACCGACCCGGTGGCCTCGCCGACGGCCACAGTCGTGAAGGCACCGGTGATCATCAGACCCTCGAGTCCGAGGTGGAAGATCCCGGCCCGGAAGGCGAAGACGCCTGCCGTGGCAACCAGCACCAGTGGAGCGGCCGAGCGAAGCGTGGTGGCCAGGATCTGTTCCATCAGGCCGTGAGAGCCTCCGCCGGGGACCCTGGCCGGCGCCAGCGCACTGACCGGAACTTGACGGTGACCAGCAGCGCCACCATGCCGTGCAGCAGCACCAGGGCGGGAGGCGGAAGATCCGTCACGATGGGCAGGAACAGGATGGCCGACTGCAGGCCGCCGAAGAAGATGGCGGCCGCGGCGGTGCCCCAGACGCTGAGCAGGCCGACCAGCGCCACCACTACGGCGGTGAAGCCCACCTCGGGGGAGAATCCTGTGACCAGTCGGGCCCCCGGGCCGTATAGCTCGACCGCGCCGGCGAGACCGGCCAGCGCCCCGGACAGCGCGAAGGTGACGAGGCCGACGCGGCGTACGTCGATGCCCTGCCAGCGGGCCATCGTCGGGTTCCGGCCGACCAGGACTATGGTCAACCCGAAGCGGGTGCGCTCCAGCAGCAGCCAGACCAGCACGGCCACGCCGCCGACGAGCAGCAAGGCCGTGGCGGAGACGCCCGAGCCGTCGGTGATGCGGAACGCTTCGGGTATGCGCTCGCTGGCCGCCGTCTGGCCGGTGCCCGACGGGTTGCGCATGGGTCCGGCGGTCAAGTACTGGAGCACGAGTGCGCCGATGAAGTTCATCATCAACGTGGTCAGCACCTCGTCGGTGCCGAAGCGCACTCGCAGGTAGCCGGGCAGCAGCGACCAGGCCGATCCGGCCATGATCGCCGCCGCCGTCCCGCACAGGACGACCAGCGGCGCCGGACCGTCGCGCCAGCCCAGCGAGACGACCAGCGCGCAGCAGGCGCCGACGTAGAACTGTCCCTGGCCGCCGATGTTGAAGAACCCCGCCCGGAAGCCGATCACCACTCCCAGGCCGATCAGCAGCAGCGGGATCGCCCAGCGGATTGATGAGGTCGCCGCGCCCGTCGCGGTCAGTGACCCTTCGATGACGCCGGAGAAGACCTCACTCACGCGGTAGCCGCTCGCCCACAGGATCAGCGTCGTCAGCAGGAAGGAGACACCGACCAGCAGGAGGGTGGAGGCCACCCGTTGCAGGCTGCCGGTCACCGCCGCGCCCCTGTCATGGCGTCTCCCACCGCGCGCCGGTCATAGGGCGCCTCGAAACGGGCCACGATGCGCCCGCCGTACATCACGTGCAGGCGGTCGGAATTCTCGAACAGCTCGTCGAGGTCGGACGACACCAGCAGGACTCCCGCCCCCGCGTCGCGCAGCCCGCGCAGCGACCGGCGCACGAAGTCGGTGGCGGCGAAGTCCAGGCCGCGTGTGGGCTGGGCCGCCACCAACACCTCCAGCCCGGGGGCCAGTTCCCGGGAGAGGATCAGGCGCTGAACGTTGCCGCCGGAGAGGCTCTCGGCCGGCTGGGTGACCGCGTCGTAGCGGACCCGCCACTGGTCCATCTCCATGGCCGCCTGCTGCTTGTACTGGCGCAGAGAGATCAGCGGGAGCCGCCGACGGCGCCGTTCGACGAGGCGGAGCGCCGACTGGTTCAACCAGAGAGGCGCACGGCGGCTGATCCCCTCGCTGTTGCGGTCGAAGGGCACGAGGCGCAGTCCCCGAAGCCGTCTCCCGGCGGGAGGCGCGCGGGTCGCGTCCGCTCCGCCGATGAGGACAGTGCCTTCGGCGGCCACGTCCAGCCCGGCGATGACCGAGACGAGGCTGCGCTGGCCGTTGCCCTCCACGCCAGCGATGCCCACGATCTCGCCGGCTTCGACTCTGAGGTCGACGTCGCGGAGGCCAGGCTCGAAGGCCGACTCCCGGCTCGAGACCCGCACCAACTCGAGCAGCGTCCGCCGCTCGGTGCCAGTGGCTGCTTCCACGCCGACGGCTCGGTCCGCCTGCGACGCGGGCCCGACGATGGCGTCGCTGAGTCGGCCCTGGGACACCTCGGACATCTCGATCGGGCCCAGGGCCAGTTCACCGTCGCGCAACACGCTCACGGTGTCGGCGACGGCAGCCACTTCCCGCAGCTTGTGCAGTACGACCAGGACCGTGACCCCGCCGTCTCGCAGGCGCCGCAGACGCTCGAACAGCGCATCGATGGCCGCAGGCGCGAGCAGGGCGGTGGGTTCGTCCAGCACGAGGACCCGGGCCTCGGTCGCCAGTGCTCGCATGATCTCCAGCGACTGGCGAGTCTCCACGGGCAGGTCCCGGATGCGGGTCGACAGCACAGCCTCGCCGCCGATCTCCGCCACATCGTCCTGCCAGCGCTGGTGCAGTTCGGCCCGCCGGTAGACCGAGCGGCCTCCTGGGCGGGCGGCGGTCAGCTCCAGGGCTTCCGCGACCGTGAAGGAGGGAGGCAACGAGAAGTGTTGGTGCACCATCGCGAGCCCGGCGGCTCGGGCGGCGCGCACGTCGCCGGAGGGGAGCTTCCGACCGGCTATGTGCACGTCACCGGCATCGGGGGCCTGGAGGCCGCCCAGCACCTTGGCCAGCGTGGTCTTTCCCGCTCCGTTCTGGCCGACCAGGGCGTGGATCCGCCCCGGGGCGAGATCAAGGCTGACGCCGTGGAGGGCCCGGACGGCGCCGAAGGAGACGCCTAGCGATCGGCAGCGGACCGCCGGGCCCCCGGCCGACGCCGGTCCGCCCGGCACCGTCATCGATGCGAGATTACCGTTCTCAGAGTTCGGGATCGAAGGGAACCTCGAGGGACCCGTCCTTGATCTGCGAGCGAGCGTCGTCGATCTCGGCGAGGGTGGCGTTGATGATCTCCACCATCTCTGCCGGGCCGTTGGCCAGGAACTCGGGGTTGACGACCAGGTCCACTCCGCCCTCGGCCACGCCGGCACCGACGTAGCCGGGCGTGTAGTCGTCGCTGAGGGCGTGCCCGACCTGGGCGTGTAGGAGCTCGGCCCAGTACAGCAGGACGCCTCCGATCACGGCAGAGCTGTCGAAGTAGTTCACCGAGCCTCCGATCACGTAGCCGCCCTTCTCCTCGGCGGCCTGGATCACGCCGAGGTCGGTGGCTGCAGCGTCGGTCATGATGATGTCGACCCCGCCGTCATACAGGGCGGCGCCCAGCTCCCGGCCCTTGGCGGGATCCTCGAACGAGTCGGCGAAGGCGGCCTCTCCCGTGATGTTGGGATCCTTGGTCTGGGCCGCGGCTACGAAGGCGTTGTAGTCGGCGTTCAGCGGCGGGATCGACACGCCGCCCACGAACCCCACCTTTCCCGTGGTGTTCAACGCGCCCGCCAGAATGCCGGCCAGGTAGGTGCCCTTGTAGTAGTCGAATCCGATGGAGACGAGGTTGTCGACGCCTCCCTCGAAGCCGAAGATGTGGATCCATCGGGTCTCGGGGAAGTCCGGGGCCACCGCGACGACGGCATCCTGCATGGGCGGGAAGGTCACCGCGACGATGTCGGTGCCCTGGTTGGCCAGGTTCCGAAGGGTGGTCTCGAAGGTCGACGGATCGGTCGCCTCGATGAAGGTGATGTCCGCGCCATAATCCTGCTCCACCATCTCGAGGCCCCTCACGAGGTCGTCGATCGGACCCAGGTCGCCTGCCCTCTGGTTGGCCACGAGGGCGACCGTCAGCTCCCCGGCAGGTTCGGGCTCCGGCGCGGCGGCGGTCGGCGTCTCGGCCGGTTCGGGCTCCGGTTCGGGCTCGGGGGCGGCCGTCGTGGGCGTTTCGGCCCCCTCTGGCTCGGGGGCAGTGGTAGCCGGCGTCTCGGCCGGTTCGGGCTCTGGCGCGGCGGTGCCCCCGTCGTCGTCGCCTCCGCAGGCCGCTGCCAGTAGGGCAACGGCGAGCAGAAGGGCTGTGCCAATGCGTCGGCGTCTCATAGGAATCCTCCCTGCTTGTGCAGTGAATTCACTATAATGTAGATTTTCATCAAATAGAAGTCAATGGCCGATGACCTGGCGGTTCGGCGCTCGGTCAGCAGGATCGCCTCAGCGGCCCTCCCAGCGCGGAGCACGCCTTTCGCTGAAGGCGCGGACTCCCTCCTCGCCGTCGGATGATGCCAACACCTCCACCAGTGCCGGAAGGTTGGCCATGCGGGCGTCGGCCGCGGTCATGTGGGCCGTGCGGCGGACGATCTGCTTGATGGCCCGCAGCGACAGCGGCGCGCACGCCAGCAGGTTCTCCAGCCAGCGGTCGGTGGCGGCGTCGAGTTCGGCGGCGGGCACGACCTCGTTCAGCAAGCCCAGGGCGAGCGCCTCGGCCGCGCTGAATTGCCTGCCCGTCAGCAGGACCTCCATGGCCCACTTGGCCGGGAGCTGCCGCGCCAGCGACACGATTCCCCCGTCGAGGGGTAGGCGGCCGAGCCGTGGCTCCACGAAGCCCAGCACGGCGTCCTCCGAGGCAACGGCCAGGTCGCACCCGACCACCAGTTCCAGGCCTCCTCCGAGGGCGTAGCCATTGACCCGGGCCAGGACCGGCACGTCCAAACAGTCGCGCAGCGGCAGGTGGCCGAAGCCGTGCCTCCGGGCGTGCAACCAGTAGTCGAGGCCGGTGGGACCCGCCGAGCGCATGTCGTCGCCGGCGCAGAACGCCCGGTCGCCGGCCCCGGTCAGCAACACGACCCGCACTGAGCGGTCGGCCTCGATGGCCTCCCACGCACGCCGCAGGTCGTCCTGGTGGGACTGGTCGATGGCGTTCAGCCGCTCCGGGCGGTTGATCGTCACCCTGGCGACGTGATCGCTGACTGTCAGATCGATGCTCATGCCAGAACCCCGGCTTCGGTCAGGGCGCCGATCCGCTCAGGCGCGATTCCGTATTCCGCCAGCGCCTCTGCGGCGCCCTCGCCCGGTGCCGGAGGGGGTCGGTGCGGGCCGCGCGGCGTGTCGGGCAGATGCACCGGCGATGCCACCGACCGGAGCTGCGCACGGCCCGAGCGGGGCATCTCCACGATCATCGATGACGTGTGCGGGTCTTGCAGTGCCTCGTCGAGTGTTCTCACCGGAGCGCAGAGCACGTCTTGCGCTTCGAGGCGGTGGGTCGCCTCTGTCGATGTGAACCGGCCGATAGCCGAGGCGATCAGGGTCTGGAGGCGGGACCGGTTCGCGGCCTGGTCGGCCATCGTGGCGAACGAGGGGTCGGCCGAGAGGTCCTCCATGTCCAGCGCCTCGCAGATGTCGCGCAGAGGGTTGGGCTTGAACGCCCCCACCAGAACGATCTCGCCGTCGGCCGCGGCGAAGGTGCCGACCAGAGGCATCCGGGCCCAGTTGAGGGGGTCGCGGCCCATCAGCTCCATGGTGGCCTCCATGGTCTGCATGGCAAGCAGGGAGTCGTAGAGCGACACCTCGACCCTTTGGCCTCGTCCCGTCCGGGCCCGCTGGAGCAATGCCATCAGGATCCCTTGGACCATGTGCATGCCGGCGGTGTAGTCGGCCAGCGAGACGGGGTAGATAGCCGTCGGGTTGCGGGGGTCGGCCTTGTGAGACATCGCTCCGGTGAGGGCCTGCGCGAGTATGTCCTGACCGCCCTTGCGGGCATAGGCCCCGTCGGTGCCGAAGCCGGTGCCCTGAGCGAAGATGATGCGGGAATTGATCCCCGAGAGGCGCTCGTACCCCAGGCCCAGACGGTCCATGACTTCCGGCCGGTAGTTGTTGACCACGACATCGGCCACGCAGACGAGATCGTCGATCAAGGCCAGGCCCTCGGGTGTGCGGACATCGACGAGCACACTGCGCTTGTTGCGGTTCACGGCGCCGAACGCCGGGTGTTCGGTGCCGTCGGGGTCGACGATGGCCCGGCGGAAGATGTCGCCGCCGCCGGGGCGCTCGATCTTCAGCACGTCGGCACCGTGGTCGGCCAGGAGCTGGGTGGCGACCGGGCCCAGCATGATCTGCGAGAAGTCCAGGACCCTGATCCCGGCCAGCGGTTGGGAAGCGGGGCTGCTCACGGGCTCGCCGCCGGGGTGGTTCCGGCCGGGCGCGCCCGCGGCGACGGGATGTCCCCAGGCTCGGCGCCCTGGCGGCGGAGGCGCCGCTGCACCGCCGCCACGTCCGCCTTGCGAACCGTGACGCCGGAATCCAATGCTTCAACCGCGGCCGTGCCTGCCGCCTCGCCCATCGCCATGCAGGGCGGGATCTCCCGGGACAGCTTCTGGGCCTCGGGCGTCACCGAGTAGTGCCGGCCAGCCACCAGCAGCTGCTCCACGTGCCTGGGAAGCAGCGCTCGGTAGGGGGTGTAGTAGCCGCGGCCGCGGGCCACGCTGTCGGCGAAGTGCACCCGATTCACCACGTCGTCCTTGGTCACGACGTACTCGCCCTCGATGAGGCGCGACTGCCGTACCCCGATCTGGGGCGCCACATCGATCACTACTGCCTTCTCGAACCCCGGATAGTGCTCACGCGCGTAGTCCAGGAGGCTGGCGATTCTCTTGCGCCCCTCCCGGTCGGCGGCGGTGAGATCCTCCACGCTCAACCCGTCGTAGCCGCTCATGTGCGGGCAGTTGCACCACACCACGCCGGGCAGGGGCGTCTTCAGCCACCACTGGGCCCAGGAGCCGCCGAGGATGCGCCGGGCGGCGCGGTTCACTTCGTGGCACGCGGCGGGCTCGGAGTGCTCGAAGCGCTCGGCCGCGTCGGTGTCGACGTTGCCGAGGCGGAAGACCGTGGTCACCATGTAGGAGCCCTCCGCGTGGGGCGCCCCGGCACTAGCGGCCACGTCGGCGTCGCCGCTGGCGTCGATCACGACGTCGCCCAGAACGGCTTGGGGACCCGTCTTGGTCTCGCAGATCACGCCGCCGATGGTGTCGCCCTCCATTACCGGCGCCGAGTACCAGGAATGGAGCCGGACGTTGACCCCGGCCTCCTGCACGAGGTCGTTGGAGGTCCGCTTCCAGCCGTCGGGATCGAAGGCCACAGCGTAGACGATGGACTTCTTGGGTCCCTTGGCGTAGAGGTCGAACAGACCCCAGCGGGACCATCGACGCCACATCTCGTCGCTGAGCACGCGGTCATCGACCGGCGGAAAGACGGCCAGACCGATGGCGTGCAGGCGCTCCACCATCTCCTGGGCGATGCCGCGCACGGTGACCTCGGCTGCGCCGTCGGAGAAGTCGTCGAGCACGAGGACCATCCCACCCGCGGCCAGGCCACCCAGGTAGGCATAGCGCTCCAGGAGGGTGACGCTCGCCCCCTGGCGCGCGGCTGAGACCGCCGCGGCCAGGCCGGCCGGGCCACCCCCCACGACGACCACGTCGCTGCGGGCCGTCACCGGGGCGTCGGTGGCCGGTCGGGTGACGGCGGTGTCCATCGTTCAGAAGCTCGGCGGGGTCACCACCCACAGTGAGACTGAAGTGACCTCACCGGGGTTCTCGTACCAGTGGGGGATCGTCGAGCTGTAGGAGATCGAGTCCCCTGTTCGCAGCACGTAGTGGGTGCCGCCGACATTGACGGCGTGGGTTCCCTCCAGGACGATGCCGAACTCCTCGCCCTCGTGCACGAAGGGCGTGTCCCGGGTGGAGTACCCCGGCTCAGCAACGATCCGGATGGCCTCCAGGGCGCTGTCGAGCCGAGGGGTGAGCATCTCTGCCAGGACGAGTTCGTCGTCGCCGAGACTGAGCCGGCGGCGCTCCTCGCGCCGGATCACTGGCGAGGACATCTGTTCGCCGGCCACGAGCCGAGCCACCGGGATGCCGAGCGCGTGGGCCACCTGCACGAGGGTGTTGAACGACGGGTTGCCTTGGCCCCGCTCCACCTGCGAGAGCAGTCCGGCGCTGACCCCCGACGCCGAGGCGAGTTGCTCGAGGGTCCATGCCCGCAACTTGCGAAGCCTCTTGATCTCGTTGCCGACCGCCTGCACGGTCAGCGGCGGCCGGTCGGAGGCGTGAAGCGTGGCATCGGAAGTGGGCGAATGCCAGTTCGAGATGTCTTGGTGCGCGGTCGAATGCAAGTGGTTCACCTTCGCCAATGTATCGACCCCCAAAGTACCACCTATCTTCATTACAATATAGTATTTCAATATGATGAGGCAGCAACGGCAGTCCGATGTCGTGATCGTCGGTTCAGGCGCCTCGGGCGCGGTCGCTGCCGCCCGCCTGGCTGCCGCCGGTGTCGAGGTGGTCTGCCTCGAACAGGGCGACTGGACGGGCCCGGCGGACTACTTGAGCGACCGGCCGGAGGCCGAACTGGCCTGGGTCGAGCGGTGGAACCCCGACCCCAACATCCGCCGGGGGCCGGCCGACTATCCGCTGACCGGCGAGCCCGACGTGAGTCCGGTCATGTACAACGGCGTCGGCGGTGGGCTGGTGCAGTGGGCCGCCATGTGGCAGCCGCTGCTCGCGTCGGACTTCAGGGTGCGGACCCTCGACGGTGTGGCCGACGACTGGCCGATCGGCTGGTCCGATCTGGCCGAGCCGTACGTTCAGGTGGCTCGGGACATGTCTGTGTCGGGCCTGGGCGGTGATCCAGCCCTTCCTGAGCTTGACACCTACCCCAACCCACCCATCCCGATCGGCAAGATCGGGATGGCCGCCGCCCGAGGCATGGACCGGCTCGGGTGGCACTGGTGGCCCGGGGCCAACGCCATAGCCTCGCGGCGCCACGGTTCGCTTCAGGCCTGCCAGCGGCGCGGTACATGCATGGTGGGATGCCCCGAGAACGCCAAGGCCACCCCGTCGCTCACTCACTGGCCGTCGGCGCTGGCCGCGGGCGCCCGCCTGGTGAGTGGCGCCCGCGTGGCGCAGGTCCCCCTCGATGAGCGTGGCCGGGCCCGCGGCGTCGTGTACCTGGACCGCGACGGGAACGAGCACTTGCAGCAGGCGCAGGTGGTGATCCTGGCGGCCAACGCCGTGGGAACCGCCCGGCTGCTGCTGCTGTCGGAGTCGCCGCGGTTCCCGGACGGTCTGGCCAACTCCTCGGGACTGGTGGGACGCCGACTCATGCAGCATCCCTACCGAACGGTGACGGCTGTCTGCGAAGACTCTCTCGATAGCTGGCAGGGTCCCTGGGGGCAGAGCATCTACTCCTTGGAGTTCGCCGAGACCCATCCCGACCGCGACTTTGTCCGCGGCGCGAAGTGGATGGTCATGCCGCACGGCGGGCCGATGTTCGCGGTGGCGGAATACCAGGAGGCGCACCGCCACGAGGGCTTCGACGCGGTGTGGGGTCCGGCCTTCCACCGGGCGGCTGCCGAGGTGTTCGGACACGCCTTCACCTGGGGCATCCAGGCGGAGGATCTCCCCGAGGACGACAACCGGGTGGTCCTCGATCCCGAGGTGTGCGACTCCTCGGGTCTGCCGGCCGCCCGTGTCGAGTACCGGGTGTCGGAGAACACCCGGAGGATGCTCGACTTCAACGTGGCTCGCGCCGTCGAGGCGGCTGAAGCGGCCGGAGCGGTGTCCACCCTGGTGCGCGGCGTCTGGCCTACCGGCATCGGCCATGTGCTGGGCACAACCCGGATGGGCGACGATCCTCGGCACTCGGTGGTGGACCGCTGGTGTCGGGCCCACGACGTGGCCAATCTCTACGTGATCGACGGCGGCGTGTTCGTCACGGGCGGGTCGGCCAACCCGACGGCCACCATCATGGCCAACGCCCTGCGTGTCGCCGACCGCCTGATCGGGGCACGGGCGTCGCAGGTCGTGCCTTCATGAGCGACTCCGGGCCGACATCGGCCCAGCGCCTGACGCTGGCGGGGCTGGCCGACATCCTCGTGGCCGAGGGGCTCGGCATGCCCGCCGCCTCGGCCGTCGGCGTGGCCGACCGCCTGCTGGATCGATGCCTCGACGCCGCTCCGGCCTTGGCAGGGCCGCTGATGGCTCTGCTCGACGAGGCCCCCGCGGACGGGCTCGCCGCCTTCGCCCGCCGACTTGCGGCCAGTCGACCCGACGACTTCGCCGTCTTGTCCACGACCGTTGTCGGTGCCTACTACCTCAGCGCCGATGTGCGCGAGCTGATCGGCTACCCCGGCCAGCAGCCCAGCCCGATGTCGGTGGCGGCCGAGCCCGAATACGTTGAGATGCTGGAGCGGGTCTATGACAGGCACCCCGGCTATCGGGAGTGCCCGTGACTCGGGAGTGCCCGTGACTCGGGAGTGCCCGTGACTTACGTGATCGGTCCAACCTGCATCGACGTCAAGGATGCCGCCTGCATCGCGGAATGCCCGGTGGACTGCATCTACACGGGTGGCCGGATGCTCTACATCCATCCCGACGAGTGCATCGACTGCGGGGCCTGCGAGCCGGTCTGCCCGGTCGAGGCGATCTACCCCGAAGCGTTCCTCCCAGCCGAGTACCAAGCATTCGCTGAGATCAACGCCAGCTTCTTCGAGGTAGCCGGACTCCATTCGCCCGGCGGCGCGGCCCGCGTCGAGCCTGTCGAAGCCGACCACCCGGTAGTTGGTGCCTGGCCGCAGCCGCCGCCCTCCTGATAAGCAGGCGCGAGGGCACCACCGAGTCCGTCGAGAGAGAGTCGTCACATTGGGGCGATGTCCACGCAGGCTTCCCGGCCTGCCTGATATGGGAGGCTGGCGCTGGCCGTGCCGCAGTCCGCAGCCGCCGTTACGGTTGGGCCGCGGGCCGGCCGAAGGGAGAACGGATGGCGGTCGAACGAGGGTGCTGGATCATTCCTGACGCACTCAACGCTGTCGATGTCGCCGACTTCGCCAGGAGAGCAGAAGAACTGGGTTACTCGCGGCTCTGGGTCGCGGAGACCCTTGGGCGCGACCCGTTCGCGCTGACTGCGCACTTGGGCGCAGTCACGTCGACGCTCGGCCTGGCAAGCGGTATCGCCAACGTCTACAACCGGCACCCGGGGGTAATGAAGCAGGGCGCGTACACCGTCGCCGAGCAGACCGGCGGCCGGTTCACGCTGGGCCTGGGAGTGTCGAGCCCGGTCATCGTGAGCAAGATCCGCGGCATTCCCTACGACAAGCCGCTGTCGTTCATGCGGTCCTACCTCGACGCCATGGACGCGGCCCGCTACACCTCGGTGCCCCCGTCCAGGCCGGTGCCGGTGGTGCTGGCCGCCCTCGGCCCCCGGATGCTGGAGCTGGCGGCGGAGCGCACCGACGGCGCCCACCCCTACAACACCACCCCGCAGCACACCGCCTTCGCCCGCTCGGTGATGGGACCCGACCCGCAGCTCTGCGTGGAGCAGAAGGTGATGCTCACCACCGACGCCGAGCAGGCCCGGGCCACCGGCGCCAGCGTCATGGAGTTCTACACCCGGGCTCCCGGCTACCGGGCCAGCTGGAAGCGGCTCGGCTTCGACGACGACGACATCGACGGGCTCTCGGACCGCTTCGTGGACGCCATGGTGGCCTGGGGCGACGTCGACGCCATCGAGCGCCGGCTGGCCGAGCACGTCGATGCCGGGGCCACCCAGGTCTGCATCCAGGTGCTGCACCCGCAGGAGGGTGTCGGCGCGGTCGACTTCGAGGCGCTGGCCGCTCTGGCCCCCGGCCGGGCGGCGGCGCAGCCGGAGGGCGCATGAAGGATCTAGCCGGCCAGGTGGCAGTGGTCACCGGGGGCGCCAGCGGCATCGGCCGGGGGATGGCCGAGCGGTTCGCGGCCGAGTCGATGCGGGTGGTGGTGGCCGACGTGGAGGAGCCGCCCCTGCACGAGACGGTGCAGGCGATCCGGGCCGATGGGGGAGAGGCGATCGCGGTCGCCTGCGACGTGGCCTCGTGGTCGTCGGTGGACGCGCTGCGAGACGCCTGCACCGAGGCCTACGGCCCTGCCGACGTGCTGTGCAACAACGCGGGCGTGGCCGGCCGGGGTGGGGTGGCGGAGGCCTCCCTGAAGACTTGGGAGTGGTGCTTGGGCGTCAACCTCTGGGGTGTGATCCATGGTTGCCGGGCGTTCCTGCCGGACATGATCGAGCGGGGCTCCGGTCATGTGGTCAACACCGCTTCGGTGCTCGGCCACCTCTGCTCGCCCGGAGTCGGACCGTACAACGTGTCGAAGTACGGCGTCGTGGCGCTGAGCGAGACCCTCCACCTCGAGATGCAGGCTTCCGGCACCGGTGTGGGCGTCACCTGCCTGTGCCCGGGCCTGGTGTCCACCAACATCCTGGACTCCGAGCGCAACCGCCCGGAACGGCTCCTCGACGACGCCGGCCGCGGGTCGCTGAACGTCTTCTCCGACGACGACGAGTCGGAGACGCTCGCGGCGGTGCGCGAGGTCTACAAGCACGCTATGGACCCGTCGGTGGTGGGCGGCATGGTCCTCGAGGCGATCGTCGCCGGTCAGTTCTGGCTGTTCACCGACGGCCACTTCGAGGGGTTCATCGCGGAGCGGCACCGCGGCATCGAAGCTGGAGGCGCGCCCCGTTCGGGAAGGTCCATCGTGGAGACCCTGCTGGGCAGGCCGCTGGAGCAGTGACCTGGTGCTCACCACCGAGGGCACCGAGTACATGTTCAACTACTGCGCGGGCGACAACTCCGCTACCGAGCAGGACACCGGCATCGTGCTGCGACCCATCGCCGAGTCGCTGACCGACACCATCGCCTGGATGCGCGACGAGGGCCACATCACCGCCACCCACGCCGGGCCCGTGCCGTAGGCTGGAACCACCAGCCGACGCAGAATCTCGGGTTGGTACTGGGTGGCATTGCCGCAGAACTGACCCGAGATCACCGGGAGGGCAGAGCTATGAGGGTCCTGGTAACCGGCGCCACCGGCTTCGTGGGGTCCCACGCGGCCAAGGCCCTTCAGGACGCGGGCCACACCGTGCGGGCCCTGGTGCGAACGCCGGCCAAGCTCGAGACGGTCACGGCCCGGGTGGGAGTGGATCTCGCCTCGCTGGAGACGGTCGAGGGGGACATCGCCGACGCGGTGGCGGTGACGGGCGCGGTCGACGGCTGTGACGCGGTCGTGCACGCGGCCGCGGTGGTGGGAACCGACCCGAGTTCCGAGGCCGCCATCGAGGCCAGCAACTTCGCGGGAGCCCTCAACGTGCTGGGCGGGGCCGCGGACGCCGGCTGCGACCCGATCGTGCATGTGTCCAGCACCGCGGCCCTGTTCCCGTTCCGCACCGACCCGGTGACCGGCGACCACCCTGTGGGCCGCGCCCGGATGCCCTACGCGCGGTCCAAGGCCGAGAGCGAGCGCCTGGCCCGGCGACTCCAGGACTCGGGGCACGGCGTCGTCATCGTGTACCCCGGCGGGGTGTTCGGCCCCGGCGACTACGGCGAGTCGACCCAGTTCAAGCCGCTCAAGCTGTGGCTGGCCAAGCCCTTCCTGCGCTCGTCCGGCTACACGATGAACCTGATCGACGTGCGCGACATCGCCGCGGTGACTGCGGCATCGATGCAGGCCGGCCGCGGTCCCAAGCGCTATGTGATGTTCGGCCACCACTTCAGCTCCGACGACTTGCTGTCGCTGCTGTGCGAGGTCACCGGCCGGGACCTCAAGTCCGTGCAGATGCCCAGGGCGATGTTCCTGGCGTGGGGCTGGATCGGCGACCTGACCCGCCGCTTCGGCGTCGACCTGATCCTCACTTCCGAGGGCGTGGAGTACATGTACAACACCTGCGCCGGGGACAACTCCTTCACCGAGCGGGACACCGGCGTGACCCTTCGCCCCGCGGCGGACTCGCTGGCCGACTCCATCGCCTGGATGCGCGACCAGGGCCACATCACTGCCGCCGACGCCGGCGCCGTGCAGTGATCTACAAATATACTAATCCTCAATTACTTTGAATATATTACAGTTGCTGTCAATCCTGAAGCCGTTAGGCTGTCGGGATGCAGGGTCCCTTGATCGAGGGTGTGGACGCGATGTGGGCGGGCTGGTGCCATGAGGGCGCCGCGGCAGAGCTGGTGCGGGCGCTCAAGTACGGCCAGGAGACCGCTGCCGTCACCCCGATCGCCGACCGGATGGCGGTGGTCGCGGACGGGGCGCAGGCCGCGGGCCTCGTCACCTGGGTGCCGTGCAGCCCGACGCGCCGCCGTGAGCGCGGCTTCGACCCCGCTGAGCTGCTGGCCCGCGCGGTGGCCCGGCGACTGGGGCTGAGAGCCCGCCGGCTGCTGCGTCGGCTCGACGACCGGCCCCAGACGACCCGCACCCTCCACGGCCGGCTCGCGGGCCCGGAACTGGAGGTGCGGCACCACCTGCGCGGCGGGGCGGTCCTGGTCGTCGACGACGTGTGCACCACCGGCTCGACGCTGCGGGCCGCGGCCGCCGCGCTGCGAGCAGGCGGCGCCGCGGCCGTGGTGGCCGCGGTGGCCACAGTGGCACCGGCGGCGCCGCGGCAGCCTGTCGCGGTACCTCTACCATGAGAGCGCATCGAAGCCGAAGCTAATCAGCAGAGAGGTTGGACGTGGAGATCTCGATCAGCAGCCGCCACATAGCCGTCACCCCGGGCCTTGAGGAGGCCGTGCGAACCAAGATCGGCCAACTCGACCGGTACCTGGACGATCTCGACACCGCCGAGGTCCACTTCGACGAGGCCCGCAATCCACGCATCGTCGACCGCGAGACGTGTGAGGTGACCCTGACCGGGCACGGCCATCTTCTGCGCTGCAAGGTCAACGCCCCTGACGCCTTCACCGCCGTGGACCTCGCCGAGGCCAAGCTGGAGCGCCAGATCCGCAAGCTGCGCACCAAGCTCCAGAGGCGCCACCAGGGCCGCGGCGCCACGATCCGGACCGGAGCGGCGGTGGAGCCCCTGCCGATCGTCGATTCCCAGCCGGTCGGTCAGGCTCTCGACGGCTGGGAGCCGGAGGAATCCGGCGAGGCGGAACCCGAACTCAGAATCGTCAAGACCAAGCGCTTCCATCTCGGCCCGCTCACCCCGTCGGAGGCCGCGCTGAAGATGGATCTGATGGAGCACGGGTTCTTCTTCTTCATCAACTCGAACACCGGGCGCTCGGCCGTCGTGTACCGCCGCGACGACGGGGCAGTGGGCCTCATCGACGAAGCCGGCTGACCAGGGGAAGGGTCCGGGCCGATGTCGCTGCTCAAGCGGGTCCTGCGCTCCGGCGAGGGGCGCAAGCTCAGGGACCTGCAGGCCCTCGTTCCCGACATCAACGCGCTCGAGCCCGAGCTGCAGCGGCTGGACGACGACGGTCTGAAGGCCCGCACCGGCGAGTTCCGCAGCCGTCTGGAGCGCGGCGAGTCCCCCGACGACCTGCTGCTGGAGGCCTTCGCAGTGGTGCGCGAGGCCGCGGTCAGGGTGCTGGGCCAGCGGCACTTCGATGTGCAGCTCGTGGGCGGGGCTGCCCTGCACTGGGGTGCGGTCGCGGAGATGCGCACCGGTGAGGGCAAGACCCTCACGTCCACTCTGCCCGTCTACCTGACGGGGCTCACCGGGCGGGGAGTCCACGTGGTGACGGTCAACGACTACCTGGCCGGCCGGGACGCCGAGTGGATGGGCCAGCTCTACAAGTGGCTCGGCCTCAGCGTCGGGCTGATCGTCCCCGGCAACCGGGGGTGGGAGCACAAGCGCAGCCAGTACGCCTGCGACGTCACCTACGGGACGAACAACGAACTCGGCTTCGACTACCTGCGGGACAACATGGCCATGGCCCGCTCCGAGCAGGTGCAGCGCGGCCACCACTACTGCATCGTCGACGAGATCGACTCGATCCTCATCGACGAGGCTCGCACCCCGCTGATAATCAGCGGCCAGGTGGCCGATGCGGCCAAGCTCTACATCCGCTTCGCGAGCATCGCCCGGGGGCTGCAGCGCGACGTCCACTACGAGGTGGACGAGGAGAAGCGCTCGGTGGCGCCCCTCGAGGATGGCGTGCACGCGGTCGAGAGGGCGCTGGGCATCGAGAACCTCTACGACATGGTGGCCCAGAACCTGGTGCACCAGTTGCAGGCTGCACTGCGAGCCAAGGAGCTCTACCGGCGCGACCGCGACTACATCGTGGAGCACAATCGGGTCAAGATCGTCGACGAGTTCACCGGTCGCGTGCTGGAGGGGCGGCGCTGGTCCGACGGGCTTCATCAGGCGGTCGAGGCCAAGGAGGGGGTGGCCATCAAGGAGGAGAACCAGACGTTGGCCACCATCACCCTGCAGAACTACTACCGGATGTACGAGCGCCTCGCGGGCATGACCGGCACGGCCGAGACCGAGGCCAGCGAGTTCGCCTCCACCTACAACCTGCACGTGGTGAGCGTTCCCACCCACCGGTTGATGGTCCGCGACGACCGGGCCGACCTGATCTACAAGACCGAGGACGCCAAGTTCGCGGCGTGCGTCACCGACATCATCGAGCGCAACGGGCGCGGCCAGCCGGTGCTGGTCGGCACCGTCTCGGTGGAGAAGTCCGAGAAGCTGTCCCGCCTGCTCGACAAGCAGGGCATCTCCCATGAGGTGCTGAACGCCAAGCAGCACCATCGCGAGGCCGAGATCGTGACCCAGGCGGGCCAGCTCGGCTCGGTGACGGTGGCCACCAACATGGCCGGGCGCGGCGTCGACATCCTGCTCGGCGGCAACCCCGAGGGCCTGGCCCGGCGCGACCTCAGATCTGAGGCGCTCGACTCCGACACGCCGGAGGGGGCCGGTCGCCTGGCTGAACTGACGGCCAAGCACCAGGCGGCCACCGACGCCGAGCGCGACGAGGTGCTCGAGCTCGGAGGCCTGTACGTGCTCGGCACCGAGCGCCACGACAGCCGCCGCATCGACAACCAGCTCAGGGGCCGTTCCGGGCGCCAGGGCGACCCCGGGGAGAGCCGCTTCTACCTGTCACTGGAAGACGAGCTGATGAGCCGCTTCGCCACCGGCGCCATGAACTGGGTCATGGACAAGGCGCTGCCCGAGGATGTGCCCATCGAGGCGGGCATGGTCACCAAGGCGATCGAGCGGGCCCAGAACACGGTCGAGCAGCGCAACGCGGAGACCCGCAAGAACGTGCTCAAGTACGACGAGGTGATGAACGAGCAGCGCAAGGTCGTCTACCGGCGCCGCTCCCAGATTCTCGACGGCGCCGACTTGCGCGCCGAGGCGCTGGAGCACCTGGAGACGGCGGTCGGAGCCGCGATCGGCGCCCACTGCACCTCCGAGCACTCCGAGGAGTGGGACCGCGAGTCCCTGGCCACCGACCTGTCGGGCCTGTGGCCCGGCGGGGTCGACCTGGCCCGGCTCGAGACGATCGCCACGTACGAGGAGCTGTCCGAGGTCGTCTACCAGGCCGCCCTGGACCATTACCGGCAGCGGGAGCAGGAACTCGGCACCGACGTCATGCGCCAGGTGGAGCGCCAGGTGATGCTCCGCCTGATCGACCAGAGGTGGCGATCCCACCTGCATGAGATGGATCTGCTGCGCGAGGGCATCCATCTCAGGGCTATGGGGCAGAAGGATCCGGCCACGGAGTGGCAGCGCGAGGGCTTCGACATGTTCGGGCAGATGATGGACACCATCGCCATGGACTTCGTGCGCTATGTGATGCATGTGCAACTGGCCGAGCGTACGCCCGAGGACACCCAGCGTCTCGTGGGTGTGACCGCCAACAAGAGCGAGGCCGCCTCCCCGGCTCTGGTGGGTGCGGGCGTCTCGGCCGCGCCGCCCGCACCGGCTGCGGCGGCATCGTCGGGCGCCGCCCGCACGCCGGCACCGAACCGCGTTCCGGTGGTCAAGAGCGAGCTTGAGAAGGTGGGACGCAACCAGCCGTGCCCCTGCGGCAGCGGCAAGAAGTTCAAGATGTGCCACGGCCGCCCCGGCGCGAGCTGAGAGCGAGCATCCGTGCAGGACTTCGGCGACGATCTGCGCCGACTGCGTAGCCGCCTCGAAGAGGCCGAGGCCTATCTCCGCATCGACGCGCTGAGAACTCGGCTTCCTCAGCTCGAGGCCGAATCGTCACGCCCTGATCTGTGGGATCAGCCTGAGCGGGCCCGTGCCGTGACGTCCGAGTTGGCCTCGATCAACGACGACCTGTCCAGGTTCGACCGTCTGGCCGCCGAGGTCTCCGACGCGGAGACCCTCAACCAGCTTGCCGTCGAGGAGGGCGACGCCTCCGAGGAGGCTGAGATCGCGCGGCTGGTAGCCGACATCGCAGCCCGCTTCGACGAGCTCGAGCTGCGCTCGCTGTTCACCGGCGAGTTCGACGAGCGGGATGCGGTCTGCCAGATCAAGTCGGGTGAGGGGGGCACGGACTCGCAGGACTGGGCCGAGATGCTGCTGCGGATGTACCGCCGCTGGGCCGAGCGCCGCGGCTTCGACCTGGAGGTGACCGCGCTGTCGGAAGGCACCGAAGCCGGGTACTCCAGTGTGGACTTCCTGCTGAAGGGCCGTTGCGCCTACGGCTGGATGCGCTCCGAGCACGGTGTGCATCGCCTGGTGCGGATCTCGCCGTTCAACAACGAGGGCAAGCGCCAGACCGCGTTCACCGCGGTCGACGTGGCCCCCTTCTTCGACGAGGTCTCCGACGAGGTGACCATCGACGAGAAGGAGCTGCGCATCGACACCTACCGCTCTTCGGGAGCCGGGGGCCAGCATGTCAACGTCACCGACTCGGCGGTGCGGGTCACTCACCTGCCCACCGGGATCGTGACCAGCTGCCAGAACGAGCGCAGCCAGCACCAGAACAAGGAACGGGCCATGCAGATGCTGGCCGCCAAGCTGCTCAACCTGGAGCGCAAGCGGCTGGCCGACGAGATCGCCGGCATCAAGGGCGAGCAGCGCAAGGTGGGCTTCGGCAGCCAGATCCGCAGTTACGTGATGCAGCCCTACCAGATGGTGAGGGACCAGCGCACCCGCTTCGAGACCCCCAACATCGACGCAGTGCTCGGCGGCGACCTCGATCCGTTCATGGAGTCTTGGCTCCGATGGAGCCGGGCCTCGGGTGCCGCGGGACCGGTGGAGGGTGCTGGTACTGTCGCCACGCCGTCGCAGGCGGGCGGAGGTGATGCGGGATGATCAAGATGGAGAAGGTCACGAAGGTGTTCAAGGGTGATGTGGTGGCCCTGCGCGACGTGACCATCGACATCGGCAAGGGAGAGTTCGTCTTCCTGGTGGGCCCGTCCGGCTCGG
>JAGWAO010000034.1 GCA_021296315.1 Acidimicrobiia bacterium | reverse complement strand
ATCGTCGGCCACCTCAGCCCAGACGTCCCCGGTGAAGGGATTGGCGGTGGTCATGCGGCGACCACCGGCCGGTGAAGCAAAGCCGCCGTCGATCCAGTTGTCGTAGGTCTGCATTCCGGCCTCCTCCGCTAGCCGTCCGTCCCAGATGCCTCGGGATGCTCCACGATGGAGATGGCCGCGCCGGGGCACCGGTGCACGACCACTTCGGCTCGCGGGCGCGGCAGCACACCCGACCCGATCACCGACGAGATCGCCTCGTCGTCGTCGAGCAGGAAGACCTCGGGTTCCAGCATCTCGCACTGGCCCCCTCCGATGCACCGCTCCTCCTCGACGGCGACCGCCACGAGGTCGCCGCTCACCGGGCCGCCTCGGCCAGCGACTCGGCCAGGATGCTCAGGCCTTCGCTCATGTCGGCGTCGGTGGCCACCAGCGGCACCAGCACCCGGATGCAGTTGGAGTAGACGCCGGCCCCCATCAGCAGCAGCCCCCGCTCGAAGGCGGCGTCCATGACGGCCGAGGCCAGCTCGGGAGCGGGCTCCCTGGTGGCCCGGTCCCTGACGAACTCGAGGGCCAGCATCGCGCCCCGGCCCCGCAGCTCCCCGATTGACGGCGTGGAGCCGGCCAGGTCGTCGAGCCCGCATCGCAGACGGCGGCCTAGGGACTCGGCCGCCTGCTGGAAGGCCGGGTCGAAGACACGGGCGATGGCGACAGAGGCGGCCGCGCACGACAGCGGGTTGCCGCCGTAGGTGCCGCCGATGCCGCCGGCGTGGACCGAGTCCATGATCTCGGCCCGCCCGGTCACGCCCGAGATGGGGAGCCCGCCTCCCATCGACTTGCCCCAGGTGCACAGGTCCGGCTCGACGCCATAGTGGGCGATGGCGGCGGGAACCCCGGTCCGGCCCATGCCCGACTGGACCTCGTCGGCGATCACGAGGATCCCGTGCTCGGCGGCTATCGCGGCCAAGCGGCCCGGGTAGTCCTCGGGCATGGGAATGAACCCGCCCTCGCCCTGCACCGGCTCGAAGATGATGGCGGCCACGTTCGACGGGTCGACCTGGTTCCTCAGCAGCCGCTCGAGACCGGCGATGGCGTCGTCGGAGGTCACCCCCCGGTACGGGTAGGGGCCGGGAGCCCGGTACACCTCGGGGGCGAACGGGCCGAAGCCGAGCTTGTAGGGCCGCACCTTCGATGTCAGCGACATGGCCAGCAGGGTGCGGCCGTGGAAGCCGTTGTCCAGGCTCACGATGCCCGGCCGGCCGGTGTGGTAGCGGGCGATCTTCACCGCGTTCTCCACCGCCTCGGCGCCGGAGTTGAGTAGCAGGGCCTTCTTGGCGAAGTCGCCGGGATGGCACTGGCACAGCAGCCGGCATACCTCGATGTAGGGCTCGTAGGCCGACAGGGAGAAGCACTGGTGCAGGTACGCATCCAGTTGGTCCCTGATGGCGGCGACGATCTCGGGGCTGCGATGGCCGTGGTTGACGGTGCCGATGCCCGACACGAAGTCGATGAACTCGCGGCCATCGACGTCGGTGATGCGGGCCCCCGACGCGCTGGCCACGAAGAACGGCCGCCCCGCGGTCCCGGCGGCCACCCAGCGATCCCGCTCGGCCGCCAGGCGCTCGGTGTTTGACGGAGAACTCATGATGCACCTCCTGGAGCCATATCCACGGACAGCACGCCGTGGACGAAGTTCGATGCCACCCGGACGGGCTCGCCGAGCTGCTCGAGGAACAGACGCCGGGCGGCCATCTCCTGAAGCAGGACCGACACCTCGAGGCGGGCCAGGAACGCACCCAGGCACAGGTGCGGCCCGCCCCCGCCGAAGGCGAAATGCTCGCTGGTGCGGCGGCCGACGTCGAAACGGAGGGGATTGGCGAACACGGCTTCGTCGCGGTTGGCCGAGCCGTACCACATGACCAACTTTTCTCCGGCCGCGATTGGGGTGCCGGCCAGCTCGCAGTCGGTGGCCGCCGTCCTGCGCATGTGCAGCACCGGCGTGGCCCAGCGGATGATCTCCTCGGTGGCCGGCTCGACCAGTTCGGGGTCGTCCAGGACCCGCTGCCACTGGTCGGGATTGGCGGCCAGGGCCATGGCGCCGTGGCTGATGGCCGTCCGGGTGGTCTCGTTGCCGGCGAAGACCAGCAGGTGGAACAGGTGGCGGTACTCGTGCCGGGAGATTCGACCGCCCTCGGCTTCGGCCTCGACCAGGTGGGTGACCAGATCGTCGCGGGGCTCGGCCCTCCGCTTGGACCGCATCTCGTCGCCGTACTCGAACAAGGCGTGGCTGGCCGGGCTGTTGAAGGGCAGCAGGCGAAGCTCGGTGGTGTTGCCGAACGCGTCGGGCGGCAGCGACTGGGTGTCGCCGGTGCCCTCCACCAGGTAGTTCGACAGCTCGACCAGGTAGCCCGCGTCGGCCACGGGCACGCCCAGCATGGCCAGGATCACCCGGATGGGCAGCGGGGCGGCCACCATGTCGACCCAGTCGCCGCCGCCCTGGGCCACGAAGATGTCGAGCAGCTCGACGGTGATCTCCCGCACCGCGTCCTCCCACCGGCGGATGTTCTTGGGGGTGAACGCTCCCGCGACCATGCGCCTCAGGCGAGTGTGGTCGGGGGCGTCGGTGTCGATGAGCGAGCGCCGGGCCTCCAGGGCGTCGGCCTCCAGGTCCCACAGGTTGGTGTGGCCGATGGCCGATGAGAATACGGTCGGGTTGCGGGACACCGCCCTCACGTCTGCGTGGCGGGTCACCGCCCAGAACCCGTTGTCGCCGTAGGGATGCCAGGCCAGGCCCGGGATGGCCCGGATCCGGGCGAACCGCTCGTGGGGTATGCCGTCGAGGTAGAGCCGCGGATCGGCGATCTCGGGGGCCAGGATCGGCGCGGGGACGGCGGTCGGGCTCATGCGCTCGGCCTCTGGGTCAGCAGTGCGCCAAGAACCGGGCTCGCTCCCAGTCGTTGACAGCATCCGGGTCGGGTGAGTTCTCGACGGCTAGGGCGAGTTCGTGCTCGGCGGTGCACAGGTAGTTCGTCGAGAAGTCTGTGCCGAGCATCTCAGCCAGCGGGGAGTCGCGGTAGGCCGCTATGGCGTCGGCCAGCGTCGCGGGGAGAGGAGCGCAGTCGCCGGGGTTGGTGTACATGTCACCCTCGCTCATCGGCGGGATCTGCAGGCCGCGCTCCAGCCCGTCGCAGCCGGCTGCCAGGATGCCGGCGATCATCAGATGCGCGGTGGCGTCGGCGCCGGCGGACCGGAACTCCACCCGGTTGCCCGAGGAGCCGGCTTCGGTGATGCAGCGCGCCATCACGGTGCGGTTGTCCCCGCCCCAGTGCACGTGGGTCGGGGCGAAGGTGTAGGGCCTCACCCGCTTGGCCCCGTTGTCGGTGGGCGCTCCGAGCAGGCTCATGCTCCGGGCGTGCTCCAGCAGACCGCCGAGCCACTTCGACATGAGCTCGTTGGGGGCTCCGTCGGAGTCGGCGAAGGCGTTCGCCCCGTCGACGTTGAGGCTGGTGTGGACGTGCATACCCGAGCCCGACTGGTCGGCCCACGGTTTGGGCATGAAGGTGGCCCTCAGTTCGTGGCGCACCGCCACCTGCTTGACGATGCTCTTGAAGACCACCGTCGCGTCGGCGGCGGTCATGGCGTCGGCGTAGGAGATGTTGACCTCGATCAGCCCCGGCCCGTACTCGGCGTTGGACGACTCGACGTCCAGCCCGGCGCCGAGAAGCCCGGCCCGCATGTCGGCGATGCAGTCTTCCAGCGCGACCGCGTCGGTCAGCGAGGAGTACTTGATGTGGTCCTGGACCGGGCTCCAGTCCGGGTGGCACAGGTAGAACTCGAGTTCGGTGGCCGCGACCGGCTCGAATCCGAGGCCCCGGCAGCGCTCGATCTGCTGGGCCAGCACCCGCCGGGGCGCCAGCGGGTGAGGTCTGCCGTGCTCGTCGAACACGTCGGTGAAGACGATCGCGTAACCGGGTTGGTGGGTGAAGATCCTCCCGGTGGACAGGTCGGGCATCAGCTTGCAGTCGAGATAGCCGGTGTCCATGTTGATGAACGGGTTGTCGGTCAGGTCGTCCTGAGCGTCCATGATGAAGATGGCGTCCGCGATGGCCACCCCCGCGGTGGCCACGGTGCCGAAGAAGCGCTCGACGGGCACGCGCTTGCCACGGAGATGCCCCTGCGTGTCAGGCGTGGCGACCTCGACGGTGTGCACTCCAGCCGCGGCGCATTGCTCTTGGAAGCTGCGGGCTGCTCCGATGTCGGTCATCGATGCTCCTTGGGGTTGATTGACATTGGATGGGTCCGATCAGGGTCAGGCAACGGTAAGCACCATCCGTCCCTTGACGTCGCCGGCTCTGAGCCGGTCGTGGGCGGTCTGCGCGCTTGCGAGGGGCAGCGTCTCCACCGGGTTCAGGACCGAGGGCTCCCGCCCGGCCAGATCGAGCAGCTCGTCGAGCTGGCCTCGGCTGCCCCAGACGCTGGTCATGAAGCGGGCCTCGTGGGGCACCGCGCCGAAGCCGAACGGGATCCGGCCCCCGTAGAGCCCCACGACCGCCACCAGGCCGAGCCGGGCCACCCCGCCCGCGGCCGCCGCCAGCGTGGCCTCGCTGCCGATGAAGTCGATCACGAAGTCGAACGGGGGCAGCTCGTCGCCGGGCCCGTAGGCGTTGTGGGCGCCGCGCTCGAGCGCGGTGGCCCGCTTGGCCTCCGAGAGATCGAGCGCGCCGACTTCGGCGTCGCTGAGCAGCCGCAGGTACCGGAGGGCGTACTGGCCGAGGCCTCCCGCTCCGATCACCAGCGCCCGGCGCGGCCGGCCCGGCCGGCGCAGCGTGTCGAGACCCTGGGTCACGGCCCGGTAGGCGGTGAGGCCGCCGCAGGCCAGCGGGGCGCTGACGACGGGATCGAGGTCGCCGATGGGCGCCAGGTAGGCGGTGTCGGGCACACGCATCTTCTCCGCGTACCCGCCGTCGGAGAAGATGCCCGCTTCCCTGGCGTCGACGCAGATCATCTCGACGCCCTCGTCGCAGAGCTCGCAGGAGCGGCATCCCCACGGCGCGTAGACCATGACCGGGCCCAGCCTCAGATGCACGCCGGTCACCTCGTGGCCGAGGATCAGCGGGAGCGGGCTGGGAATCACTCCCTCGACAACGTGCAGGTCGGAGTGGCAGACGCCGCACGCGGTCACGTCGATGACTTCGTCCGACCCATCGGGTTCGGGGTGGTCGCCGACGAATCGGAGATCGGTGTTGAACGCCTCGAGAACGACGGCTCTCATCACCCAGCCCTCAGATCGCGCGCGGGTAGGTGACGCCGCCTCGCGGTGCAGCGCGGTGTCTCCCGCTCTTGTTCGCTTCGCTCACGGGCCGCTCGGGCCACGGCCTCGCTCGGTGCCTCTCCAGGATCCTCACACGCTCTCACCTACTCGCTCGGCCTCTGGGCTCAGTAGCTCTTGGGCAGGCCCAGGCACTTCTGGGCGATGAATGCGAGCACAAGGTTGTTGTTGACCGGCGCCACCTGGTACAGGCGGGTCTCGCGCAGCTTGCGCTCGATGTCGTACTCGACCGCGAACCCGAACCCGCCGTGGGTGTCCAGCGCGGCGTTGCCGGCCTCCCACGACGCCTCGGAGGCCAGCATCTTGGCCATGTTCGCCTCCGCGCCGCAAGGCTCGCCCCGGTCGAACAGGTCGGCCGCCTTCCAGCGCATGAGATCGGCAGCCTCGAGGTTGGCGTAGGCCCTGGCCAGCGGGAACTGCACTCCCTGGTTCTGGCCGATGGGGCGTCCGAAGACCTCCCGCTGGCGGGCGTAGTCGGTCGCCCGGTCGAGGAAGAACCGGCCGTCGCCGATGCACTCGGCTGCGATCAGGATCCGCTCGGCGTTCATCCCGTCGAGGATGTGGGAGAAGCCCATCCCCTCGGTGCCGACCAGACAGTCCGCGTCGATGACGACGTCGTCGAAGAACACCTCGGTGGTGTTGTGGTTCATCATGGTGGGGATCGGGTTGATGGTCAGACCGGGCACCAGCTCCCCGTCGGAGCCCCTCAATCCGAAGATGAACACCGACAGTCCCGACGTGCGGTCGGCCGACTCGCCGGGCGAGTCGGTGCGGGCCAGCAGGAGCATCAGGTCCGAGTGCAGGGCACGGGACGTCCAGATCTTCTGGCCGTTGAGGCGCCAGGTGTCGCCGTCGCGCTCCGCCCGGGTGCGGATGGCGGTGGTCTCCGATCCGGCGCCCGGCTCGGTCACGCCGAACGCCTGGAGGCGCAGCCGGCCGTCGGCGATCTGAGGCAGGTAGCGCTCCTTCTGGGCAGCCGATCCGTGCCGCAGCAGGGTTCCCATCACATACATCTGGGCGTGGCATGCGGCGGGGTTGCCGCCGCTGGCCGAGATCTCCTCCAGGATGACCGACGCACCGGCCAGGCTCAGCCCCCCGCCGCCGTACTCCTCGGGGATCAGCGCTCCGAGCCAGCCGCGCACGGTGAGCTCGGCCACGAACTCCTCCGGGTATCGATCGGGTTCGAGACCGCGCCAGTAGGCGTTGCCGTACTTGTCGCACAGGCGCCGGACCTCACTGCGGATCACCTCGAAGTCCTCGGTCGTGGCGACCGCGTGGGGGGCGGGACCGGCCGCCGTAAAGGAGGGGGTCACTGCTCGGGCTCCTGGTCCCAGTACCCGTGGCGCTGCAGCAACTCCGCGGCCGCGATGCCGCTCCGATGCAGGTGCTCCTCCATCGCCCGGCGCGCGCCCTCGGCATCGCGCGCGGTGATCGCCTCGAGGATGGCGGCGTGGTGCTGGACGGCCTGCGCGTCCCAACCCTCGATGAACTCGTAGTAGCGGGACGGCACCGAGCGGACCAGGTGTCGCAGCAGCCATCGGGTCCGGCGGGGTGCGGCCGAGTTGATCACCCGGTGGAAGGCGTTGTTCAACGCCGAGAGGTCCTCGCCGCTGTGCTCGAAGCGCTCGTGGATGGCTGCGAGTTCGGCGATCGCGTCGTCCTTGAGCGACACCGCGGCCATGGCCGCGGCCCTTCCCGACACCACCCCGAACAGCTCGTAGTGGTCGATGATGTCCTCGGGAGTGAGATCGGCCACCGATGCGCCCCGGCGGGGCGTGACCTCCACCAGGCCCTCGCGTCCCAGGATCACCAGGGCCTCCCGCACCGGGCTGCGGCTCACGTCGAGCACGTCCCCGATGGCGTCCTGGTCGATCTTGGTGCCCGGCTTGAGTGCTCCGGCCAGGATCAGGTCGCGGACGTAGGTCACGACCTCGTCCGCGAGGCCGCCGCGCCGGCGGCGCCCCGGGTCGACAGGCGGGTACTCGACGTTCATGACGAGTTCTCGCCCTGCTGGGCGGCCTCGCCGAGGTATGCAGCCTTCACCGCGGGGTCGGCCTGCACCTCGTCCGGTGTGCCGATGGCGATCATCCGGCCCTGATCCAAGCAGTAGACGCGGTCGCAGATCCCGGTGATGAAGTTGAGGTCGTGGTCGATAACCAGCACACCCGCGCCCACGGCCGCAGCCATCCGCCTGACGCTCTCGACCATGGCCAGCGACTCGGTGTCGCTCATGCCGCTCGTCGGCTCGTCGAGCAGCAGGAAGGCGGGCGCGGCCGCCGCGGCCCGGGCCAGCTCCAGCCGCCGGGAGTTCCCGTAGTCGAGTTGGCCGGCTCGGCGGTTGCGCTGGTCCCACAGGCCCGCTCCGGCCACGATGGCGTCGACGTCGGCCCGGGTGCCGCCGTTGCGATGGACCGAGGCCATGAGCGCGGCCACCTCCACGTTCTCCCGCACTGTGAGCGACGAGAACAGCCTGAGGTTCTGGAATGTCCGGACCAGGCCGGCGCGGGCGATGGCATGGGAGGGCTCCGACGTCAACCCCATCTCGCCGAGGTGCACCACTCCGTTGGTGGGGTCCACCATGCCGGTCATCACGTTCACCAGCGTCGTCTTGCCCGCCCCGTTGGGGCCGATCAGCCCGACGATCTCGCGGTTGGAGACTTCGATGGAGGCGCCGTCGAGGGCCCGGAAGCCGCCGAACTCAACGGTCACCCCGCTGGCGGAGAGATCCAGAGCCTCGGGTTCCGGCGCCTCGACCGCCGCGCCGGGAGGCTGCCGGTGGGTGAAGCGGCGCGAGAGCCAGGCGTCGACCTCCCAGTCGTCCACCACGCCGTTGGGGCGCCAGATCATGAAGACGACCATGGCCAGGCCGAGCAGCACAGTCGGCAGTCCCTCCCGGAAAACCCAGTCGAGGTTCCCGTCAAGTCCGAGACCGAATACCTCGTAGCCGTCCGAGCCCATGCGTCGGGCGGTCTCGCGTACCGCGGTGATGATCGCCACCCCCAGCAGAGCGCCGGTCACGCCGTTGCGGCCGCCCACGACGAGCATCACCAGGGTGAGCAGCGTGTACTGGAAGAAGAAGAACTCGGGCAGGAGGCTCCCGATCTCGTAGACCCGCAGCGAAGCGGCCACCGAGACCACCGCTACCGACAGCAGGAGTGCGATGGTCTGCTGTACGACGGGGTTGATGCCCATGGCCCGAGCCGCGAGGTTGTCCTCGCGGGCCGCGTGGTTGAGCCGTCCGATGCTGCTTCGAGCGAACAGCAGTGCCAGCACGATGGCTGCGAACAGCGCTAGGTAGACGGGTGTGCGGGTCTGGAGCGTGTCACCGATCCCGAAGGTCAGCCCGGCTCGCTCGCCGCCGGTCAACTCGTTCCAGCTAGCGGCGACCTCGTGGGTGAAGAAGAGCAGAGCCAGGGTTATGACCGTGGCCGCCACCGAGCCCGACCGGGCCCCGGAGCGCCCCAGGCCGATCCCTACCACCACTGCCACCATGAGCGTGATCCCCAGAGCCACCGCGGTCGCGGGCAGGGGTCCCATCTCCACGTCGGCCAGTCCCCAGGGGGCATTCGGGATGCGGGTGTACTTGTCGTCGGGCGCGATGGCGAAGATGGCGAAGGCGTACCCGGCCACCGCGCCGAAGCCGATGTGGCCGAAGGAGAACACGCCGGTGTTGCCGACGTAGATCTGGATGCCGATCACCATGATGGCGTCGATGAACATCGCGGTGATCAGCTTGTCCGCCGACGCGCCCTCGACGAGGAGCGTGTACAGCAGTCCCGCCCCTACGAAGGCCGCGAACAGCACGACCGCGCCGGCCAGCGGGAAGGCGACATCGCGTCGCAGGTCGGGGAACAGCAGGCCGGCTTCGCGCCGGCGGCTCCTCGTCCAGGCGCCCATCACACCCGCTCCGCGTGGGCCACGTTGACGAGACCGCCGGGCCGGAAGATGAACAGCAGCGCGATCAGGGTGAACACCACCCCCTGGGTCAGGGCGGCGGCCGTTCCGGGCAGCCAGGTTCGCAGCATCACCTCGGCGAGCCCCAGGGCGAGACCCCCGATCACCGCTCCCTTGAGGCTTCCGAGCCCGCCGATGAGAGCGGCCAGCACGCCGCTGAGCATCGGGTTGATGCCCGAAGTGGGCGAGGTGTGGCCGGCCCGCATCAGCCAGAAGATCCCGGCGATGCCGGCCAGCGCTCCCGACAGGGCGAAGGCGCCCCGGATGACGCGGTCGGAGTTGACGCCCATCAGGCGGGCCGCGTCGAAGTCGGCCGCGGCGGCCCTGATCGACAGCCCGAACATGGTGCGCTGGAGGATGGCGGCGGTGACGGCCAGAGTCACGATCGCCACGATGATGACGACGGTGTCGAACACCTCCACCCGTATGGGTCCGACCGAGAAGGTGTCGGCGATCCAGCCCGGCTCGGCGAACGTCTGGACCCGCGCGCCGACGTACATCAAGAAGATGGCCGCCACCAGGAAGTGGATGCCGAAGGAGGTGAGCAGCTGGGTGAACTCCGACGAGCCCCGCACCCGGCTGAACGCGATCCGCTCGATGAGCAGGTTGGTGACCACCGACACCACCACGATCAGGGGAGCCACCAGGTACCACGACCAGCCGTTGCTGAACGCGGCGTAGGCCGCGTAGCCGCTCACGGTGATCAGTTCGCCGTGGGCGAAGTTCAACAGGTGCATCACACCGAAGACCACGGCCACGCCCAGCGCCAGCAGCGCGTAGATGCTGCCGCGCCCCAGCCCGTCGATCAGGTTCTGGATCAGCTCGGTCATGCCGCGCTCCCCCGCACGAACGTATCGAACCGGACCGTGTTGAGCAGCATCGTCTTGCCCGCCCCGTCGGGGCCGATGAGGCCTATCACCTCACCGGCCCCGACGGACAGGCTCACGTCGCGCCGTGCCGAGATCGACCCGTACCGGGTGGTGAGCCCGGATACTTCGAGCAGCATAGGTCTGGTCTCTATCGACGGCCGCTTCCGGTCGGAATGGTTGTCCGGTCTGCCGTCACCTCATCTCGACGAGGACGTCCTGGCCGTTCACGATCCGCTTGATCGGGACGGACTTGGGCGGCGTGCCGGTGGTGCCGACGTAGGTGATCGTGCCACTGAATCCCTCGAAGCCCTCGATCTGGGCGACGGCGTCGCCGATCTGGGCAGAATCGGTGCAGCCGCAGTTGACGATGCCCTGGATGCCCAGCAGCAGGGAGTCGACGTAGAGGCCCATGAAGCCCTGGCTCTCCAGCACCTCGCCGTCGTTGGCCGCGGAGTATCCCGTCAGCAATCGGTCGTTGAGCCCGCCCGGCTCGACATTGATGTGGGGGGTGTGGACGATGCCCTCGTTGTTGGCCTCGAAGGCGATCCCCGTGGCGTCGAGGGCGTCGGTTCCGATGTAGGTGATGTTGTCGAACCCGGCCCCCTCGAGCTGGCCCCTCAGCGCGGTGACCTGGTAGCCGAGCGCAGCCGAGAAGAAGGCCTCGTTGTTCTGGAGGACCTCCGACAGCTCGGCCACCTGGGCGGAGAAGTCGGTGTCCACGAACCACTCGTAGGTGTGCTCCGCGACGATCTCGCCGCCGCCGGCCTCGAAGACCTCCTTGAAGACATCGGGGTTGTAGCCGGTGTAGGGCCCGGGCTGGGTGAACACGAAGGCCCGGGTGATGCCCTGGTCGAGGGCCCATTCGGCCGCCGCCGAGGACTGACCCCGATCGTCGAAGCTCACCAGGAACGAGTTGTTCTCAATGTCGGACAGCGTGGGCTCGGTCGAGGCGGCCACGAACACCGGCACCTGGCCGCCGGTGGCCTGCAGGATGGGCAGGGTGAAGTCGGCGAAGGGCGGGCCGATCAGGAAGTGCGCTCCCCAGTCGAGCAGCTGCTGGGCGGCCACACCGGCGGTGGTTGCGTCGCCACCGACGTCCTCGACCCGTACCTCGACGGGCGATCCGTTGACGCCACCGGTGCAGTTGATCAGATTGGCGAAGTGGGGCACCAGCTTGGAGCCGGGGATGTCGACGAAGCCGACCACGTCACTGAAGTCCATGGCCATGCCGACCCTGATCGGCTCGCCGGACGGCGCGGCAGCGCAGTTGCCGAGGTCTGCGTTGAGCGCGGCCCTGATGTCGACAGCCTGGACCATGGGCTCAGGCCCCGCCATGGCCGCAGCTGCAGCCTCAGCCTGCGCTTCTGCCTCGGCCTCAGCGGCTTCGGCGGCCGCGGCCGCAGCAGCAGCCTCAGCCTCAGCCGCTTCCAGCTGGGCCTCGAGCTCAGCCACGACGTCGGGGTCGATAGCGCCCTCGGCCTCAGCCTTCGCGGCCTCCAGCGCCGCCTCGGCCTCAGCAGCCCGGGCTGCAGCAGCCTCAGCCTCAGCAGCCGCCTCCTGGGCGGCGGCCTCAGCCTCAGCCGCCTCAGCCTCCGCGGCAGCGGCAATAGCCGCGGCAGCGGCCTCAGCCTCAGCAGCGGCCGCTTCCGCCTCGGCGGCCGCAGCGGCGGCCTCCGCGGCAGCGGCCTCCGCCGCGCTGGTGTCGGGGGCTGCGGGTTCTTCATCGTCACCGCAGCCGGCGGCGATGAGGCCCAAGACCGCTACAAGCGCGATCACTGACTTGAATTTCATGGGATTGCCCTCCTGAGAGCGTTGGCGGCGGACCGTAGCACACCGACCGTTCGGTAGCGAACGAATTCAGGTCGGGGGCCTGAGAGCGTTCGGCGCGGACCGTAGCGCACCCCTTGGCGGAGCGCAAATACTTTATGAAAAATTCAGTATGCAGCCAATCAGGTCCAGGAGGTCGTCGTATGCGGTGCAGCAGGGGTACTGCGAGTGCTCGGCCCGCACGTTGGACGGGGCCCTGAACAGCACGCCGGCGTCGGCCGCGGCCAGCATGGTCACATCGTTGTAGGAGTCCCCCACCGCCACCACCCGGTAGTTGAGCGAGCGGAAGGCTTCGACGGCCCTCGCCTTCTGGTCGGGCATCCGCAGCCGGTAGTCGGCCAGGCGATCACCCTCCACCACGAGCGTGTGGCACAGCAGCAGGGGCCAGCCGAGCTGGGCCATCAGGGGGCGGCCGAACTGCTCGAAGGTGTCCGACAGCAGCACCACCGGCAGGCGCGACTGGAGTTCCCGCAAGAAGTCGAGAGCGCCGTCCAGGGGGACCAGACCCTCGACCACCTCCATGATCGTGGTCATGGTGATGCCGGCCGCGTCGAGTGCCTCGATCCTGCCCTTCATCAGCACGTCGTAGTCGGGCTCGTCGCGTGTGGTCCGGCGAAGGAAGTCGATACCGGTGCGTTCGGCCACCGCGATCCAGACCTCGGGCGTGAGCACGCCCTCCACGTCGAGCACGGCTAGGGACTGCGGACGGGAGGGCACCTGGATTCAGCCTTCGCCCATCATCGCGGCGGCGCGACGGTCGAGCTCCTCGTCGTCCACGTCCTCGATGTGGGTGTGCACGCTCCACTTGTGGCCCCACGGATCCAGGAACTGACCGGCGCGATCACCGTAGAACTGGTCCTCGGGCGGCCTCAGCTCCGTAGCGCCGGCCGCCAGCGCGGCCGCGAAGGTCGAGTCGCAGTCCTCGACGTTCACGGTCATGGACACGGGCGTCCCGCCCAGCGTCTTGGGCCCCACCACATCCATCTCGGGCCACTCGTCGGACAGCATGATCAGCGAGTCGCCGAGACGCAGCTCGCAGTGGCCGATACGGCCGCCGAAGTCCATGCGGCGACTCTCGGTGAAGCCGAGAATACTCGTGTAGAAGTCGATGGCGTCAACCGCGCCGTCGACGCACAGGTAGGTCGAGACTCTCGGATAGTCGTCGGGAATCGGGTTGACCATGGGGCGTCCTTTCTCGGGGGATCGCAAGACGGCAGAGCCAGTCGGGCGCCGACGTCCAGTACCGCATTATCGCCGCCCGGTGCCCTTCTTGCTCTCGCTCACTTCCGCTCCGGGGCGGGTCCAGCCGGCCGCGCCGCGCCGGCGGCCTGTGGAGCCGGGCTCAGCCCTCCACCATGGCGACGAGTTCCTCGTCGCTGGGGATCTCGACGCCGGGCACGTAGTAGGTGTAGAGGCTGGCGATGACCTCGCCCAGGCCGGAGTCGTCGCCTTCGGCCAACTCCGCGGTGATCACCGAGCCGTGCATGTGAACCGACGACAGCCTGCCGGTGGCCAGCATCCGGCGGGCCAGCTCGTCACACGGGCGGTCGCCGATGATCTCCTGGCCGGCCCGGTAGCGCTCGTGGCCCATGCCGGTGAGGGTCCGGTTCAGTTCGAAGCGCACGATGCCGGGTCGGGGCGACGAGGTGCGCAGGAAGGTGACGGGCTGGCCCATGGCGACTGCAGGCTACCGCCGCCCGCCCGTCGCGGCGGCATGTCCCGGAGGGCTGTCGAACAGCTGCGGGTGAGCGTCCTCCGGCGGTGGAAGGACACGGGGAACGCCGCTCCAGCGCAGGTCGTCCATGAACACCCACCGGCGGCGGTGGATGGCGCACGGCCCCCACGCCGCCAGCGCGGCGACGTGACGCGGACAGGGGTAGCCCTTGTTGGACGCGAACCAGTAGGCCGGATAGCGGGCCGCGGCCGAGACCATGAGGCGGTCGCGGGTGACCTTGGCCACCACCGACGCGGCCGCTATCGACAGGCTCGACGCGTCGCCCCGCACGATCGTGGTGACGCCGGGCCTGCCGTCGCGGGCCTCGTCACCGTCGCCGGAATCGTCCGGCGAGGCCAGGAAGTCCCAGGACCCGTCCACCAGCACGTGGTCCACCTCGAGCCCCAGTCCATCGATGGCGCGCCGGGCGGCGAGACGCTGGGCGTCGGCCATGCCCAGATCGGTGCACTCGGTGACCGTGGCATGGCCGACCGAGACCGCCCGGGCCCAGGCCCTGATGCGACCATGCAGCGTCTCGCGCTCGGCCGCGGTGAGCATCTTGGAGTCGCGCACCTTGTAGATGCGCCTGTCGGGATCGGCGACCACGGCCGCCACCGTGAGTGGACCGGCCCAAGACCCGCGACCCACCTCGTCGACGCCGGCCACCACCCGGATGCCGGAGTCCCACAGGGCACGCTCGGCCCGCAGTCCGGGCGCCCGTCCCCGCAGGGCGCGCCGCAGAGGTGCCGCGGTCGGAGCGGTGGAGGCCATCGGCGCGACCGTAGCCGCGCCGGATCAGTGTCTCTCGCCCTTGTTCGCTGCGCTCACGGGCCGCTCGGGCCGCGGGCGCTCAGGTCACAGGGTCCAGGTGGAGAGGACCAGCGCCTTGTCGCGCCAGGCCTGGATGTTGGCGTCGAGGACGTCGAGCGGGTTGAACGGGGTCACGCCCTCCATGACATCGTCCTCACGCATGCCGTACAGCGCGCCCATGGCGAAGCGGCAGCAGTAGACGGTGGCGCCCTCGTTGATGAGGGTCTGGAGCTGGCGGTTGTACCCGAGGTTGCCGGGGAAGCCCTCCTGGCCCGGGCGGCGTTGGCCATGAGCACGGCCGGGCCGTACAGCACGAACGTCAGCTTGAAGCCCTTGCGCTGCAGGCGGGTGGCCGTGAGCATGTTGACCAGGCCGACCGAGCCCTCGAAGGGCACCGTGTGCATGAACACGTACGCCTGGTCGCCCTCGTCGGCCTTGTAGTCGGGGAAGACCTTCTCCTCGATGTTGTGCATCACGTCGCCTTCCTGGGGCGGCGGGATGGTCACTGTCTTGGGCATGGTTGCCTCCTTGTTGTTGTGTGGGTCGATGTTGGTCGGATCTCAGATCGCCGGTCCTTGGGGCCGGCCGGAACGTACGGGCCAGTCCCTTCGATGGGATCCGGGCAGCGCCCCGATGACGCGCCGCCGGAAACCCCAGGGCAGCAGGCGGTAGGCAGGCGTGAACACGTGCATCCAGAAGCGGTCACGGAGGCTGCGGGCCTTCTCCGGCATCCTCGCGCCGTAGCGAGCGCCTGTACGCCGCTGGGCGTCGATGGCCAGGTAGTGCTCCGAGTTGGAGCGGAGCCACTGAGCGAATCCCATGACGGTGCCGCTCAGCCCCTACAGCCCGGCCAGCAGGTTCTGGGCGGCCACTGAGATCGGCTCGTTGAGAGCGCCGATGGCGGGCGAGTACACGTTCTCCATGGTGGCCAGCTCCTCGACGGTGAGGCCGACCCGGACCGCCATGGCCAGGAAGTCGGCCCGCTCCTTGATCCCCTCGCCGCCGATCATCTGGGCCCCGATGAGCCGGAGCGATCCGGGGTCGGCCAGAAGCTTCACCGTGATCGGCTTCACTCCCGGGTAGTAGCGGGCCCGGGTGATGCCCTGGGCCTTGCCCACCACGTGCTGTATGCCCAGCGCGGTGGCCAGCGTCTCGCCGAAGGACACGCCCCCGATCATCCACTCGCCGGCCAGCAGTCCCCACGGCACGAAGACCGGCCGGTAGTGACGGGTCCCGCCGGCGGCGTTGGTGCCGGCCGTCTTGCCCTGCGAGTAGGCGTGGGAGCCGGTCAGTCCCTGGATGGGAATGTCGGAGACACCGTGGGGGATCTCCGTGCAGTCGCCCGCGGCGTAGATGTCGGGATCCGAGGTCTGCATCTTCGAGTCGACGATCAGGCCGCCGGTCGAGCCCAGCTTGAGGCCGGCCGCGGCGGCCAGCGGGTTGTTGGGCACCTTGTGCGTGCCGACGATGACCAAGTCGGCCTCGATACGGCCCTGCTGCGTATCGACGCTGCTCACGGCCCCGTCGCCCCGGAACGCGGTGACCCGGTTGCCCCACTGCATGTCGACGCCGGCGTCCTCCCAGGCCTGGCGCACCGGCTCGGAGATGTCAGGGTCGAGCACGTCGGCCATGGGCCAGGGTGCGGGATCGACGACGGTGCACTTGATCCCCCGGTGGCACAGGGCCGCGACCATCTCCATGGCCACGAGACCGGCGTCGACGACCACCGCGGAGGTGCAGGAGTCGAGGCGCTTGTCCCACTCGATGGCCTCATGGAGGTACTTGACCTCGTAGATGCCGTCGAGGTCGGCGCCCTGGACGTCCACTGTCGCGTAGTTCCACCCGGTCGCGACGATCAGCCGGTCGTAGGACACCGAACCCTCGCCCGCGACGGCAAGCGTGCGGGCCTTCGGGTCGATGGCCTCCACCGTCGTGGTGTAGTGGACGTCGATACCGGTGTTGACGTACTGCTCCTTGGTGGCCAGGTAGAGGCGCTCGAACGAGTCGATCTCGCGTCCGTGGACGTAGGGGATGCCACACGGGCTGTAGGCCACGTCGGTGTCCGCGGTGTACACCACCACATCGGCGTTCGGGTCGACCCCCTTGGCCGCGCCCGCAGCACCGAGGCCTGCGGCGCCCCCGCCGATTACCGCTATCCGCATCGTGACCCTTTCGTCACCGGACCTCCTGGAACCTGCCATCCCACCCGACGTATCGGATGGGATAATTGCGTATCGGAACCTAAAGCCGATCTCCGGCCAGTGTCAAGCCGCGCCCGCCCGCGACGCGCCCTCAGACGGCCCTCAGACGGCCCGCACCCCTCAGACGGCCCGCACCGACAGCGCTGGAGTGTTGCGAATGGTGTTGGACACGTAACAGACGCGAGCTGCCGCCTCCAGCAGCCGGTCCTTGACGGCGTCGTCACAGCCGACATCGACCCGGATCTCGAGGGCCGAGAAACTGGGGCCGTCGTAGGTGCCGGTCACCTCCACCCCCAGATGGGACAGTTCGATGCCCCGCTTGCCGGCCGCGTGAGCCACGGCGAGGGCGAAGCACGACGACAGCGCGGCCAGCAGGAGCTCGGTGGGCTGGGGACCCTGGTTGGTCCCCCCATACTTGGTGGGCTCGTCCACCGGAATCGTGAAGTCGCCCGAGGACACGTCGCAGCGGTAGGCGCCCAGCCACCGGGCCGAGACAGTAAGGGTCGGGGAGTTCACGGCGGTCGTCCTTCATGCGAACGCCACACGGGTGAGAGCCCGTCACGTCGCAGCGGTGCCACTCCCGCTCTTGTTCGCTTCGCTCACGGGCCGCTCGGGCCACGGCCTCGCTCGCCTCCTGGCCAGGACTCTCATCAATCGCTCCCTGTTCGCTCGGCCTCTTCAAGCTGCTGAGCGGCCCGTCAACTATACGACACCGGTAGATCACAAGCGAAAAGGCCGTGGTCTAGGATGCACGCCCGGTGGTGGAGACATGACTCGCCAGGCGGCGACCAGCGCTGGGGGCGCAGACGGGCGGCCCAACCATGTGAGCGGCGAGACGCTGAGCGCGGTCGTGAACTCCATCGGACCCAAGATCCGCCACCTGCGCAAGCAGTGGAGCCTGTCGCTTCAGCAGCTCGCCGACCGTTCCGACGTGTCGACCGCGGCCATTCACAAGGTGGAGCAGGGCACCATGGTGCCGACCATCACAACCCTGCTGAAGCTGGCCGCGGCACTCGAGCAGCCGGTGGCGTACTTCGTGGACGAGGAGCTGGAGTCGCCGCCCTACGTGGTCTTCACCCCTGCGGCCGAGCGCCGATCGATCTACACGCCCCATGAGGGCCTCACCCTGGAGGGAATCTCCGGACCCTACGGCCAGTACTTCGTGGCCACCGCAATCGCGGAGGTCGAGCCCGGAGCCGACAGCGGCGAGTCCCCGCTGCGCCACGCGGGCGAGGAGCTGATCCACATGCTGTCGGGGCGGCTCGACGTGGACGTCTCCGGCCAGACCTTCCAGCTGCGCAGGGGCGACTCGATCCATTTCCGGACCGACCATGAGCATCGCTGGCGCAACCCCACCAGGCACCCGGCCCGCGCGGTGTGGACCGCCCTCAGGCCCAACTGAGCGAGCTGGGACGGAGACTCACGACAGCCGGCGGTCGAGGTCGAGGAGGGCCTGGCGGAAGCACTCGATGGGGGCGTGGGCCACGCCGGCGCCCACCTGGCCGGAGCCGTCGGAGACATGGACGATCCCGGTGTTGACCGCGGGGGTGATGCCAGCTTCTACGACCTTCCGCACGTCCACTCCGAGGGGGGTTCCCTGGTTGTCGAGCACAGGCAGGCGGAGCCGGGTGCTGGTGCCGGCGCAGATCCGGCTCATGGCCGCGGTGACCGCGGCGGCGTCGGCCATCCTGCCCCCGAGGAAGCCGGCCACCGCGGGCGAGTTGGCCGCGGCGGCTCCGCCGAGGCCCACCAACTCCAGCACGGCGCTGTCGCCGATGTCGGGGGCGCTCGTGTCCGGTCCCTGGCCGGGGTAGTAGAGGGCGTCCTGCACCGGGGGTGCCGCCGCGATGTGCCACGTACCGGAGTCGCCGGCCAGACGGATGCCGTAGGTGGTGCCGTTGCGGGCCATAGAGGTGACGATGCTGGAGTCCGGCACCTGACCGGCCCACTCGGTGAGGGCGCGAGCGCCCGCCATGGCGATGTTGAGGAACATCAGGTGGTTGGTGCTCAGGAAGTCGGCCACCTCGCCGATCCTGCCCGTGGAGGCGCGGACCAGATGCGGGAGCAGGTCGCGCAGCAGGAGATTGGTCGTGGCCTGGACCCGCATGTGGACGTCGTCGCCCATGGCCACGCCCTGGGCGGCCAGTGAGAAGACGTCAACGGGACCGGCGCCGTCGAGGGCCCGGGCCAGTGCGGGGGCGAGCGCGTCGCGCAGGAATCCGAGGCGGTCGATGGCCGCCCCGGAGTCCACCCCGAACCAGGGGACGGCCCCCGACCCCTGGTTGAGACTGGCGTAGGCCGTGGTGCCGCCGGCGTCGACGGACACCACGTACACCGGAGCCCCGGGTCCGATGGCGCTGGCCATGGGCACCACCGTGGCGTGCTCGTTGGCCGCCTCGAGCCGGATCTCGCCGGCGTTCAATATGCGATCGGCAGCGTCGCGGTCCGGGGCCCAGCCCTCGGCCACGACGGCGGCGCGGACCGAGCGGCGCAGCGGGTCGCACATCTCGGCCCAGCCGATGGGGGGACCGCAGTGAAGGATCGTGCCCGACTCGAGACCCCCGATGACCGCGCTCGCGGTCTCGACGCCGCGCAGCATCGGCACACCCCGGTCGAGGCGATCGATCACCTCGGCGTTGGCCGCGTCGACCCGGTCCGAGGCCGGGCCCAGCAGCCTGGCCAGGGCGGCCACCGCCTCCGCGTCGCCACCGGCGGGGATGCGCCAGTCGACCCCGACCGCGGGCGCGCCCTGATCGCGAACCGCCGTCTCGAACCGCTCAAGCCCGACGTTGACGACTTCGACTCGCTCGGGCAACTCCATGACGCCCATCGGCTCAGCCGCGACCCTCTAGGACATCGTGACGAGCAGGGCGCTCGGCGCGTCCCGGGCCGCGGGAAGGCGCAGGCAGGCGTCGTCGGGAATCTCGCTCTCGGCCAGGCTGCCGGCCCGAGACAGCTCGAACGTCATGGGCTGGTGGGGCAGCCCGTAGTAAGGAACGGGCGGCCCGTTGTGCTCCCAGCCGAGCCTCTCGAAGAAGTTGACGTTCTGGAGCTGGACGAAGGCATCCATCACGTCGCCCCCCGCGGCGGCTGCGGTGGACACCGCGAACCGCACGAGCCGCATGCCCACGATGCCGGCCCGGTGCCCGGGCAGCACGGCCAGCCGATCGCCCTTCCAGCGGCCAGCCGTGTCGGTGCGGTACAGCCGCACGGTCCCGATCGCCACCGATCCCCGTCCAGCCAGAACGTGGACGGTGTCGGGGTCGCGATCCCAGTCGTCCACATCGGTGAAGGGAATGACCCGCTGCTCCTCGACGAAGATGCGGTGACGGATGCGCATGTGCCAACTCTTAGCGGACGGGGCAACAGCCCGCCAGCAGACGATCCGACCCGACGGCCTCAACGTCGATCAGCCTTGCCTGTCGGAGCGTTCACGCCCACGTCGATCAGCCCATCGCTCGCACCGGAATCAGGTTCCGGCCTTCGGGTGCCTGCAACTCTCGCTCCATCGCCCCCACCGGCGAGCAGGCTTGGCAGCGTGCGCAGCCCGCGGCGACCAGATCCGCGGTGAGTCCCCGCTCCACCAGGTACGGAGCGACCTTGCGGGCGACGTTCTCAACGTGGTCGGAGGGCGGGGGCAGCCAGTCGCCCATGAGGGAGCCGGGCACAGGCCGCAGCGGCACGATGAAGGGGTACACGCCGATGTCGGCGGCCCTCCGGCAGCCCTCGACAATCAGGTCCGGGTCCTCTCCCATTCCCAGGATCACATAGGTGGAGACCTGGCCCTCGCCGAAGCGCTCGACGGCGTACTCCCAGGTCTCGAAATACCGCTCGATGCCGGTGCGGTACTTCGGCGGCGCGACCCGCTCCAGCACCACCGGATCGAAGGTCTCGACGTGGATACCCACCGAGTCGATGCCCCGGTCGGCAACCGCATCGATCACGCTCAGGTCGTCGGGCGGCTCGAACTGCACCTCCACCGGCAGGCCCGAGGACTCCTTCATGGCCTCCCCGCACTTGGCCACATAGAGGGCGCCCTTGTCGCGGCCGTAGGTGGAGCCGGTGGTCAAGGTGATGTCCACGGCGCCGTCCAGCTCCTTGGCTGCCACCGCCACCTCGGCCAGCTGCGCCGGCCGCTTCACCAGCACGGTGCTGCCCGACGCGAGGGACACGCCGATCCCGCAGAAGTGGCACTGGTCTTCGTTGCCCCAGTAGGCGCAGGTCTGCAGGACGGTGCTGGCCAGCGAGTCGAGGTGCATGAGGGCCAGATGCCAGTACGGGACGCCGTCGTCGGTGGTGAGCCCGTAGAAGCGGGGCCGGTCGGCCGGAGCGGCGCCGGCGAGGCGGATCCCGCCGGCGTATATGCCGAACCCGACGTCCTCGGGTTCGAGCGAATAGGGCGAGTCGGCCACGAAGGAGGCATCCACCGGAACCGTCACCGCGGTTCCCTCGATCCAGACCATCCCCGCGTCCGAGGGGCCGGCCCCGCCCGGCCGGCGCTCAAAGGGAGCGTTGATCCTCAGACCCTTGAACTGGAGGTCGATGATGAGCTCGGCCAGCGACACCGCGCCATTCCTATCACGACGGCGATCGGTCCATGAAGGCGGCTGGCCGGCCGCGGGTCACCGGGCCGCCGCCGGGTCGGGCCCGGAGCGACTCGGCTCAACCGGCGCGTCTAGGGGATCTCGTTGCCCGTGGCCAGGATCAGGGCCGGGACCCAGAAGGTGTAGA
>JAGWAO010000083.1 GCA_021296315.1 Acidimicrobiia bacterium | reverse complement strand
ATCGGCCTGCGCCGCCTGATTCGCGGTCGGCCACTCCAAGAAATAGGCCACATTCAACTCATCGAGCATCATCTCGTCGTCGACGGCGACGTCCGGTGCGTCGTCCTCGCCGTCGGTGACGGCTGGAGCCGCCGGCTCGTCACCGCCGGCCGCCGGCTCGGGCTCGTCATCGCTGCAGGCCGCGGCGACGAGAACGAACGCGGCTAGTAGCGCCAATAGTCGTTTCATCTTTTCCCTCCGTGGGTTTGCATATTATCGAGAGCCTCAGTTCGAGGTTCTCAGCCAACCGCTCACGCGGTCGAGCACTTGGTCGACCCGGTTCAGCAGGTCGTCGATCACGGCGGCGTCGGCCACCAGGGGCGGCGCGATGGCCAGCATGGCGGCGCCCCGCGAGTCGGGCCGCACCAGCACGCGCGCCTCTCGCACGAACCGCTCGAGCACACCGCCCGGCAGGAGCTGCTCGAACTCCGACTTGCTCAAGTCGGTGCCGGCGGCCCGGTCCCGCATCAGCTCCACATAGTGGAAGTAACCGGTCCCTCTCACGTCCTTGACGCATGGATGCGCGGCCATCAGGGCCCGCAGCCCGCCGGTGAGCCGATCCTCGTTGCGCAGGACGTTGGCGAACACTTCCTCGTCGCGCATGGCGGCCATGTTCGCCACCGCCACCGCGGTGGCCACCGGATGCCCGCCGAACGTGGAGCCGTGCACGAACATCGCCACTGGCGAGTCCCACACCCGGTCCACGAGGGCCCCCCGGACCACCATGCCCCCGAGGGGCTGGTAGGCGCTGGTGACCCCCTTGGCGAAGGTGATCATGTCGGGTTCGGCGCCGAAGCGCTCGCTGCCGAACCAGTGCCCGAGGCGGCCGAAGGAGTTGATCACCTCATCGGCGCACAGCAGCACGCCGTAGGTGTCGCAGATCCGGCGCAGCTCGGGCCAGTAGCCCTCGGGCGGGACCAGGGCGCCGCGGCCGTTCTGCACCGGCTCGGCGATCACCATGGCCACGGTCTCGGGGCCCTCGGCAAGGATCGCCTCCTCCACCGCGGCCACGCACGACAGCTCCCGGGCCGGGACGCCGGGCTCGTTGGTGCAGACCAGCGTGCTGTCCACGTGGCGCACGCAGCCACCGAGCATGGGCTCGAAGGGGTCGCGCAGGTTGGGGATGCCGGTCGCCGACAGCGCGCCCAGGGTGGTGCCGTGGTAGGCCCAGCGGCGTGCGATCACCTTGTGGCGGGTGTCCTCGGAGTTGGCCAGGTGGTAGCAGCGGGCGAACTTCATGGCCGACTCGACTGCCTCGGAGCCCGAGTTCACGAAGAAGACCCGGTCCAGGTCGCCGGGCGCGACGTCAGCGATGAAGGACGCGGCCTCTATCGAGGCCGGATGGGCGAAGCTCCAGTTGGGATAGAAGGCCAGCCGGTCCATCTGCTTGGCTGCGGCCGCGGTGAGGTCGCTGCGGCCGTGGCCGAGGTTGGTGCAGAACAGTCCGGCGAGGCCGTCGAGATACTCGACGCCCTCGGTGTCCCAGACGTAGCAGCCCTCTCCCCGGTCGATGACCACCAGGTCGTCGCGGCGCCACGCATCGCCTCGCGTGAAGTGCGGCAGCAGATGGCGATGAGCTGGGTGATCCCCCTGCATGCAAGCCTCCTTGCCCCAAGGCGACCGAGCCCCGTCCGGCCCAGCCTTGATTAGAGACTACAACACAGTCGTGAAGTTGTCTAACGGAATACGGAGCGGTCCTCTGATTCTGAGGAGGATGTCTATACAGGCGGTGGGGTCATCTACCGGTGTCGGCCCGGTAGATCAGGTCCGGTGTCAGCTCGGACAGGCTGGCGGCGCCGCACAGGGCCATGTCGCGCTTCATGCCGGTGTGCAGATGCTCGATCACCCAGTCGACGCCCTCCTCGCCGGCGGCCGCCAGTCCGTACAGGTACGGGCGGCCGATCATGCACGAGGTCGCGCCGAGTGCGAGCGCCTTGACGATGTCGCTGCCGCGACGGATCCCGCCGTCGCACACGATGTCGAGGTCGCCGCCCACCGCGTCGGCCACCGGCTGCACCAGGTCGATGATGCCGGGAGCCCCGTCGAGCTGGCGCCCGCCGTGGTTGGACAGCACGATGCCGTCGAGGCCCTCGTCGCGGCCGATCACCGCGTCGGCCACGCTCTGGATGCCCTTCACCAGCACCGGGCCGTCCCACAGCGAGCGCATCCAGGCCACATCCTCCCACGACAGGGTCGGGTCGAACTGCTCGTTCATGAACGCTGCCAGATCCACCGCCGACGATCCGTCGATGTCGGTGTTGCCGGCGACGTTGGCGAAGGAGATCGGCTCGGCGAAGGCGAAGCGCAGGCTCCAGCCCGGGCGGATCATGCCCTCGAGGACGGTGTCGAGACCCATCTTGGGCGGCAGGGTGAACCCCCGGCGCACGTCCCGCTCGCGGCGGCCCAGCATGGCCGCGTCGACGGTGATGCAAAGCACGTCGAAGCCGGCCTCTTTGGCCCGAAGGATCATGTCCTTGAGCAGGCCCTTGTCGCGCCACACGTAGACCTGGAACCACTTGGAGCCGTTGCTGACCGCGGCCACCTCCTCCACCGAGCGGGTCCCCATGGTGGAGAGCGAGTACGGTAGACCGGCCCGTTCGGCGGCCCGGGCCACGGCCAGCTCGCCGGGCGGGTGGGCGATGCGGGTGAACCCGGTGGGCGCCAGGATCAGCGGGAAGGGGACCTCGCGGCCGAGGATCGTGCCGGTCGTGTCCACGTTGCCCATGTCGCGCAGCACCCGCGGGACGAACTCCATCTCGCGGAAAGCGCGGGTGTTGCGGTCCATGGCGACCTCGTCCTCGGCACCACCGTCGATGTAGTCGAACACTCCCCCGGGCAGGCGCCGGCGGGCAATCCTGCGCAGATCCTCGATGCTGGCCGCGCTCT
>JAGWAO010000033.1:41048-42507 GCA_021296315.1 Acidimicrobiia bacterium | reverse complement strand
AGCCGCAACGGTCATGATCGCGGAGAAGGCATCAGACCTGATTCTGGCAGCCGCGTAGACGGCTGCTGGCGGGTGTGTCACTTGCTAACGGATTGCTAACGGATTGCTAACGGCAGCCCCAGGAACGGAGCGGAATCGAGTGGCAACCGGCGGGGGAGTGGCTGGCGAGAACGCCGTGAAACGGACGTCTTCGCCGCTTCGTGCCGTTGGGTGCCGCGTTGCGGGCGGTCGTTCACCCCGCCCCCTCCGACACTATGTGATGTCGCGAGGCATCGGAGCCTCCCGAACGGTCGGCTCGGGAGGTCTTGGTTTCTTGGGCGGGTTGGTGGGTGCGGGTCATGTCGAGGCTGAGGTGTCGCAGTAGCTGGCCGGTGACGTGGCTGATGATGGGCCGGATCGTGCTCAGCGGGACATGGACGACGGGCTGCGCCCCGATCCAGATGCTGCATCCGCGGCCGGGTACTACGTTTAGGCCGTGCCCACCCCGGACCGGTTCGAGGACGGCAGGCTGACGATCAGGGCCGAGTTGACCTCGGATCCCGCGGCCCCGGTGTTCCTGCTCGCAGGCTCCGGCCCCGCCACAGCCACGCTCGTCCGCTTCGGACCCCCAGCCGAGAGCACCATTGTCTCCGCCAACACCTACGGCCTTCCTTCTAGAAGGCATCTGATCGAAGTCGCTCGCACGACTGAAGAGACCCTGCGCAGCCTCTATGACATCACCGACGCCAAGGTGGGCGCCGCCACCGTCGCCCAACTCGCCGCCGACCTCCAGGACCCCGGCCTGCCCCGGAGATCAGCGCGAAGACATCTGAGATCCGTCCGGTGTCGGCGGCAAGCAGCGCAGAACCCCAGCGGCGCACCGACGGCTCGGCGGCCGGGGAGACGAACGAGGTGGTGCTTCGCCCCGTAGTGTCCGAGAGCCGGCTCGAGGTCTCCCAAGGGTCTACAGTGCGAGCGCTTGAGAAGCGGCTGACTCGACCCCGGCGCGGTCGCCGCGGCGGTCGAGGGCCACGATGGCGTCATCGTGTGTCTTGGCAGCACCGGCCTGCGGGACAGCACGACCCTCGCCGCCGGTACGGCCAACATCGTCGCCGCCGTCGACAGCCACGGTGTCGGGCGCCTCCTCGTCCTGTCCGCGGCTGGCGTTGGAAATGGCTGGGCCCAGGTCCCGTGGAGCTTGCGGCTGATGTTCAAGATGATGCTGCGCAACATCCTCGCCGACCACCGGGCCCAAGAGGCCGTCGTCGAACGGAGTGCAGCCGATTGGACCATCGTCCGCTCAGCCGTACTCACCGACAAGCCCGCGACCGGCGCCGTCACCGCCACCAAGACAGGACCGACGAAGCGCATCAGCGGAGCCGACCTCGCCGGTTACCTCGTCGACGCGTCGCTCGCCCGCCAAGCCATCTCGGTGGCCACCTGATTTCGAGGCGGAGGATCATTGTGACAACGGAGGGCG
>JAGWAO010000033.1:29333-41038 GCA_021296315.1 Acidimicrobiia bacterium | reverse complement strand
CGTATCGGCTTGGCCTGCTCGCCGCAACTGCTCCTGTGACTGGCAGCACTATTGATCAGCACCGCCTGCAGCCTCCAACTCAGAAGCTCGGAACAGGTTTCATAGCACAATCCCATCTTCGGCGAGATTCTCGGAACCGCCTTCTTCGCGGTCGACCACGCAGACGGCACCAACTACCGATGCGCCAAGGTCTCGCAGATCGGAAGCCGACAGCCGGATCTGGCCTCCCGACGTCACTACATCCTCGACAATCAGCAGCCTCTTGCCCCCAACCGGGGGGCCTTCGGCGAGTCGAGCCGTACCGTGAGTCTTGGCGACCTTCCTAACGAAGACCGCCGGGATGCCAGTCACCGCAAGACCCGTCGCCGCTCCTCGGTTGAGAATTTCATCTCGCCTCTCGAAGTCATAGGGACGGTCGCTTCTGTGGTTCAGGGGACGGGGGGAACCGAGTCCTTAGGCGAGGTGTACCACCGCTTGCACGAGCAATGCGAGCACGGGTCGGGATTATGCCTCTGAACTGGGCTTTCGCGCGCCCGAGCCAGAGAAACGTTCCAGGATTTCGCGAAATCCGTTCCAAACCACTTCCGGCCCGAGCCTCCGACCTCGGCGTTTGTAATTCGCGCATGTCCCACGAGGGCGAGGGATGCGCGATTTGCTGCGTGAATTGCGCAGATGGGCCGCATCTTGGGTGTTTGGAGGTTAGCCGGGCGCTGCCGAGAGGGGGTCTGGGACGCATTGTGGGCGCTCGGCAGATGTGGCGTCTGCCCGGTGGCTGTGGTGGGCCGCGCCGGTTCCCGGTCTCGGGGGTTTCAGCTGGCTATGCGGCTTGTGCCGTGGAGGGCTGGGGCCTCACTTTTCGGGCGGCTGGTACTGGCCGAACTGAACCGCCCTGGCTTTCCTGGAGGGTCTGGTGTGCCCCGGTGCGCCTTGGAGGTCGCCGCGGCGGCACTTCGGGCCGCGGTGGGCACCCACACCCTTGCAAAGCCAGGCCAGATCGCTCCTCTAACGGCGGCGATAGGCCTCCCGGCGATGTGCAACGCGAACAACCAGGACCACTAGTTCATTGTCGAGCAATTCGTAAACCACCCTGTAGTCGCCGACGCGTATGCGACGAAGACCCCGCAAATCTCCCTTCAGCGAGTAGCCCGCATGCGGTTGCTCGGCGAGGCGATCAATGGCGTACACAATGCGCTCACGGTCCTGTCGAACAATCTGCGCCAGGTCTCGGGTCGCGCTGCGCCTAATCCGAACTGAGTATGCGGCCATCGACTACGGCTGCTGCGCCATCTGTCGTTCTCGGGTCGCGATGCGTTCAATCCGAACTGAGCAGCTCTTGTCTGACCCGGTCCCAATCAAGCACCGGGTCGGCTGGATCTCGTAGTCGCTCAAGGGCCGCCTCGAGATCGTCATGGTCCTCCAAATAGCGTTCCAAGGCCTGACGAATGACGTCGGCCCGGCTGCGCTTCAACTTCTCAGCGGCCGCATCCAGCGCCTCAACAAGCTCATTGGAGACCCGGGCTGTGACTTGGCTCATGCGGACTCCTTGGTCAGTTGGAAGTCAATCACATTATATGACTTCAATATAATGCCAAACGATCCCAATGGCAACAAGCGTTGGGGGGCAGGACCCGCCGAGAAAGCTGTCGGTGATTCAGTCTCCCGAGGGTCTACAGTGCGAGCGCTCGAGAAGCGGCTGAGGAGCAACGGTGCGCGTCATCGTGTTCGGAGCGACCGGCAGGACGGGGCGGCACGTGTTGCGCCTGGCTTTGGACAGGGGGTATGAGGTCACGGCCTTCGGACGATCCGCAGAGCGATGAAGCGCATCAGCGGAGCCGACCTCGCCGGTTACCTCGTCGATCAACTCGCCGACGCGTCGCTCGCCCGCCAAGCCATCTCGGTGCATTGTGACAACGGAGGGCGAGAGCGTTGTCCAGCTCGTCCACGGTGTCGACAGTCGTATCGGCTTGGCCTGCTCGCCGTAGCTGCTCCTGTGGCTCCACGAGCCCGTTGCTGCGATCGAAGACGTTGCAATGCACGATGTAGCCGAACCCTGCCCGTCGCGCACCCGCAAGCTCGTCAGAAGATCCGTTTCCGACATAGACCGATTCGCCCGGCTCGATCCCGAGTTGCTTGGCCATCCACCGATACGGTCTCAGATCGGGCTTCATCGCTCCAATGTCGCAGGATCGCCCGAACACGGCGACGTGGCGAGCCAGCGGCGACTCAGCCCAGCATCGAACTTCGCGCTCATGGCAGTTGCTCAACACCCCGATCGGTCGCCGACGCGCCAGCTTGGCTACCAGCTCGACGATCCTGGGCTTCGGGGCGCGCAGCGCCTCGTCCTGGCATCTGCCGAGAATCTCGTCGACGCTCGCCCGCTCGTCTGCAGTGAGCGGCTCACGCTTTGTCTCACAGAACCGCTCCACCAGCGCAACGAGGTCGATCGGCGTCGTCTCTCGCTCAACATAGGTAGCCGACCAGAACGCGCCGAACCTGTCGAGATCCACCCCACAAGCCTCAGCGACCGCCGCCACCCTTCGGAACCCCGGTAAGCGGAAGTGCTCTGGATCAACCAGCGTGTGGAACAGATCAAAGACGAAAGCTCCCCGTGCACCCATCAACTCCAGTGTGCCCAAGCCCGACGATCCCGGGGCGGCGTTCCGTTCACATTCGGCTTGGCGGCGCTGCTGCTCTTGGAGGACTCTACGGATGTGAGGGGGATCCGCTGGCCGCCACTGGGCAGTTCTACTGTCCGCCACCGGGCAGATCCCACTGGCCATTGACACCCACCGTCATCGACCCGCGCACCCCCACGGTAGACGATCCGTTCCTGCAGGAGCTGTTCCCCGGTGTGCGGCTGCTCGCACCGAACACCGATTCGCTGGCAGACCGCTGCAGAGGGGTACTGCCCCCCGAGACCGCCATCGAGTACTCCAGGGGTAGTCAGCGGTTCGAAGGGTTGGGGTGTGACGAGTGGGGCGCCTATATCGAAGGTCGCTCCACTCGCTACACGGCATGCTACCGATCTGCTCACCTTGCCTGGGAGTGGATGGAGCATCACCACGACCTACCACCGCGCTTCAACACTGGGTTCCCCTGCTGATGATCATGGAGATGCGACCGCATCATGCCTCGTCAGCGCACACGACCACATCTTGGGCACTCACAGGGGCACACCAGACCCCTCCGGGAAAACCAGGGCGGTGCAGTTCGCCCCTCCACCGCAACCGCCAATCACCAACCGGGCCTTCGACATGGCCCACATCTGAGGCCACCACGAAGGTTCCTATGTCCTTCACCATCAGGTTCCTATGTCCTGAACCAGCACACCACCCTCTCTGCCAGCCAGGGAGAGTCCGCTCGTTTCGGCTGCGCAGACGCGTTACCTGCGCGTCCGGTGCACGCTGGTCGCTCCTGCGGTTACGGCGGAGCGGCGCGTGGTTGAGCCTTGGGAAAGCACCTCTGGTAAACGGCTTGATTGGAGGAAGCTGCTGCTGCGTATCGCGAGGCTCTTCTTATTGACTCACCTCGCCAGGCGCTCGTGAGAACGCCGACCACTAGATCCCTTGAGTCCGCATCAGAACCCTCCAGATCCTCCGAAACACTTGCCCATACCTTGAGGCACGAACTCAACACGAGGATCTCGAGCGCCGCGTCAAGGAGGTCCGGCGAGGTGGCAGGACGGCCAAGCGCCTCCTCCGCCATTTGGAGGCGCTCGTCGGCATCTAATCCGATGTCTGGATTGGTCCACAAGTCAAGCCAGTGCAGTCGATTGTGTACGGACGTCTCGTCGCCTGAGGACAAGACCGTCAACGCCGCGGCTCTAGCCACTTCGTGGGCCTGCTGCCGCTTACGATCGCTGCGATTGGTGTACATGTAGACGATGGCATTCTTGTATTCCGCGGGCAAGCCAGCGCCGGATGCTCCCTGAGCCAGCTCCCTTTGATCCTCTTGAGGCAAGATGTCGAGAGGGAAGAACGGCATACCTTCTCGCCAGACCGCCCGTGCGATTGCCGTCCGGACGTGAATGCAGTCAGCGCTTGTCACGCAGCACTCGGGAGGTCGGATTCCGTGCTTATCGTAGGCGCCCATGAGACGGATCAGCCGCCACGCCTCCACGTATTCGTCGTCGGTGCACCCTTCCATGAGTCCGCTCATGCACTGGTTCACACTCTGCTTGTGTTGCTCCCGGTCGCCTGGTGCTGACAGATACAGCCGCAGAGACTTCCGCATCGCATCAAGAAGCTCCTCATCTCGTGTCGGCACGGACTCACCAACCTCATCGGCCATCTGGATTCATACCCCCGCGATCATCATTCGGCAAGCCATCCGACGCCCGCGATCAAGAACAGCAAGGTCGCGGCTCCGCATCCGACAAGGCCGCCGACTCGGTACGCCTTGTCCACGCCCGCAGCCTTGCAAATCCAGATTATGGGGAAGCCCACGATCGCTGCGATGATGAACCATGCGATGATGATGTTCCTGAGGGGTGACCCTTGTGGCGAGAATCAGGCCTAGCAAGACGGCACCTCCAACTATAACGCCTTAGGCCACGGCGCTAGCGATGAGAACGATTGCTCCAATGACGATTGCTGAGCCACCATGGGACTACGCCGGTGCCTTCTGACATCTTCACGGAGTAGGGGTTCACATCGCCGTGTGCCTGCTTGACGCGCCGCGCTGACTTCAACGAGCCGAACAGCGCCAAGACAACGCCGGCCACCAAGCAGACAATGCCAAAGGTCACGGATAATGCTCGCTACTAGGGCCATCAGGCGCTTCAGGGAGCATCGCGTCAATCGCGTCAGTCATGGCGGCGATTGCCGGGAGCCACCCACCAGGACACATAACAGACTGCCTCATCACGCACATGGCTCGCCACCACTCCAGCTCCTGCCGATGTCCTGAGTCAAGATTCCTGCTCATTTCTGGGCGGGTTCGGCTTGAGTGTTCGGTCATCTAGGTAGGCGGCCAGGGGCGGTGTCTGGTCGAGGGCTTGGTGGGAGCGGATCGTGTTGTATTCGTCTGTGAACGCGGCGACGTGGTCGGCGAGTTCGATGCCGCTGGCGATGTCATTGGTGTGCCCCGGGTATCGCGCGGTCGGGATAGTCGAATTTCGGGCATGTAGACCCTGAGGAGGTCATCATGCCAAGGAGTTATCCCGCGGAGTTCCGTCGCAAGGTGCTGGATCTGGTATTGCCTGTCGAGGCGCGATTGCTAATCCATGATTGGCGCGCGGCCGTATCGGCGTCGGCAGGCGTGTGGCCCGGTTATGACCTCGCATCGATTCCCGCCGTCATGGCTGTGATCGACAGCAAGGGAGCTGTCGGGGCCGTCGTGGCGTTCAATCACCCGAACCCGCATGGGCTCGGTGCTGCAATCCACAGTCTCGAGATCGACGGCCATGAGATCCTCGTCATCGGTGAGGTGGCTGATCCGGATCGATTGGTGTCCTGGGCGCCGTTCGATCTGTTCGCCAACGTGGGCGGGACGGACACCTTTGTGATGATCAGCAAACCAGGAGAGTTCGGTTTCGAACTCAACAGTACGTTCTTCGTCGCCCTGCTCATGCACGAGGCGTTCCACCGCCATCAGATCGAGGAGTGCGCTGCGAGCGCGACCGTCCAATACCTCGATAGCTACGACTACTCGGCCGCGAACCTCGAATTGGCGCTGCTGGAGAACCGGATCCTCATGGCCGCCTACCGGGCCGAAGTCCCCGCTGACCTCGAACGTCTGGCACGCCAATTCTCGGCAGTGCGTGCCGTGCGCCGCCAACGCGACCATCGGATGGCCCATGACGAGGAACAAGAACGCTCTGAGGGATTCGCTCGCTGGATCGAGCACCACATCGGCGAGCCGATCGGCTTCCTCTACACCTCGAACAACCACACCTAGGATCTGCACTCCTACAACCAGCGCCTCTCCGACCCGAGAGTGCTATCCGGCACCATCAAGGACTTCTCTTCGCTGAACCGCTTCTACAGCACCGGTGCCACCCTGTTATGGCTCCTCGATCGTCTTGATGTGTCCGACGTGACCCACCAACTCAAGGCCGGCAAGACTCCCGCGGTCCTGCTCGAGGAACACCTTGCACCCCTCGGCGACCTCGATGAACTCGTTGCCGGTGCTCTGGCTGATCACGATCCGGAGAATCGACTCGCCGCAACCTCCGCGACCCTGACCGAATTGGCACTCGACGAACCGTCGATGGCCGACGGCACCAGGACCCTCTCCCCGATCACCGACGCCGAGCTCGGGCCGCCGCCGGGGGCGTCGAGATGGCTGACGGCATGACCATTCCTGAGAGGGTCGTCCAAGAATGTCTCGGCGAGTGACCAATACAACACCACGGGCGATACAACTACGCGTCGTGGCTGGCCCGATCGATACGGCCGCGGCCGCGCTTGGTCTCGGAGCGACGGCGCTTTGCCTGCAACCGCCGTGCCTTAGCCGCACGCGACGGCCGGGTCGGCTTCCTCGGTGTGGCAACGGCTAGCCCGTCGCGCAGCCGCGCCTCCAGACGATCGAGCGCGATCTCACGGTTACGGGCCTGCGATCGGGTGTCATCAACGACCACTCTCAACTCGGCACCGAAGTACCTCGGGCTCAACATCGCCGGCCGTTGTGAGATCGACCACGGCCTCGACCCGGGTGCTGGAGCGGTTGGCGTGCTGCCCGCCGGGACCGCCAGAGGGATCGAAGCGCCACACAACCGCGGTGGCCGGCACCGCGCCACCGGAGAACACGAGCACCCGGTCCATGCGGACGACCCTACATGCCTGCTGCGCTCGACCCGGTATAGCGTCAACCTGTGTTTTCTCTGGGGCGCGCTCAGAGTGCTTCTCCTAGCGGCGCTCGTGTCCCTGCTGGCCGCGTGCGGGGGCGCGGACACCGTGAGGATCGCCACCATCGGCGCATACGACCCGCTGGCCGGCTACATCGCCCAAGCTCGCGGGTCGGGACAAGAGATGACCGTTGTGGACCTTCTCACATTGCACGAGGTGCGCGCCGAGCGCAGGATCACCACGGCGCGGGCTGCTGAACTGTTCCAAGTAGACCAAGCCTCGGCGCGAGCCACCCTGAACGCGCTGGTGGAGCGCGGACTGCTGGAAGCCCGCGGTGAGCGCAAAGGGCGCAACTATCACATGTCTGCCGCGACCTATCGTCAGCTCGGCGAACCTGCGCAATATGTGCGCACCAAGGGGTTCGACGAGATCCAGCAGCGCGAAATGGTACGCACATTCGTCGAACGGCATGGCTCCATCACACGCCGCCAGGCCTCCGAACTATGTCAGGTGACCCCACTGCAAGCGGGACGGATCCTGCGCAAGCTGCGTGACGAGGGCGAACTCGCGATGATGGGTGAACGCCGCACGGCGAGGGACGTGCTCCCGGCAAGCTAAGTCAGGCGGATCGCCCTCGGCGGGCGCTGTCCTTGCTTCCTGTCAGGGCGCAACACGAGCACATATGAGCGCTATATATGTACTCTCTGCTTACGGTTCTAACACATTAAATGAGTCTATGAATTATGTATCCGTGCCAGATGCCACGCCAAGCCCGTCACCAGAGCCCAAATGGCCACTCAGCACCCCGTCACACCTGCCGCCGGGTGGCTGGTTCATCGTGACCTCAGATGATGTGCTCGAGTTCCGGCAGCACGCGATCGTGGTCGCGCCCTGGGCGACCACGAGGCGAGCATGGTTGAGCGAGGTTGATCCGGCTAGGCCGGGCTGCTGGCGCGCCAGCCCCGGGCGGCCACGATCAGGCCGCCGACAACCACCAGGAAGGCGCTTGCTCCGGGGGAGAGCGCCGGGGTCGCCAAGCGGACGAAGGAGGCGATCCAAGCCATCCCGACGGCCGCGATGGCGCATCCCAGCCCGAACATCACAAGGCCGAGGTAGCGCCGGACAGCATGGTTGCGCGCCAACCGGCCCAGCGTTGCCGCCATTGATGCCACCGTGAGAACCAAGACCGCGTAGCCGATCCTCGGGCCCTCGGAGTCCAGGCCTCGCACGACCACACGGCGGGTCTCGGCCAGGGCCTCGGCCAGTACCTCCGCGGCCAGTCCGCCCTGGTCGGCGCCCTCCGCCTGGGCCGCCAGCTCAGCGGCGATCTGAGCGGCGTCGCTGCGCTGGTCCAGGATCCAGGATCCCGACGCTCCGGCCAGCCCGACGAACAGCGCCAGCACGACCATGCCGGCCAACTCCCGTGGCCCCGCACGCGACGGCTCGTCGCCGGATCTCATCCGCAGAGCCGCGCCGACGCCTCCACCGAGGACGACGAGCGCGCCGAGAAGACCCAGCCACACTCCTGAGCCGTGACTGTAGTTCTCGCCCCGGGGCGACACAGTCAGGTAGGCCATTGCAAGCGAGACCAGCACCAGGCCGGCCGCGAGGAAGGCGCCTCCGCCGGCATAGAACTTGCCCCGAGTGCGGGGGCGCCAGAGCGCCGATGCGCCGCCGAACGCCACCGCGAGAGCGACGAGGCCGAACACGATCCCGAACCAGGAGCCGCCGGTGGCGTCCAATCCGCTGTGGGCGCCGGGAAGGTCGCTGTCGTCGAATCGGGCCCAAGCCGACAAAAGCCCAGCGCCGTTCCCCCAGGTCAGCAGCACCGAGAAGGCGGCGAGCAGACCGCCAACGAGAGCGGCCGCTGCGCCGACGCGATGCGAGGTGGTCAACGCCGGCGCAGCCGGTGCCTCGGTCGCGACGACGGTCTCCGTCTCGGTCTCGACCTGCATGCCGGGCACGGCCGGGACTACGGGATCGGCCCGAGTGGACCAGGCGCTGCGTATCCGCGCCAACAGGCCGCGCCGGTCGTCGGTCTCCTCGGGCTGCGAGATCCGGTCGAGGAGCACTCCCACGAAGTAGAGGCCCGCCCCGGCCGAGGCTCCGATGGGGATGTCGGCCGTGTTCAACGCGGTGAGGATCGGTTTGCCCAGACCCCCACCGGCGATGATCGCCACGATCCCCACCATCGACAGCGACAACAGCAGGGTCTGGTTGAGACCGGCCATGATGGCGGGGCGGGCCAGCGGCATCTGGACCTCGCGCAGAATCCGGGTCTCGGTCGCTCCGAACGCCCGGGCCGCCTCCACAACGTCGGCAGGAACCTGGCGGATCCCCAGGTTGGTGAGTCGCACAATGGGCGGCAGCGCGAAGACCAGCGTGGCCAGCACGCCGGGGGTTCGGCGCACGCCGAACAGGAAGATGATGGGAAGCAAGTAGACGAAGGGGTGGATCACCTGCATCCCGTCGAGGACCGGGCGCAGCCGGCTCCAGAACGCATCGATGCGGGCCGCCAGGATCCCCAGGGGGATGCCGATAACCGTGCAGATCAGCACGGCCACGATGATCATCCCGAGGGTCTCCATCGTGAGATCCCAGTACTCGTTTCCGAGCAGCCCGCAGATCAGGAGGCCGCCCGCGCTGCCCAGTCCCACGAGGAAGTTCCTGGTGGACAAGCCCAGCAGGAAGAACAGCAGCAGCACGATCGGCCAGGGGAGCCAGGCCTGAAGCAGTTTGTCGATGATGAGCTCCAGCAGCTGGTCTACGGGCCATTTGACGGCGTCGAGCAATCCCTTGATGTGGGTGGTCAGCCAGAAGACGATCTCCTCGATCCACAGACCGAAGGGGATCTCCCATGCATCGAGGTTGGCGTTGTCCCAGAAGCTGGTGGCGAGCATGCGGGGACTCATGTCTGAGCCTGCTGGGCTTTGGCTTGCTGCAACTGCTCCGAGACACCTTCGACCCGACCCAGCTCGGCCAGGACCTCGAGGGGGCGCACCGTCCCGATGAGCCTGCCCTCGGTGTCGACCACGGCCAGGGGAAGGCCCGATCCGAAGAGCTGGTAGACCTTGGCCAGAGTCGTGTCGACGGTGACGGCCGGCACCGCCTCGACGAGAGGCTCCAACTGCTGGTCGCCGCGGCTTCGCGCCCGCTCAGCGGACTGGAGCGTGACGACGCCGAGGGGTCGGCCGTCGGAATCGACCACATGGGCCGCGTCCGACCCTCCGCCGGCGATGGCGTTGAGCACTTCTGCGACGGACCCGCCTGCCGGGACCGTCACCGCGTCCTCGCGCACCGTCTCTACCGCCAGCACCCGGCCCTGGTCGACATCCTGGACGAACTCGGCCACGTAGTCGGTCTCGGGGCGCATGAGGATGTCCTCGGGCGCTCCGATCTGATGAATGGCTCCGTCCTTCATGATGCACACCCGCGAGCCGACCCGGAGCGCCTCGTTGAGATCGTGCGTGATAAAGAGGATCGTCTTGTGGAGCTTGTCCTGGATCTGCATCAGTTCATCCTGCATCTGGCGCCGGATGAGAGGATCGAGAGCACTGAAGGCCTCGTCCATCAGCAGGATGTCCGGGTCGGTGGCGAGAGCTCGGGCCAGCCCGACCCTCTGCTGCATGCCTCCGCTGAGCTGCCGGGGGAAGCTGTTCTCGTAGCCGGCCAGCCCGACGAGCGCTAGCGCTGCCTCCGCCGCCGCGTTGCGGGTCTCGGGGTCGACGCCCTTCACCCTCAAGCCGAAGGCGACGTTCGAGAGTATGTCCTGGTGGGGGAACAAGGCGAAGTGCTGGAACACCATACCCGTGTTGTCACGACGAAAAGCCTGGAGTGCCTTGGGGTCGAGGGCTGTCACGTCGGTTCCGTCGACGACGACCGTGCCCGCGGTCGGCTCGTAGAGGCGATTCACACAGCGGATGAGAGTGGATTTTCCCGAGCCGGACAGGCCCATCACCACGAAGATCTCCCCTTCCTCGACATCGATGTTGGCGTCCTTCACGCCGACAACATGTCCGGTGCGCTCCTTTATCTCCTCCTTCGAGCAGCCGGCTCGCAACAATGCGAGAGCTTCGCCGTCGGGCTCGTCGCCGAAGATCTTCACGACATCCGCAATCTTGACCTTGGTCGCCATTGCCCCATTCCCAGATCTAGCCCTGCCCCCGCAACACTAGGGGCAGGATGCTAGTCGGCGTAGGGAAGCTAGAGCGGATATCACTATTGCATTCCTAGCCCGACTGGGCTAGGAATGAGCGCGTGACCAGACAATCAGTCACACAAGGAGAACAAGAATGAGTACCTGGAGAGGGAAGGCGCTGGTCGCTGTCGTTTTGACGTTCGGGCTGCTGGCAGCCGCATGCGGCGACGACAGCGAACCTGCGACGACGGCAGCGCCCGACGACGGCGCCGCCGCCGCGGCGGCGCAGGCCGAGGTCGAGGCCGCGCAGGCTGAGGCCGAAGCCGCGCAGGCCGAGGTCGACGCCGCGCAGGCCGCTGCCGATGCGGCGCAGGCCGAAGCCGATGCGGCCCAAGCCGCGTTGGCCGCAGCCGAGGCGGCCGCAGCCGAGGCGAGCGCCGAGCAGCAGGCCGAGGCCCAGGCGGCGCTGGAAGCTGCCCAGGCAGCCGAGGCCGAGGCCGCAGCAGCCCTGGCCGCGGCCGAAGCCGCCCAAGCTGAGGCCGAAGCCGCCCAAGCTGAGGCCGACGCCGCCCAAGCTGAGGCCGACGCCGCCCAAGCGGCGCTGGCAGCGGCGGCCGAAGAAGAGATGGCCCTGCCGGGCGAGGGCGTCACTGTCACCATGGCACGGGGCAACTGGAAGGAGACCAACTTCCAGAACTACGTCGTGCAGTTGCTCCTCGAGGAACTCGGCTACGAGGTCACCGACCCTGAGGAGATCGCGCCGGCAACGTTCTACCCGG
>JAGWAO010000033.1:12698-29264 GCA_021296315.1 Acidimicrobiia bacterium | reverse complement strand
GCACCTTCGGCGACAGGGTCCAGTACATCGGCACGATGATGGCGTCGGGTGCCCTGCAAGGCCTCCTCGTGGACATTCCCAGCGTGGAGCAGTTCGGCTTCACCACTCTCGGGGAGTTGCTCGACAACCCCGACGCGGTCGCCCACTTCGACAGCGACGGCGACGGCAAGGCAGACCTCAACGGCTGTGACGACGGATGGGGCTGCCAGAAGGTGATGAACGACACAATCGCCCAGAACGGCTGGGACGATCGCATCGCGCAGGTGTCGGCCACCCACTCGGCGCTGTTCGCGGAGTCGCAGGCGAGCTTCGGGAACGGCGGGCCCGTCCTGCAGTACGTGTGGACCCCCACCGCCTTCGTCGGCAAGCTCGTTCCCGGCCGGGACGTGCTCTGGCTGTCAATCGAGCCGGAACAGGCTCTAGAGGGCCAGGACGGCATATCCGCCGTGGGTGACGCCTGCACCAAGGATCCGTGCACGACGATGTTCACGCCATCGGACATCGTAGTGAGCGCCAACAACGACTTCCTGGCGGCCAATCCAGCGGCTGCGTCCCTGCTCGCCAACTTCGAGATCGACCCGCTGGCGGTCGCCGTCCAGGCCGTGGCCATCGACGCGGGCGCCAACCCCAACGATGACATGGCCGCCGCGGCGGCCGAATGGATCGCCGGCAACCGCGATGTCATCGATCCGTGGATCGAGGCCGCGCTGGCCGCCGGCTGACCAACGGCTGAACCGGCGCAGCACAACACGATCGGGCGCATCGGGCGGGGTCCATCCCCGCCCGATGGCGCGCCGCGGCGCGGATAGACTCCGATGACTACGACCGTGCTGCCAGACGCCCGTCTCCAAGCCGAACTCGATCAGCGGAGGGCGCTCCTGCGGCCCCCGAAGGTGGCGATGCAGCCGGCGGTGCTGGGCGCGGCCCGCCTCACCCGCTACAGCTTCAGCCGCACGATGCTGCGCCGGGCCGCTCGCGACCGGTGGTGCGCACGTCGAGTCCGTTTCGACATGGACGACCAAGGTCACGGCGAGGCGGTGTACGAGATCGATGCGGGTGACCACAAGCTCAGCTTCGTGGCGTTCACCACGACGATCGACGAACGCGAGCACACCGACCGCGTCATAGCCGAACGGTGGGAGATCTCCGCCGCCCTCGTCGAGGGTGAGCCCAGCGGTGAGTTCGGTGGGCTGCTGCGGCGGGAGATCCCGCGACAGGAGGCAGGACGATTCGATCCCCGCGTGTTGGTGCTCACGCGCGGCAATCGCAGTGTGCGCTTCTTCGACTACCTCGTCGACGCCCTCGCCGGAGGCAGCCAACCGGACCCCGACCTGGTGGCAGACGCCGGCTACATCCTGAGGAGCACCGCGTTCTATGCCAACGGCAAGTACGGGATGCGCTCATTCGAGGGATACCCGGAGGGCCATCCGTTGCGGGTGCCGTACCGGGCCCAGTTCGTGCTCGGCTACGACCTGGTCGAGCACTGCGCCCGGGCCAAGGGCGCACAGGCGGCGGTGCCCTTCGGCGAGCACTGGCGCCGCTACTTCGGGCTGGGCAACGCCACCGGTCTGGGACTCGTGCCCTTCGCCTTCAAGCACCCGAGGGTGATCCACGCGTGGGTCGCCATCCGAGAGATGGCGCTGGCCGACGTGCGGTCGCTGCCGGGCACCAGCGACCGGCTGGACCAGCTCGAGGCATGGATCGAACGTGCCCACCTCCACTTCGTGCACGGAACCCGTGACGACTGCCGGCCGTTCCTGAACTCCGTCGATGTGGCCGCGGCGGCTGTGCGGATCCGCGAGGCGCTCGACGGCTGCCGCGACGACCGGCTGCCCTTCGATTCCCTGTACCGGTGGTCGGAGCACCATGGCCCCGAGACGATGGAGTTGGTCGTCTCGCTGCTGCTCGAGCTGCATCAGGCCGACGACGACCTGATCGACGACCTTCTGACCGTTGACGAGCACAGCCCGCTCGATCCCGCCGCGACCGTCGGACAGGTGCGGCAGATCCTCGCGTCGAGGTTCGAGTGGCTCGCCCGACTCGATCTCGACGACGCGTCGGCGGACGAATGGTGGTGGGTCATCAGCGACAACACCGATGAGCCGCGGCGCACCCGCCGCGACCGGCTCGACCCGGCGCACCGCGACATCGCCATCGACGTGGCGCTGCGCCTCTGGAGGCTGCGCGCCGCGCTCGATGACTATCACGAGGGCACGCCGATCCATCGGGTGCTCGCCGAACACCCCGAGCATCGCCTAGCGGCCGAGCGGCTGAGCGTCAGCGATCGTGCCTACGCCGAGCCGCGGGACAACCCCTGCTCGGCCCACTACCTGCCGTTGCAGCTCCAGCGATTCCAGCTAGCCATGTACGGCATGGACAACTTCAAGCCCAAGTCCACTGACTGGCTGAGGGTGACTCTCTTCCAGGGTGCGCCGCGCCTGGGCGACCTCGGCACGGACGCCGGCGACGCCTGGGTGCTGCCGGCCCGCCCCGGGAGGTCCGGGTGATCATCGACGGGCTCGAGATCAACGACTGGTCCCGCGCCGTGGCCGAGGAGGTCAGGTCGGGAGGGGTGGACATAGTCCACGCCACCGTCGGGGTGTGGGAGGACTTGGCCGGTGCCATGACACGGATCGGAGCCTTCCGCCATCTGTGCCGGCACAATCCCGACGTAGTCAGGGTGGTCACCAGCGTCGAGGAGATGCACGGCGCCGTGGCTGACAACGTGCTGGGAGCGGTCCTGGGCTTCCAGAACAGCACGATGCTCGGCGACGACCCCGAGATGGCCCAGATCTTCGCCGACGTCGGCGTGCGGGTGGTGCAGCTCACCTACAACATCGCCAACCATCTGGGAGCCAGTTGTTGGGAGCCCACCGACGGCGGGCTCACCCGCGCCGGTCACCGCATGGTGGCGGCCTTGAACGATGCCGGGGTATTGATCGATCTCTCACATGTCGGCAACTCCACGAGCGTCGATGCGGTGCACGCATCTGCGCAGCCCACCGCGGTCACTCACGGGAACCCGCGGTGGTTCTGCGATTCGCCCCGCAACAAGCCTGACGACGTGCTCGAGGCGGTCGCGCGACGTGGCGGCGTGATCGGCTGCACGCTCTACCCGCTGTTCATGGGCGGCGCCGAGGTGAGCAGGCGCGACTACTGCTCGATGATCACCCGGCTCGCCGACCAGATCGGAGTGGAGCACGTCGCCATCGGCACCGACGCGGTGCTCGGATGGCAGCACGACGCTCTGGGCTGGATGCGCAGCGGCCGCTGGGATCGTCCGACCAGCCCCGACGCGGTCCCAGAAATGCCCGAGTGGCCCTCATGGTTCCGGGGGCCCAAGGACTTCGATTCGCTCTCCGAGGGTCTCGACAACGCGGGGTTCTCGCCCGCAGAGCGCGACTCGATCCTCGGCGGCAACTGGCTGCGCCTCTTCTCCAAAGTGTTCCGATGACGGAGCGCGGCGCCGGCGCTGACGTGGGCGCAACCGTCACCGTCGCCCCGCGGGAGATTCACGACTACGCCTACCGGGCCAGCCGCGTAGCGGGATGCGACCCGGGAACCGCTGAACGGATCGCCGAGAACGTCACGCTCGCGGAGATTCATCACGGCGCCGCAGTGCGCGCCTTCTGCGAGACGCTCGAAGCCGCCGATCTGTTGACGTCGGCCTGGGCAACCGCGCCCGATGCTCTGCTGGCAGCCGAGGTCGCGGCACGCGCCAATGGCACGGCCTCGGCCACCTTCGATCCACCGGTGCCGCTGGCGTGCATCGCGGCCGCCCTTCAGCAGAGCCTGGAGCGAGGCGTGGCTGCGGTCGGGATCGACAGCGGAGCGCGAGGCGATCTGAGGTTGGCGGCCGTGGAGATGCACACGGTCGACCGGGAGTGTGGAGCCGCGAGCGGTGCGCGGATCGCCGAAGCACGTCGCAACGCCCATCGGCTTGGGGTCGGAGTCGACCGGCTCTGGTTCAGCAGGCTGGAAGCAGCTGCTGTCGGGTTCCTGGTTGCCGAGGCAACGCTCGACGCAGTCGAGTCGTAGCCGGCTACCCGGCGAACGCCCGGCGCGCTAGGTGCTGCCAGGCTCCAGCGGATTCGCCGTAGAAGCTGAGGTACCAGGCCCTGGTCACGATGCGCGCCACCGTTTCCACGTCCACCGGCGCTGTGTTGAGCGCGGCGTGGGCGAACGCCGTGTAAGCCGTCTGCTCGACCAGCGAGGCCATGGCCCGGGCGACCGTGGCCGGATCAAGCCCGTCGAGCTGGACGCGGTCGTCGTCCTGCAATAGTGCGCCAGGCGAGCCGACCGGAGGTGGGACAGCCGTGGTCGATGACGTGGCAGAGCGCGGGCCATGTTCCGGCCACGCCCCCGGTCACCGGCCCCGAGGCCCACCTGCGCCACATCTTCGGGCTGATCGAGCCGGCCCTGGTCATCTGCGCCGACCGGACCCGGCGGGGGCTACCGGCCGAAGTGATCAGGCGAGTCGCCGCCGCGGCCTCCATCCGGGTGGCGGTGTCCGCCGCGGAGGGAGCCCGGCTGGCGGTGCCCGGCCCGGCGGGCTGTTCGGATCCGACCGTCGACGTGCCCGAGGAGACTGCACATCTGATGTTCACGTCGAGCACGACCGGGCCACCGAAGGCGGTGAGCCACAGCGAGGACACCCTGGCCACGCTCAACCGGCAGTTCGCCGAACGCTTCTCGCTCAGCTCCGAGACTCCGGTCTTCATGCCGTCACCGCTCAGCCACAGTGTCGGCGCCATCCACGGGGCCCGCCTGTCGCTGTTCCTGGGCGCGCCGCCCATCCTCCAGGACGAATGGGTCGCCGCCGCCGCCCTGGAACTGGTGGCCCGCCACCGCGGCGCCTTCACCGCGGCGGCGACCCCGACCTCTACGGCACCGAGGTGCGCCTGGCCACCGCGACGCGCCAGATCCCCGTCTATGTCGCGGTGTCGCAGCCCGCCATGCTGCGCCTGGCCGGCGAGACCTGCGACGGTGCCGTGCTCATGGGCGCCGCGGACCCGGAGTTCTGCTCGTGGCAGCTCGACTTCATCCACCAGGGACTGAAGGCCGCGGGGCGAGACCGCCGCGATCTGACGGTCGACCTGTTCGTCACCATGTCGGTGAGCGACGACGAAGAAAGTGCCCTCGATGATGTCAGGGCATGGGCCACCAGCCAGGCGGCCACTTTCCCTCCATGGAAAGCGGATGCCTCCCGCGTGGGAGAGGTTCCGTGGAGAATTCGCGCGGGCCGCAGGCGCCTACGGCCTGGTCGACCACCTCTCACTGCAGGCCGAGCACAAGCACACCGTGTCCGACGATTTCGTGAAGTCGGTGGCCCTGGCGGGCGACCTCGACACGTGCGTGGACCGGCTCCGTCGACTCTGGCAGCTCGACATCGACCGGATCACCTTCGCGCTGCTGTCGGGCGGGCGCGAGCAGCGCTTGAGGTACTTGGCCGACACCGTGATCAGCGCGGTCGAGGCAGGAAGGGGAAGCTGATGGCTGCAGACCCGCTAGTGGCACTGCTGACCGCGGCCGCCGGTGCCGGCATCGGAGCGGCGGTGGCCACACGGCTCGCCCACGACGGATTCGACTTGGTCGTAACCGACGCCCACCGACGGCTCGGTTCGGGTCGCGGTCGGGCTCAGCGCCTTCGGGCAGGGCGCGGAGACGACGGCCGCGCAGCTGGCCGCCGACGCGCTCGGGGTCTCGCCGGCCGACGTCACCGTGGTGCTGGGAGACACCGAGCGGGCGCCCTACGACTTGGGCTCATGGGGAAGCCGCGGTGCGATGATGCTGACCGGATCGGTGATGCTGGCCTCCGGGCGCCTGATGGCCAAGGCACGCGCCATCGCCGCCCACATGCTGGAGGCGGCCGAGGCGGACATCGTGCTGGCCGACAGCGCATTCCATGTGGCCGGCAGCAGCCAGCCCTCGATCAGCTGGGCTCAGGTGGCCACCGCAGCGTGGATCCGCAAGGTGGACCTGCCCGACGGCATGGAGGAGGGGCTGGAGACCTCGGGCTACTACCACCCCGAGCACCTGGAGCATCAGCCCGACGACACCGGCAGGTTCAACTCGGCCGCCAGCTGGTCCAACGGCTCCCACATCGGGATTGTCAGCGTCCGGATCAGCACCGGCGAGGTGACCATCAAGGACTACATCGTGGTCCAGGACTGCGGGACGCTCATCAACCCCGCCCTAGTGGAGGGCCAGATCCACGGCGGGGTGGCCCAGGGGATCGCGGGCGCGATGTACGAGCACTTCCAGTACGACTCCGACACCGCCTATCCGAGGTTCGCGTCGTTCATGGACTACCTGGTGCCGACCTGCTCGGAGGTACCGACCATCTCCATCGATCACTTCGAGTCGCCCGCGCCGGACCAGCCGCTGGGAGTCAAGGGATGCGGCGAGGGCGGCACGATCGGCCCGCCGGCTGTCGTGATCGGCGCCGTCTCCGATGCCCTGTCTGAGTGGGGCATCGAACTGGAGGAGTGTCCCGTCACGCCGGTCGCGGTCCGTGCCGCGTTGCGGGCCGCGGGGGCTGCCGGCGGCACAGTAGAGGGCAACCGGTGAAGCCCGCGCCGTTCGACTACTGCCGGCCGGCCACGGTGACCGAAGCGGTCGAGGCTCTCAGGAGCGCCGAGTCCGGCCGGGTGCTGGCGGGCGGCCAGAGCCTGATACCGGCCATGAACTTCCGGCTGACCGACGTCTCGGTGCTGGTGGACATCGGGCGGGTGGCCGGCCTCGACCGCGTGGACACGGATGGGACCGGTGTGACCGTCGGCGCGGCGGCCACCCAGAGCCGCGTGCTCGACGACGACGCGGCGGCCAGGGCCGTGCCCGGCCTGCGAGTCGCGCTGCGCCACATGGGCCATATGCAGATCCGCAACCGGGGCACGGTGTGCGGCAGCATCGCCCACGCCGACCCCGCCGCGGAACTGCCGGCCCTGGCGGTCGCCACCGGCGCCGTCATCGGGATCGCAGGACCCGGCGGGCGCCGCATGATGACCGCGCCGGATTTCTTTCTCGGCTCGTTCTGGACGGCTCTCGAAGAGGCGGAGATCCTGACCGAGGTCCGCTTTCCGGCGGCACCGGCCGGCTCGGTGACCGTGGTGGACGAGATCTGCCGCCGCGCCGGCGACTTCGCCGTCGCCGGTCTGGTCGCGGTCATCGACGTTGACGGCGGGGCCGTGCGTTCGGCCCGTCTGGTCGGTTTCGGGGTCGGGGGCGTTCCCATCCGGCTGGCATCCGCCGAGGCCGCCATCTCGGGCTGGGCGCCGGACCACCCCGACGGCGCGCTCATGGAGGCCGCGGTGCACGACACCGCCGGCGCGTTCGATGACATCCACGCCACCGCCTGGTACCGCCGCGAAGCGGTGGCGACGCTGCTGGTCCGCGCCGTTCGGCGCGCCCTGGCCAACGGGAGGCTGCATGACGATCCTCGAGCCGGTCTCGGAGGTCGACGTCGAGGCGACGGTCAACGGTCGTTCCCGCCGGCACCGCGTCCCGGCCCGGCTGGTGCTGTCGGACTACATCCGCGACACGCTGGGCCTCACGGGCACCCACCTAGGTTGCGAGCACGGCTATTGCGGCGCCTGCACCGTGATCGTCGACGGCGACGCCGTGCGGTCGTGCCTGACGCTGGCCGTGCAGGCCGACGGCAGCGAGATCCGCACCGTCGAGGACCTCGCCCCCGCAGGCTCCGGCTCCCTGTCGCCGATGCAGCAGGCCTTCCACGACAACCACGCCCTGCAGTGCGGCTTCTGCACCGCGGGGTTCCTGATGACCCTCGAGAGCGTTGACCCCGAAGACGGGCGGGAGCCCGAACGCATCGTCGAGGTGCTCTCCGGCAACCTGTGCCGGTGCACCGGCTACCAGAACATCGTCGCCGCGGTCACCCGAGCATGGACACTGAGACGCTCTGACTGGCTGACAGCATCAGCCGAGGGGGCGCGGCACGAAGACGGGGAGCGCGACCTCGTCGTCCACGGGATCGAAATCGACGCACACCGCCAGGCCCACGACAAGGCCGTCGCGGTCGATGTCGTTGACCCGGCTCAGGATGCGCACCGGCTCGCCGACAGTGCCGTCGAGTTCGACCACGGCCACGTTGTAGACCCCCAGATTCTCGAAGACCGAGACGACGGGCCGGTGGGTCCACACGAAGGAGTGAACCCTCCCCGTGCCGGCCACTTCGTCCCAGTCCACGGCCAGCGAGCCGCAGGCGTAGCAGGCCGGGGTGGGCGGGTGGCGGTGGGTTCCGCAGTCGCCGCAGCGCTGGACCAGCAGCCGCCGGTCGCCCGCGGCGCGCCAGTAGGGCGCCGAGACCGAGGTCAGCCTGGGCGGCGGAAGGCCCGGCATCTGGGTGCTCACGTCGCCTCTCTCGTGAGCATCAACGCACTAGTCGGGGTGGGCCCTGCTCCGCCCACCACCAGGGCGACCTCCGCGCCGGCCACCTGGTTCGCCGCAGTGCCCCGGAGCTGGCGCACGGCCTCGGCCACGTGGGTCATGCCGTGGGCGTAGACCTCGGCCAGGTGGCCGCCCGCGGTGTTGAGCGGCAGGGCATCGGGGCCGATCCCCCCGCCGGCGACGAAGGGGCCGCCCTCGCCGACCTCACAGAACCCGAAGTCCTCCAGCCCCATCAGGACCAGCGGGCTGAAGTGGTCATAGACCTGCGCAACATCCACATCGGCGGGGCCCAGACCGGCCTTCGAGTACAGGTCGGCGGCCACGGTGCGCTGACCGGCGGACGCAAAATCGTCGTCGCGCATGTTGTAGCTGCCGAGCAGTCCCTGCCCGAAACGCTGCGGCGCGCCGACCGAGGCTGCGGCGATGTACACCGGGTCGGCGTCGAAGTCGGCGGCCCGCTCGGCGCTGGTGATGACCGCGGCCACGGCCACGTCGGACTCCATGCAGATGTCGGGACGGCGCAGCGGCTCGTAGATGTAGGGCATCTCGAAGTACTCGTTGGGCGTGAGCAGCTCGCGGAACCGGGCCTGCGGATTGTTGGCGGCCATCTCGCGGGCGTTGACGGCGATGCGGCAGAAGTGCTCCTCGGTGGTGCCGTAGAGGTGCATGTGGCGCACGGTGGCCAGCGCGAACATCTGGCCCGCGGCCATCAGCCCGTAGGGGGCGGCCCAGCTGAACGCGGCCGGCAGGCGGGGAACCTTGGCGATCGCCTGCCCGAACCGCAGCTTGCCCTGGCAGATCGACCGGTACACGACGCACACGTCGACCTGGCCGGTGGCCACCGCCATGGCCGCGTGCAGGAAAGCCCCGCCCATGGCCGCCCCGCCGCCGCCGTGGGTCATGGCCGCCAGCCGCACGGGCCGCGATCCGAAGGCGTGGGCGAGGTCGGCGGGCTCGGTGCTGTCCATGCTGTAGGAGGACCATCCGTCGACGTCGGCCACCGCGATCCCGGCGTCGACGCAGGCCGCGGACACGGCCTCGGCCGCCATCGACAGCTCGCCCCGCTCGGTGAACTCGCCCCTCCGCCCGTACGCGGTGGAACCGATGCCGACGATGGCAGCTCGCCCCCGCAACCAGCGCGGATCAGCCACCGACCACTCCCTCGGAACGCAGTTGGGTGATGCGGTCGGGTTCGTATCCCAACTCGGTGAGGATCTGGTCGGTGTGCTCGCCCAGCAGGCATCCCGGGCCCAGCACAATGGGCGAGCGCGACAATAGCGAGAGGGCGGTCAGGCGGGGATGGATCCCCAGCGCCGGGTGCTCGACATCGGTGACTAGCTCCGCGGACCGCCCGTAGCTGTCCTCGCGGTCGTCGAGCAGCAGCGCTTCGAAGGGCTCGGACGACACTTCGACGCATCCAACCCCTGCAGCCACCAGCAGGCGTTCCCACTCGGCTGCGTCCCGACCCACAAAGATCGCGGCCAGCTCGGCGACCAGCTCCTCGTCGCGGGCGAGGCGGGAGATCGTGTCCACGAAACGTGCATCGGAGGCCAGCCCGGCCCCGGCTCCCGATCCGTCCAGAGCCTCCACGAGCCTTAGCCACTCCCGGTCGCTAGGCGCGGCCAGGAAGACCCAGCCGTCGGCGGCCCTATAGAGCCGGTAGGTGGCCGACAGCCCAAGCAGTTCCGGGTCGGCCGTCGGGGTGGGCGGCCTGCCCTCATACACCACGCAGTCCTCGCAGAGCATGTGGGCCATGGTGGTCAGCATCGACGTCTCCAGAGTCGTGCCGTCCTGCTGCGAACCATTGCCGCGGCGGGCCCCGAGCAGGCCAGCCAGCATGGCGCTGGCCACGACCACGGCCGAGCACCCGTCGGCGTTGCCGCCGACCTGGGTAGCCATGCCCAACCTGAGCGACGCCTCCTTGATCCCGTCGAGATCGAGTTGATCGGAAGGATCCACCGCGGGGCCCACATTGCGCCACCCGGCGCCGGCGCCGGCGCCGATGGTAGGGGCGAAGGCGGGTCGATGGCCGCACGGCCCCCCGGTGCCGTATCCGGGCGAACTCACGTAGATCAGGTCCGGGTTGACGGCGTGCAGGCTTGCGGAATCGATGCCGAGGCGGGCGGCGACCCCGGCCCGATAACTCTGCATCACGATGTCGGCCCCAGCAACCAGCCGGTGGGCGACGGCCCGACCCTCGTCGGCGGTGAGGTCCACGGCAATGCTCTGCTTGCCCTGCAACGACTTGGCCGCCCCTGCCTCGGGGAAGCCCATGATCATCCGCATCGGCTCGCCCGCCAGGGACTCGACCTTAATGACGCGCGCGCCGTAGTCGGCCAGGATCGCCCCGGCGAAGGGCGCGGCGTAGTAGGTGCCGAACTCGACAACGGTCACCCCGGCGAGAGCCGCGGCGCCGGAAGCTGCCGCGCCGACGCCGGCAACGAGAGGCTCAGCCCGTCCAGTGGCGTTCGCGCTCGCCGGATCGGCGGCGGGTTGCCCGAGCGCAGCCGTCCAGGAGGCGGTCACGGCGTCGCAGCCCAAGCCGGGCGAGGGTCGGACGGGGAGACGGCCGGACCCGCCACCGGCCACTAGCGGGCCGGGCTGGCGCACCGGGCCGCGCACCGGGTCGTCGACGCACAACACCCGGTCATCGTGAACGACCTGGGGATGGTCGAGCACCTCAGCGCCGCGGCGGAACACCTCGGCCCACACATCGGGATCCTCGTCGAAGACCTCACTCCACTCGGCCAGCGTCTTGGACCGGACGGCGGTCAGCATCCGCTCCCAGAACTGTTGGCGGCGGTCGCGGTCGTCGAAGTCGGGGGCGGTCGACCAGTCGGGATGGTCGAGCATCCATTCGAGGCCCAGCGCCCGCATGAAGGCCGCGAACAGGCGGGGCGAGACCTGGGAGAACTGCATCCAGTGGCCGTCGGAGCTGAGGGCTACCAGCAGCCGGAAGGCGAAGCTGTGGTTGGGGATGCCGTCTTCGCCGACGGGGGCCGCGGCCGCGTAGGCCTCGGGGTACTGGCGGGCAATGAACGCCAGGAACCAGCGCCACGGATCCTGGGCGGCCATGCCCTGCGCCAACGACGACTCGACGCGCTGGCCGAGGCCGGAGCGCTCGCGCTCGTAGAGAGCGGCCAGCGTGCCGTGCAAGGCGGTGTGGGCCGCGCTGAAGGTCGCGTAGGGAACCGAGCAGTAAGCCGGGCCCCCTCTAGAAGCGAACGAATTGAACTGGACGGCGAAGCCCAGCTTGGCCATGACCAGCGCCTCATACCCGGCAAGGCCGGCGAAAGGCCCTTTGGACCCGAAGCCGCTCACTGACGTGTACACCAGCCCGGGATGGCCAGCGGCGAGGTCCTCGTAGCCGAGGCCCAGCCGCTCCGCCTTGCCCGGCCGCCACGTCTGCACCACCACGTCGGCGGCCAGGGCCAGACTACGCGCCCGCGCGACGCCCTCGGGCCGGGCCAGGTCGACCACCACGCTGTGCTTTCCCCGGCCGAGGAACGCCCACGCGGCCGAGCCGCGCAGCGCCGATCCGGCGGGCGGCTCCACGCACACCACTTCCGCGCCCTGGTCGGCGAAGAACAGACCCATGTGGGCACCGACCCAGGAACTCGACAGATCGACCACCCGGATTCCCGACAGCAGTCCGGAGCCGCCCCCGCCCGCCGAGCCGCGTGGAATCACAGAGTGAACCCAAAGACGCGGGCCGCGTTGCCTCCGACGATGACCGCGAGCTCGTCACGCGGCACGCCCTCGAACTGCTCGGCGCAACGGGCCTGGCTTCGGGGCCATGTTCCCTCGGGATGGGGATAGTCGTTGCCCCACATGAGCGTCTCGACACCGGTGGTATGGCGGTTGGCCACGGCCACCGGGTCATACATGAACGTGGCCGCGCACTGCCGGCGGATCAGCTCCGACGGCTTGAGCGACAACTTGGGCCGCGTCCACATGTGGTGGGCCTCGTAGATGGCGTCGGCCTGCGTCATCACCCACGCCAGCCACGACGCGCCGGTCTCCACCGTGACAACCCGCAGCTTCGGGAACCGGTCCAGCGCGCCGCCAGCCGCCAGGCTCAGCATCACCCTGGGCCCGTCGAGTTGGGCGCCCAGGAGGTAGTTGATCACCGCACCCCCCGGACCCCTCACCACACGGGGCTCCACCCCCGTGCCCGAATGGAACGCGAGTGGAAGCTCCAAGTCGCTGGCCGCGGCCCAGAAGCGGTCATAGGCCGCGTCGTTGTAGGGCCGCACCTGCACCTGGGCGGGAAGGAACAGCGCCCGCAAACCCAGATCAGCCACTCGTTGCGCCTCTGCGACGCCGGCGTCGATGTCGAGCATCGGGACAAGGCCCACCGCTGCGATGCGCTCGGTCGGGCCGCCGAAGACCTCGGCCGCCCAGTCGTTGTACGCCCGGCACAATGCGAGTTGGAACCCGGGATCGTCCGGAGTGAAGCAGGCTTGAAGAGCCCAGGTCGGGAAGATCACCTCGGCAGATACGCCGTCGCGCTCCTGGTCCCGGATCCTCACATCGAGGTCCCAGCCGCCCACAACAGACTTCTCGAGAACCGCCGCGGTCATCAACGACCGGGGCCGCAGGCCCTCCATGTGAATGGTCCGCTCGCCCCCGTCGCCCTCCTCGATCCGCGGGACGCGGTCGCGGAACGGCGCGTCAACCCGCTCGCGGTACAGATCGATCGGCTCGGTGACATGGGCATCGGTCGAGATGTAGGTGACGCCGCCGTAGGTATCGATCATCGCCGTCCTCCCCGAGCCGGACCGAAGCAGGCTCTAATAGCAACAGATAGCATTGGATCGCACTAGCTCACGACTGTAGGCGCGCCCAGGGGAGTTGACCGTGAGAATACCCTCGATTCGCTGCGGACTGCCATCAACAGCAGCGATGTGCGCTGTGGTCATGCTCGCCGCAGCCTGCGGCAACAGCCCCAGCGACGATGGGGCCGCTCCCACCGCCGCGCCCGACACGGCTACGGCCGCAGCGTCCGAGGCGGACACCCCGGACGAGGCGCCCGAACCCGAGACTCAGCCAGTCCTGACCGATGACGCGGCCGAGCCCGAGACTCAGCCGGCCGAAGCGGGCGAGGCGCCCGAACCCGACCTCGAGGCTGAGCCGGAACAGGCCGAGCAGCCGGCCACCACCGAGCCTGAAGAGTCCCTCGTCGAAGAGCCCGTCGACCCCTACCCCCACCGCCATGACTTCGTGACCCTCGAGGGCGTGCCCGGCGTGACCGACGACGAGATCAGGGTGAACGTCATCGGGACCAGGGCGAACAATCCGCTGGGAACCTGCATCCTCGATTGCTTCGTCACCGGCATCCAGTCGTACTTCGACTACGTGAACGACTCCGGCGGGGTGTACGGCCGGCAGCTCATGATCGGCGAGATCCTCGACGACGAGCTCTTCGCCAACAAGGACAGGGCCCTGAAGGTGATCGCCGACAACAACACGCTGGCATCGTTCCAGGCCACCCTGATCGCGCAGGGTTGGGAAGACCTCCACAACGCCGGCGTCCCCACGTTCGTATGGAACATCGACGGCACCCAGTCGGTCAACCGGGAGAACATCTTCAGCAACTTCGTGCTCGGGTGCATTACCTGCACCTCTCGGGGGCTCCCCTGGCTGGTGGCGCAGGCGGGCGGCACCCGGGTGGCCTCCCTGGGATACGGCGCATCGGCCAACTCCAAGGTCTGCGCTAGGGCGTTCGCCGATTCCATCGACCTCTACAGCGCCGACCTCGGCATCGAGATGGCCTACTTCAACGACAACCTCGCCTTCGGCCTTCCCAACGGCATAGGACCCGAAGTCACCCAGATGATCGACGCCGGCGTGGACTTCATCGTCAACTGCCTGGAGCTCAACGCCATGCTCACCCTGGCCCAGGAGCTGGAGCGCCAGGGGGCGCGCGACCAGATCAAGATGCTCCACCCCAACTCCTACAACGCCGAGTTCGTGGCCGACGCCGGATCGCTGTTCGACGGCGACTACGTGCTCGTGCTGTTCGCCGCCTTCGAGTACGGCGTCGAGAGCGACCTGCTCGACGCCTACCGCCAGTGGGTGCCCGCCAGCGGCGGTCCGGTGGCTGAGCAGACCATGGTCGGGTGGCTCAACGCCGACCTGTTCGTCACCGGGCTGCTGGAGGCCGGGTCCGAATTCGACCGGAACTCGATCGTCGACTCGCTCAACCAGACTACCTACGGTGCCGACGGCCTGATAAATCCGATCGACTGGAGGCGCCAGCACTGGGCGGTCACCGAGGGCGAGCCCCTGAACGACTACGAACTGGAGTGCGTGTCGTACGTGAGGATGGAGGACGGCGGATTCGTCGGGTTCCAACCCGAGCCCTGGATGTGCTGGCCCAACGACCACCTGGACTGGACCGAGCCCACGCCCACAAGCTTCTCGGCCTGATCCCCCTGGTTGCGGCAGGGGCGCTAGTTCAATCAGGCGCGTTCCTGATGGGCTTCAGGGTGCCCTGTGGCCATGCCAGCCACTACGGTGGACGGCCGATGCCCGAAGTGTCAGACATCGAGCGGCGCAACACCCCAATGAAAGACCCGTGGGAGACCCTGGTCATGCGGCTCATCGCAGCCGTGACGCCATCGCACACCGACGAGCTCCCACCGACCTGATGTGCGGATCGGGATCTCACCGTTCGCCACTACGCGGGAGACGGCGCTCGAGCTGAGCAGGATCGCCGTGGAGGGCGGCCTCGACACGCTCTGGCTCGGCGACGGATACCTCGCCAATCCCGACTTTGTGGGCTGGGCCGGCGCAATGGAGAGCCTGACCGAGCTGGCGTGGCTAGCCGGGCGGTTTCCCACCGCCCGCACCGGCATCGCCGCCGCGATCCTCCCTCTGCGTGATCCGGCCTGGCTCGCCAAGCAGGCCAACACGCTGCACCGGATGGCCGGGGGCGGGTTCGTGCTCGTCGTCACGCCCGGATTCTGGGTCCAGGACCTGGAGTCGAGGGGCATCGCCTTCGGTGACCGTGCAACCGTCTTCGATAACCACCTGGAGGACCTTCTCCGGCTGCTCGCAGACGAGTCCCTCTCCCCCGGACCGTCCGGTGCCGGGCCGCCGCCGGTGTGGCTCGCCGGGGCCGCGGCGACGATGAGGAGAGCCGTGGCGCTGGGGCTGCCCTTCCTGGCGTCGCGGGCCACTCCCGACGAACTGGCCCCGGTCGCCCGGCGGTACTTCGACGAGGGCGGGGAGTTCCTCGCCCACCGGACCCGGCTCGAGTACGGCACCCATGATGTGGCCGGAGACGTCGTCGAGTGGCACGCGACCACCGGTTCGGCAGACGAACTCGTCGACACCCTCGGCCGCTACGCCGATCTGGGGTTGGGAGACCTGTCGATCATCCCCGGCCAGGACGACGCCAGCTCCCTGCGAACCACCGAGATCCTCGCCTCCGAAGTGGTGCCGCAGCTGTGAGGCGGCCGCTGTCAGCGCTTGCCGGGGACCGCGCTCGTCGCCTGGTGGGTGGAGGTCATCACGCTGCGGAGCCCGAGGCCCATCACCACCCGGTTGATGTAGGCGTAGTAGGCGACCATGTTGTTGAGATCGAGTATGTCGAGATCGTTCAGCCCGTGCTCACGCAGCCGATCAAGGTCGTCCCGGGTGACCACGGCGGGCGACAGGGTGAGCTTGGCCGCATACCCGCAGATGGTGTCGAAGCGGCCCTCGCCGGTGTGCACACTGGCCGGATCGGCGTCGATCGCGTCGAGCACCCCGGCAGCCAGGCCGAGCGACTCGAGCTTGAGCCGCAGCCCCGACGCGCAGTGGTCGGTGCCGTTGAGCCGGGACGTCACCAGCGCAGCCGCCTGGCGCTCGATCGCGGTGAGATGCGACGGGCAGTGCTCGACCGTGCGATAGAGCCGCAGCCGTTCCTCGACGATCGGGGGGTAGAGGCTGCCGAGCATCGTGAACTCGGCCGGCTCCCCCAGCGCGGCCGCCTGCCAGTCGTAGGCGTCGCGCAGGGGGCCCTCGGCGTCGGCCCACTCCACGGTGTCGATCCAGGCCACGGCCTCGATGGTAGGCCAGAGCCGTGACCGGCGACACCGCTGGAGCAGTCGACGCCGTTCCTGCAGTCCACACCGCTGGAGCAGTCGACGCCGTTCCTGCAGTCCACACCGC
>JAGWAO010000033.1:2428-12661 GCA_021296315.1 Acidimicrobiia bacterium | reverse complement strand
ACACCGCTGGAGCAGTCGACGCCGTTCCTGCAGTCGACACCGCTGGAGCAGTCGACGCCGTTCCTGCAGTCGGCGTGTGGGTGTTCCCCGATGCGCCGGCATCCGAACTGGTCGACTTGGCCCGCCATGTCGAGGATCTCGGCCTCGACGAACTCTGGGTGGGCGACGAGGGGCCCGCACGCGACCCCTTCGCCGTGCTCGCCGCGGCCGCGGTCGTCACCGACCGGATCCGGCTGGCCACCGGCGTCACCAATCCCTACGTGCGCCATCCCGGCGTGACCGCGGCCAGCATGCTCACGATCCACGAGCTCAGCGGTGGCCGGGCCGTGCTCGGGGTCGGCGCGGGGGGCCAGATGTCGCTCTCCCCGTTCGGCCTGCGGGCCTTCCGGCCGCTCGAACGGGTGCGTGAGTTCTTAGACGTCGCCCGGGCGGTAGCGACCGGGGCACCGGCCGCCGGCTACTCACCATCCGACGTCGCCGTTTCCGAGGCGTCCGCCGGCTCGCCGATGCCGGTGTTCGTGGGAGCGCGCGGACCCCGGCTGAACCGGCTCGCATCGGAGCGGGCCGACGGTGCGTTCGTGGCCGGCATGCCTCCGTTCCGCTACCCCGCCGTCGTCGGGTGGGCCCGCTCGGTGCACCTGATCGACATCGCCCTGTACCCGAGCGTCGCGTTCACCGAGAAGGCCGCGGACCGGCACCGGCCCGAGATGGTCTGGTCGCTGCTCGACACCCCGCCGGAGACACGGGACGAGCTCGGGCTCGACCTCGACGCGGTGAGAGCGGCCGCCGAGGCGATCCGAGCCGGCGACCCGGAACCGGCGCGGGCGCTGGTCGACGACACAATGCTCGAACGGCTGATGCTGACCGGCCCGCCCCCGGCAGTGGGCAGGCGGCTGGCGGAACTCGTCCGCGAGCATCGGCCCGCCAGCATCGGGCTCGCCCTGGTCCAGGACGACCTCCACGAGGGCGCATCCCACGCGGCCGAGGCGTTCGCGGCCATGACCGCCGAGCTCAGAGGCCGAGCGGTCACGGGGGCGACTCATGGGGATGTCCTCCCCGGAGGTGGTCGATGGTCGGTGTGATCAACCATGTCCCCAACCCCGACGCAGCGGTGGCGGCGGGACTCGCCCAGGCAGCCGAGGGCGCCGGGGCGGGTTGGATCGGCGTCGCCGACGCCTTCTGGTGGCGCGACGTCTGGATGCTGCTCGGCGAGGTTGCCGGGGCGACGGAGCGGATCGAGGTCGGGCCGGCCATGACCAACCCGTACATGCGCCACCGGTTCCACACCGCGTCGGCGCTGGCCACGCTGCAGGAGATGGCGCCCGGCCGCGTGTTCTGCGGCATCTCGGCCGGCGGATCGGAGGTCACCGCCGCGGCCCGGATCTCCCGGCGCGACGCGGCCGAGAGGGTCGCAGAACTCGTCGCCTTCCTGCGCGAGGCCGCCGCCGGCGGGACACTCGACGCGGCGTCCGGCCGCGGTCTCGACGTCGACCTCGGTCCCGTGCCGATCCTCATCGCCGGGCGGGGCGACCGGATGCTGCGCACCGCCGGCGCGATGGCCGACCGGGTCATGCTGTGGGCGATCCCGGCGTCGGACCTCGAACGCTCCGCTTCGGTCATCCACGACGGCGCCGCCCACCGGCCCCGGCCGCCGGATCTGATCTGGGCTCCGCTCGTCCGCCACCGCGACGCCCCGCCGGCATCGATCCAACACGTCGCGGTGTACGCCTCCCTCAACACGGTGGCCGAGGTCCGGCGCCGGTGGGGACTCGACGACGCCCGGGTCGAGGCCGTCAGGGCGCAGCTCGTGCGGGGCGACGTGGCGGCGGCAGGATCCCTCGTCCCGCCCGCCGCGCTGGAGGACCTGGTGTTCGAGGACCCCGACCCGGCGCCCATCGCCGACATCGCCCGCCGGCTCGGCGTGTCATCGCTGGCGGTGCCCGGGTACGACCCGGCGACAGTCGCCGGCCACATCGCCTGGGCCGCTTCCGTGGAGGCCCTGCTCCCGTGATGGCCAATGACGCCTGACTCCGGCAAGGCAGGGTCCGGCAAGGCAGGGTCCGGCAAGGCAGGGTCCGGCAAGGCAGGGTCCGGCACTACAGGAGTGGCATCTGTGGCGTTGCAGGAGGATGTGCAGGCGATCCTCGACAGGGGCGTCGGCAACGGCGACGTAGCAGGGGCGGCGGCCCAAGTCGTCACCCGCGACGGGCTCCTGGCCGCAGCGGCTGCGGGAGTGCGATCGGCCGACGCCGCGGCCCGCGCCGGCCCCATGACGCTCGACACGGTCTGCTGGATCGCCTCCATGACCAAGGCCATCACCGGCGCCGCGGCCATGCAGCTCGTGGAGCGGGGTGAGCTACACCTGGACGCGCCCGCATCGAGCGTGCTGCCCAGCCTGGCCGACGCGGACGTGCTCGAGGGCTTCGACGACGACGGTCAGCCTCTGGTGCGCCCGGCCAGGGCCCCGATCACGCTGCACCATCTGCTGACCCACACCTCCGGGTTCGGCTACCAGTACTGGAGCGAGACCTTACGGCGCTGCCAGCGGGCCACCGGCACCGACTCGATGACGAGCGGGGAGCTGGTGACGCTGGAGACGCCGGTACCGGCGCTGTTCGACCCCGGCGAGCGCTGGTTGTACGGCATCAGCATCGACTTCGTGGGCCGCATGGTGGAGGAGGTCTCCGGCCGGCGGCTCGACGACTACCTCGACGAGCACATCCTCGGGCCGCTGGGCATGGACTCCACTGCCTTCAGCCTCAGCGACGAGCTTCAGGCGCGCCGGGCGGTGATCCACACCCGGCTGCCCGACGGCTCGCTGACCGTCGCCGAGGCCGCTCCGTCCCCCGAGCCTGAGTACCTGTCGGGCGGCGGCGGGCTCTTCAGCACGGTCGAGGACTACTGCCGCTTCCTCCAGATGATCCTGGGCCGGGGCAGCCTCCACGGCGTGGAGGTGCTGCGCCCTGAGACGGTCGACCAGATGACGGTCAACCACATCGGAGACCTCCGGGTGGTCGCCCTGCCCACGGCGATGCCCGAACTCACCGGCGACGCCGAGTTCTTCCCGGGCGCAGCGAAGACCTGGGGCCTGACGTTCCAGATCAACGAGGAACCGCTGCCCACGGGACGGCCCGCCGGCGGGCTCATGTGGGCCGGCATCGCCAACTCCTTCTTCTGGATCGACATGGGCAACCAGGTCGCCGGCACGTACATCAGCCAGCAACTCCCGTTCGCCGACCCCCGCTCCTACCAGCTGTACACCGACATCGAGACCGCCACTTACGAGTATCTGAGCAGTATCTAAGCAGTCAGTTGGGCGGCCGATCACCGGCCGACCGTCAGCGCCGGTACCCCGACGAATGTCAGGGCCGGTGCTCGCGGTCGCTCGCGCTCCGGGCGAAGGCCGCGCTCGCCTCGGCGAAGATCCGGCGGCTGCGCTCATCGAGGCCGGCGGCCACGGAGGCAGCCTGCTCCCGGCCGGCGGCGCTCATCTTGGCCAGGGTCTTGGACACGATGTCGGCGGCCTTGGTGTCGTCGTCGAGCCGATCGAGCGTGGGACGCAATTCAGTCTCCAGGAAGGTCAGGCTCACCGCGTCCTCGAAGGTCTGCACCTCAGGGTCGGAGCCCAGCCCCTGCTTGGCCACGATCTCGGCGGCCTTGGCCGAGGTCGACCCGTCCACGCCGGCATCGTCGAGGATGGCGACGAGTCCCTTGGCGTGGCGGTCGCGCTGGGCCTTCCGCCACCGCAGATAGCCGGCCCGGCCCTCGGGAAAGTCGGAGCGGGGCAGTTCCCAACGACGCAGATGGTGGGCCCGCGCTGCCAGCCTCAGCGCGTCCGACGCGTCCGGGTCAAGACGGACCGCCCACTCCTCGGCCCTGCGCCCCTGGGCCAGCGCCAGCGGCTCCCCATCGTGGCTTCGGGGATCGGTGGCATTGGCCGCGTCGATCGCCGTCCGCGACTCTGCTACGCCGTCGTTGCCGCTCACTGCACCCAACCCTTGTCGTCCCGGCCTCTACGGACTGGCGGTGCGGGCCAGCATGGCCGCGGCCGCGGCCATGTCGAGCACCACCGCGCCGACGCCTCCATCTTGGGGTTGTCGGCTCCGCCGGACAACTCACTGCTAGCCGACCTGGTCACGGCACCCATGGGCAATAGTCGCTTTCAACAACCGGGATCTCCGCCGGGCGCCGCCGCACGCTAGCAGCCGAAGGGATCGGCGGCTCCGGAGCGGGCGGTCGGAGTGAATGTGACCGGCATCGACACCACGCCGGTCATGAGCAGGTTCCCCGGATAGGGCTTGAAGCCGCCGGTGTCGATCTCGTAGTCGCCGATGCGCCTGAGCACGTCACCCAGCATCAGCTCGGACTCGATGCGGGCTATCGACGACCCGATGCAGCGATGGCCGCCCAAGCCGAAGGCCAAATGCTTGTTGACGGCACGGTCGATGCGCACCTCGTCGGCTCCCGCGAACACCGACGGATCGTGGTTGGCGGCCACCCAGCTGATGAACACCACATCGCCGCGGCGGATCTGGCGGCCTCCCAACTCCACGTCGCGGGTAGCGGTGCGGGTGAGCGTCTCGCTGGGGCTGTAGAAGCGCAGGAACTCCTCCACCGCGCCGCCGATCAAGCCGGGATCGGTGATCAGGCGGGCCCTGTCGGCGGGATGGGTGCCGAGGTGGTGAAGGCCCCACGACACCAGCGAAGTCGTCGTGTCGAGACCGCCGGCCACCAGGTTCCACATGATCCCGGTGATCTCGTTGTCGGTCAAGGGTCGCCCGTCGACGACCGCGGTCACCAGGGCGGAGGTCACGTCGTCGGCCGGATTGGCCCGCCGGAAGGCAGCGAAGCCGGCCAGCTCGGCCCACATGTCGTCACGGCGGGCCACCGCGCGGCGGAATCTCTCATCGGAGGGCTCGTAGGACGCGGTGGCGTGGAAGAAGTCGGCGTAGTGCCTCCAGTTGGACGACTCCATGCCCATCAGCTCGAGGGTCAGCACCGCCGGCACCGGGGTGGCGTATTCGAGGACCAGATCGGCCGCGCCGGCCTCGGTGATCTGGTCGAGGAACCAGGCCGACACCGCCTCCATCCTCGGTCGCCGACGCTCGATGACACGGGTCGTCATGTAGGGGTTGAGCACCCGGCGCAGGTCCGCGTGCTCGGGCCCGTCGATCTCCGACACCCCCATGCGGGGCACGTACGGAGGCCGAGGAATGCCACAGATCCCTTGGTAGGAGATCCCGTCGTCGGAGTCGGGCTCGTACTTGTGGGCGAAGGTGTCGTTGTCGCGGGCCACCGCGGCCACCGACTCGTAGTCGGTGACCATCCAGAAGCCCCCGTAGTGCTGGTTGAACACCACCGGGCAGCGGCCCCGCAACTCGGCGTAGCGACGGTGACGTTCGGCAATGAAGGCGGGAGCCTGATGGTCGACGTCGATGGTGCCGTCTGGCAGGTCTTGCATAGGTCTGGCCATACCGGTCAGCCGCGCATCGTACTCCGGCCGCTCGGCCCACGGCCTCGCTGGGCACGTCGCCGAGACTCTCACGGATCGCGGCGCACTCGCTCAGCCTCTGGAAAGCGCCCCCAACTAGTGTCTCGGCGGTGACAGACGAGCACGAAGACCAGGCAACCGGCGGCAATTCACCGGCTATGACGATCGCCGAGGCCGACGCCGCCCTCACCGGGCCGGGCGGTTTCTTCGAGATCGTCACCGAAACGGTGAACGGCGTCGAGATGGGCGTGGTGGCCGGCCCGCACCAGAGCCTGCGTGACCTGCTGGCCGCTTCGGCCAACCACGGTGGCGACGGCTCGGCCCGCTACTACCTCTTCGACGACGGCCGCAGCGCCACCTTCTCCGAGAACATCGACCATGCCGCAGCGGTGGCCGCGGCGCTCTCCCAGCGCTACGGGGTGGAACCCGGCGACAGGGTGGCCCTGCTTGGGTCCAACCAGCCCGGCTGGATCCAGGCATTCTGGGGAACAGTCAGCGCCGGGGCCGTCGCAGTGGCCATGAACGGGTGGTGGAAGAGCGACGAGATCTCCTACGGCCTCGAGCTGACCGGGCCCAAGGTGCTGATCGCCGACCGCCGCCGCCTCGAGCGACTCGACCACGATCCAGACGTGCCGGTGATCGCCATGGACGCCGATACGAACGCCACGGCAACGATCAGCGGCCTGATCGGCGCCTACTCCGGTTCTCCCCTCCCCGACTGCCCGATAGCCGTCGACGACCCGGCCGCCATCCTCTTCACCTCGGGCACCACCGGCCGGCCCCGGGGCGCCATCCAGACTCAGCGCAACTTCTTCGCCTACCTGACCTGCGCGTTCATGATCGGCGCCCGCCAGTTCCTGCGCTTCCCCGGCGAGACGATGGGCGTCGGCGGCCCGACCCTGGCGTGCAGCCCGCTGTTCCACGTGTCCGGCCTGCACGCCTGCGCGGTGATGGCCGTCGGAGCCGGCTTCAACCATCTGTGGACCACCGGCCGCTACGACGCCGAGAAGATCCTGCGCCTCACCGAGGAGCACGGCATCGCCCGCTGGTCGGGAGTGACCACTCAGGTGTGGAGACTGATCGAGCATCCCCGCCTGGGCGAGTACGACACGTCGTCGGTGGTGAGTATCGGCGGCGGGGGGTCCGTCTGGTCTCCTGAGCTGCAGGAGACCTGCCGCACCGCCCTGCCCCACGCCCGCATCAGCGTCACCATCGGCTACGGCCTGACCGAGAGCTCCGGCCTGGCCACCAGCGCGGCGGACGATGTGCTCAAGGCCCATCCCGACTCCGTCGGCTATCCCCTCCCGACGGTGAACGTGCGCATCACCGATGACAGTGGCCGCGAGCTGCCCGAGGGTGAGGTTGGCAACATCTGCCTGTTCGGACCGATGGTGACGCCGGGCTACTGGAACGATCCCGACGCCACTGCGGCGACGATTCGCGACGGCTGGCTGCGCACCGGTGACTACGGGTATGTCCGCGACGGGCTGCTGTTCCTGGTTAGCCGGCGCAGCGACCTCATCATCCGCGGTGGCGAGAACATCTACCCGACCGAGATCGAGCAGCGCCTCGACGCCCATCCCGCAGTAGCCGAGTCGGCCGTCATCGGTGTGGAACACCGGGAATTGGGCCAGGAGGTCAAGGCGGTAGTGGTCATCGACGAGCCGCCTGCCGAAGACTTGATCTCCGAACTGGAATCTTGGGTGGCCGGCACATTGGCCGACATCAAGGTTCCGGCCCACTGGGAGTTGCGGACCGAGCCGCTGCCCCGGAACGCCACCGGCAAGATCCTCAAGCAAGTCGTGCAGGGCGACGCCGACTACGACTTCATCGAGGAGTAGCTTGCCCTAAGGAGGTCCCCATGGACATGAACGACATGATCCTCGTGAGCGTCGACGACCATCTGTGCGAGCCGCCCGACATGTTCGAGGCCCACCTGCCGGCCAAGTGGCGCGACGAGGCCCCCAGGGTCCTCCACACCGACAAGGGCGACGACGTCTGGACCTTCAACGGCTCGATCATCCCCAATATCGGCCTCAACGCCGTGGCCGGCCGGCCCAAGGAGGAGTACGGCATCGAGCCGACCAGCTTCGACGAGATCCGGCCCGGCTGCTACGACGTCGGTGAGCGGGTGAAGGACATGAGCGCGGGTGGAGTGCTCGGATCGATGTGCTTCCCGTCGTTTCCCGGCTTCGCCGGACGACTCTTCGCCAACCACCCCGACAAGGCCTTCGCGGCCGACCTGATACGGGCCTACAACGACTGGCACATACATGAGTGGTGCGGCGCCTACCCGGGACGGTTCATTCCCATGGCCCTGCCCATGATCTGGTCGGCCGACGAGTGTGCGGCCGAGGTGCGCCGGGTGTCGGAGCTGGGCTGCCACTCGATGACGTTCACCGAGAACCCGGTGCCGCTGGACCAGCCCAGCTTCCACGACGACTACTGGGACCCGCTGTGGGAGGCCCTGGTGGACTGCGGCACGGTGCTGTCCATCCACCTGGGCTCGTCAGGTCAGATGGTGGTGAGCGCCCCCGACGCCCCCATGGACGTGATGATCCACATGCAGCCCATGAACACGTCGATCGCGGCGTCGGACCTGCTGTGGTCGACGGTGCCCCGGCGCTATCCGGACCTCAGGATCGCGCTGTCGGAAGGCGGCTCGGGCTGGGTGCCGTACTTCATGGATCGGGCCGACAAGACCTACGACATGCACCACCTCTGGACCGGCCAGTCCTTCGGGGACCTCAAGCCCAGCGACGTGTTCCGCCGCAACTTCCTGACCTGCTTCATCTCCGACCCGGTGGGGGTGGCCCTGCGCCACGAGATCGGCATCAACAACATCTGCTGGGAGATGGACTACCCCCACTCGGACTCGAACTGGCCCGAGGCTCCCGAGGAGCTGGTCGAGGTGTTCGAGGGCGTGCCCGATTCCGATGTCAACCGGATCACCCACCTGAACGCCATGGACTGGTTCAACTACGACCCGTTCTCGGTGCTGGACCGCTCCGAGTGCACGGTGGGGGCTCTGCGGGCGTCGGTGGCGGGCCACGACGTGTCGATCCAGTCCCGCGACACCGGTCGCCACGGGGGCAAGGACACCTCGCTCCAGGACTTCGCGGTCAAGACCCGCTGACCCGCCTGCTCCCTGAAATCTCGGGAGGATTCTTAGGCCTCAGCACACACAAGTCGCCCGAGATTCCCTGCGGGCCGCTAGCGAGCGGAGGCTGACAGCAGATCGTAGGCGTTGTCCCGCATCACCTTGCGAACCTCGTCGTCACTGAAGCCGGCGATGTCGTCCACGTAGGAGGACGGCTCGGCCAGACCCTCGGCGTGGGGGTAGTCGGAGCCGAAGAGCATCCGGTCGGCGCCGATGCAGTCCTTGATGAGGTCCATGTCGTCCTCGAAGTAGGGCGACACCCACACGTTCTCTATGAAGGCCTCCACCGGGTGGCGCTTGAACTCCCACGGAATCTTGCCATGACAGATCTTGAGGTTGCGCAGCAGGTCGGGAACCCACATGGCCCCGTTCTCGATGGTGGCCAGGCGCAGATCACCGAAGCGATCGAGCACGCCGTGGCAGATCAGGGCCGCGAACGTGTCGGAGATGGAGCGGTCGGAGAACGCGACCAGCGGGAAGGCCATGTGCTTGAACGCCTCGAAATTGCCCTGGGACGGCTCCCACACCTTACCGTACTGGCCGGTGCCGTTGAGGCCGGCGTGCATGGCCAGCGGCACCCCGGCCTCCTCCAGGCGGGCCCAGATGGGGTCGTAATCGGACATGCCCGGCGACTGGTAGCCCTGACCGGTGGGCACCGGCCCCGGCACGGTGCACACGATGCGAGCACCCATCTCGAGCAGCCGCTCCAGTTCGGTCACGGCCAGTTCCGGGTCGGCGAAGGTCAGCATGGGCGCGGCGTAGATGCGGCCGTCACGGTCGAAGCCCCAGTCCTCGTCGAGCCAGGTGTTGAACGCGCTGAAGGCGGCGTGCAGGGCAGGAATGTCGCGCTTGAGGGCCTCCTGCATGCCCACGCCCTGGGTGGGGAACAGCATCACCGACTCCAGCCCCTGGCGGTCCATCAGCTCCACGCGGGCATCGCGGTCGCGGAAGCCGGGGTGGTCGTCTAGGGGGTCGAGTTCCCCGAACATCGAGGCGATGTCGCGACCGTCCAGGTTGCGGCCCCGGAAGTAGTCCTCGAGGCTGCCCGGCTTGGCGATGGGGTCGAAGGTGGGGTTGGGGATGAACTTGTTGACCTTGCCCGCCACCATGAAGCGCTTCTTGCCGTCGATCTCCGCCCACTGCATGCAGCGCTTCTTCATCGCCGGGTCGATGTGGCGGATGAAGGCATCGGGAGCCTCGTAGTAGTGCTCGTCCACATCGAACGCCCGGAAACCCAGTTCTGGCTGCTCCGTCATCGCTTCGATGCTACCTGTCACCCCGTTCTTGGAGAGCGGGTCACAATCAACATTATCAATACTTTTTATGAATATAGTTGTATCTCAGACCGGATACTGCTAACTTGCGTGCCGTGGACCCGACGATCGCCGCCACCGTCATCGGCGTGCTGTTGTCGGTCGCCTTTGGAGCCTTCGCCACCGCGTTCGCGTGGCTTCGATCCGACCTGGGCTCCCGCTTGGAGCGGCTCGAGGCAAAGGTGGACGGTCTGATCATGGCACTCGCCCGCAGCGGACAACTAGTCGATGCCGGGTTGCCGGACGCGGATGACTGACTCTCCGTAGCG
>JAGWAO010000033.1:0-2298 GCA_021296315.1 Acidimicrobiia bacterium | reverse complement strand
CATGAACGACACGTCGATCTCGGCAGGATCGCGGCCCGCGGCCTCGACTTGGCGCCACAGGTATCCGAGCATCTCGCGCAGGTCGTCGAGTGTCTCCAGCGGTGGGGTCCGCGCCGTGGTGGCCAGCCCCCGGGGGGCGGGGAACGGGACCCAGCCGTCGCCCACTATGGCCGCCCGGCGGCGGCTCAGACGGCTGTTTCCTCCGATCCAGATGGGGATCCGCCCGGAGGGCCTGGGGCCGACGGTCTGGCCGTGGGCTGTGAAGTCCCGGCCGTCGTAGCTGAAGTCGTCGGTGGTCCAGACTCCCCGCATGACCTCGATGGCTTCATCGAAGAGGTCGTTGCGCCGGTCGAAGTCCACCCCGAGAGCCCGGTACTCGCCCTTGAGGTAACCGGCCCCCACGGCCAGCACGAACCGGCCGTTGGCCAGGGCGTCGATGGTGGCCACCGACTTGGCCACCAGGAAGGGATTGCGGTACGGCAGCACCACGACGTTGGGGATCAGCAGCAGCCGCTCGGTGACGGCGGCACAGAAGGCCAGCGCGGCGAAGGGATCGAGCGCGTCGTGGCCGCCCGCGACCAGCCAGCGGTGGGTGGGGGCGGGGTGGTCGGTGAAGCCGATCCCGTCGAAGCCGGCCGCCTCGGCCGCCCGGGCGAACTCCAACACTCCCCGGCGGGTGGCGAACTCGTCGCTGACCCGACCCGAGGCCAGCGGGTAGGTCACCGAGAACCTCACGAACGAACTCCCCCGGCTCCCGACTCGAACGCGGCGGTAGGCAAGAGCGCCCCCGAGAACCTCACCGGCATGGCCCCCGGATCGGCAGCCTTCTCGCTGAAGATGTCACCGGTCGGTGCCCTCGCGGAAGCGACGGTAGCGGCCCTTGGCTGCCGCGGCGTGGGCGGGCCGCGGCTGAACCCGGCGCGAGACCCGGCCCCAGCGCCGGGCCTCTGAGGTGTCGGCCTCAAGGCCGGCTGTGACCCGGCCGTGGTACGCCGCTCCCAGAGCCGCGCCGTACGGCTCGGCCGACACATCCACCGCCAGACCGGTGGTGTCGGCTAGAGCCTGCATCCAGGCTTCCGACTGGGTGCCGCCGCCGACGGCAACAATCCGATCAGCTCGGAGGCCGGAGAGATCGATGTGGTGGCGCACCACATAGCCGGCCGCTTCGTAGGCGGCCATGAGCACATGAGCAGGCGTGTGGCCGACATGGAGGTCCAGCAGTTCGGCCCTGCGGTCGGTGTCGTGCAGAGGCGTGCGCTCGCCTCTCGGGTAGGGCAACCAGACCGGAAGGTCCTCGGGCCCGAGAGCCAGCAGTTCCTCGCAAGGCGCGTCGCCCACAAGGGTCCGCACCCGGTCGACGAACAGGCCGCCCGCGTTGCTGGCCCCGGCGACGGCCATGATGCCGGCCCGTGCTGAGGGGAACGTCCAAAGGCCGTCGACTTCAATCCATTCTCCGGTCAGCACCCACGGCAGCAGCGTGGTGCCGCACATCACCAGCACGTCGCCGGCGTCGCCGCAGGGTGCCACGAGCTGCTCGCCCAGGACGTCGATGGTCCCGGCCGACACCAGCGCACCGCCTCGCTCGCCGACGGCGGCTGCCCCCGGACTGATGGCCGGGAGCTGCTCGGAGGTCATGCCGATCTCTTCGAGCAGTTCCGGCGCCCAGCCCTGACCGTCGGACATGGGAGCCATGGCCATGGCGGTCGAGGAGTCGAGGGCTGGGATCCCGCAGAGCGCGTGGTTGGCCGCGGACTGGGCCGGCCAGAGCGCCTCCACTCCGTCACGGCCGGCCAGCCAGCGAGCGAAGCCGACCGCCTCGCCCTCGGTGGCCTCGGTGCCCGATCCGACGCCCCGGCCCCGGGCATCGCCGTAGAGCAGGCCAGGGGTGACCGGCATCCCTGCCGAGTCGACGCCGCACATGGACGGCACCATGGCCGACACGGTGACCGCGGCGATCGATCGTCCCGGGGCGCCCGCACCCACTTCGTTCCAGGCAGCCAGCACGCCGCCGATCCACGCCTGCTGGGGATCGTGTTCGAACCGGCCCGGATCAGGCGCCATCAAATGGTGCGGGATCCGGGCCCGGGCCAGCACATCGCCTTCGCCGTTCGCGGCCACGGCCTTGACAGACGTCGTCCCGATGTCGATCCCGACCGTCACCTCGTCCATGCGCTCCTCCCGTAGGCAAGTCCGGTAGCCAGCGCCGACCACCCACTGGAAGCTACGCCGACAAGAGCGCGGCCACGCCACCGCGCCGGTTGATCCCGGACCGCGGGCGCTAGCGTCGCCTCGTGAGCC
>JAGWAO010000082.1 GCA_021296315.1 Acidimicrobiia bacterium | reverse complement strand
TCAGAGGACGTTGCCGTAGCGGTGGGTTGTGCGGGTGACGGCCTGCTCGCGCAGGTAGTGGAGCAGCTCGATCCGGCCCTCGGCGGTGACAGGATCGTCGGCGGCGTGGACTCCGGCTTCGTTGGCTGCGGCTCGCAGCTCGTGGCTGCATGTGCCCAGCACCCGCACCCGCTCGACGCCGAGGGAGTCGAGCCGGGCTGCGAACTGTTCGCCGGTCTCGTCGGCGGCGTGGGACTCGACGAGCGGCACGCCGCAGCGGCCGGCCGCGGTGCGGACCCGGGCGATGTCGCGGGGTCTGGCGTCGGCCTCGGCCCGCAGCGCCATGCGGGGAAGGGGCCGGTAACGCAACACGTTGGACTCGCAGTACAGTCCGGAGGGGTCGTGCTCGGCACCGAACTCTGCGGCCCAGGCGGCGGCGTCGCTGGCCCGGGCCGCTTCGAGCCACTCGTCGTCGCTGAGGCCGCTGTCGACCGGGTGCCAGGTGCCGAGGCCGGCCACGTAGTTGGGGCCGCCCGCCTTGAGGCCGGGACCGACCGAGGACCGCTTCCAGCCGCCGAAGGGCTGGCGGCGCACGATGGCTCCGGTAATGCCCCGGTTGATGTAGGCGTTGCCGACCTCGACGGTGTCGCTCCACTGGCGGATCTCGGTGGGGTCCAACGTGTGGATACCGCCGGTGAGCCCGTAAGCGGTCGAGTTCTGGATGGCGATGGCCTCGTGCAGGGTCTCGGCTCGCATCAGGCCCAGCACCGGCCCGAAGCACTCCGTCTGGTGGAACCATGAGCCACCTCGCACCCCCAGGCGCACGCCGGGGGTCCAGGTGGCGGCGTCGAGGCGGCGGGGCTCGACCAGCCACTCCTCGCCGTCGTCGAGGCGGGTGAGGGCTCGCAGCAGCTTGCCCTCGGGCTCGCCGATGGTCGGGCCCACCGACGTTGCCAACTCCGTGCTGGGGCCGACGTTGAGGCCGGTCACTGCGTCGGTGAGTTGTCGGCGCAGCCGCCGGGAGTCGTAGGCGTCGCCCACACAGACGGCCAGGCTGGCGGCCGAGCACTTCTGGCCCGAGTGCCCGAACGCCGATGCCACCAGGTCGGCCACGGCCAGGTCGATGTCGGCGTTGGGAGTGATCACCATGGCGTTCTTGCCCGAGGTCTCCGCCAGCAGGCGCATGGCGGGCTTCCACGACAGGAACATCCGGGCCGTGTCATAGGCCCCGGTCAAGATCACGGCATGCACATCGCGATGGGTGACCAGGTGCCGGCCCACATCGTCGTCGCGGGTGCGGATGAAGCCGACCAGATCCCGCGGGAGGCCCGCCGCCCAGCAGCACTCGGCCACGATCTCGGCGCAGCCGGGCGTCTCGGGCGCCGGTTTGAGGATGACGGCGTTGCCGGCGGCCAGCGCAGCGAAAACCCCGCCCGACGGTATGGCCACCGGGAAGTTCCACGGGGGAACCACCAGCACCACCCCGAACGGCTCGAACCGCACCAGTTCCGGGTCGGCCAGGCCGGGCCCGACCAGATCGAGGGCCCGCTGGCCGTACCAGCGGGCGAAGTCGATGGCCTCGGACACCTCGGGATCGGCCTCGGCGACGGTCTTGTGGCCCTCGTGGACCATGGCCGCCACCAGGTCGCCCCGCCTGCGGCTCAGCTCGTCCGCCGCCCGCCACAGCAGGTCCCGGCGCTCGGCGGGCGGCCGGGCGGCCCAGCCCGCCTGCTGCTCGGCGGCGGCCGCGACGACCCGGTCCACGCCGGCGACATCGCGGGTGGGCGCGGTAGCCGGCCCGCTCCAATGCCTGGAGACGATCTCGCGGGCCCAGGCCCGGTTCGGGGCCAGCGCGGGGTCGGTGTCGGGCTCGTTGAAGAAGCCGCCGGCCGGGTCGGCGGGCTCCGGCGGGCGGTTGCGGTCCTGGCGTCGGCGCGGGACCCGCCCGACCGACCACCTCTCGGCGACCGAGGCACGGAACTTGGCCGCCTCGGCCTCGAAGGCAGCGCTGCCGGGCTGCAGGCCGAACAGGTGGTGGATGAAGTTCTCGTCGGAGGCGTTCTCCTCCAGGCGGCGGAACAGGTAGGCGATGGCCACGTCGAAGTCCTCGGCGGCCACCGCGGGCGTGTACAGCAGCACTTCCCGATCAGCGGAGCGCAGCCGTTCGGCCTGGGCGGGCGCCATGCCCTCGAGCATCTCGAACCCCACCCGGTCACGGACGTCGCGCTGGTCGGCCAGCAGGTCGGCCCAGGCCACGTCGAAGAGGTTGTGGCTGGCCACGCCGATGCGCACTGAGTCGGTGCGGTCCGGTGTGAGCATCCAGTCGAGGCAGCGCTTGAAGTTGGCGTCGGTCTCGGCCTTGGTCGGATAAGGCGCCTGCGGCCAGCCCCGCATGGCGGCTTCCACCCGCTCCATGGCCAGGTTGGCGCCCTTCACCAGGCGGATCTTGATCGAGGCCCGGCGGCGGCCCCCGGCCACCAGGCCGTTGTGCCATTCGACCAGGTCCATGAGCGCGTCGAAGCAGTCGGGCAGGTAGGCCTGCAGCGCGATGCCGGCGTCGAGGGTCGTGAACTCGGGCTCCTCCAGCAGGCGGCGGAAGGCTCCCACGGTCAGCTCGAGGTCGTGGTACTCCTCCATGTCGAGGTTGATGAACGTCGCCGGCGACGCGGACGCGGCGGCTCGAAGCAGGGGGCGCAGAGCCTCGCAGATCCGGTGCAGCGACCCGTCGAAGTCCCACGGATTGAGCTGGGACACCACCGCCGACACTTTCACCGACACGTAGTCGACGTCGGGCACAGCAAGGGTGTCGAGCACCTCGGTGTGGCGGCGCCGGGCCTCGGCCTCGCCCAGGACGGCCTCGCCCAGCATGCTCACGTTCAGCGAGTAGCCCTGCGCGGCCCGGGCCCCCAGGTGGGCCGACAGCCGCTGGGGCTCGGAGTCCACGACCAGGTGGCCGACGAGGGCCCTCATGCGGCGCTGGGCGATCGGCATGACCAGCCGCGGC
>JAGWAO010000081.1 GCA_021296315.1 Acidimicrobiia bacterium | reverse complement strand
TAAGGCGAGCCGGGAACGTAGCCTGATGGCTTGCCTGTATTTCTCGGGGGACTGGCCGCAGCCCTGCTCGGGACCGGCGACTTCTTCGGGGGTGTCGGCGGACGCCGCATCGACCATCGCGGCGCGGTTGTGTCCATCGCGTGGGTGGCGTCCTGCGTCGGTGCCGCGGTGGCAGGCCTCTTCGTGCTGGTGTTCCCTCCCGCCCACTTCGGCCGGACCGACTTCTACTGGACGCTGGTGGCGCTGGTGTTCGCGGCGACGGTCCGGCCGCTTCTGTACCTGTCCATGGAGCGGGGACCGATGGCGGTGGTCGCCCCGGTGTTCAGCCTGGTGTCGCTGGTCGTTCCGGCGGTGGTGGGCCCGCTCACCGGCGACGCGTTGGGTGGAGCCGAGTTCGCCGGCGTGATGTTGGCCATTCCGGCCGTGCTGCTCATTTCCAGCGAGGGTGGACTGCCCAATGTCGAGATGATGCGGTCGGGCTCCGGCGTGGCGATGGGCTGCCTCGTGGGAGCGCTTCTGGGCTGCCTGAGCCTGACGTTCGCGCAGATCACGCCCGATGCGGGGGCAATGCCCGCGTTCTTGACCCAGCTGGGCGCCGTGTTCTGGATCCCCATGATCACCGTGCCGTTCGGGTTGATGGCTCCGGTGTCATCGGACGCTCGCCGCTTCGGCCTCCTGGTGGGCCTGATCGACATCGGCGCCGTCATCGCGATGGTCATCGCCTTCCAGCGGGGCAACGTGGCGGTGGTCGCCGCCATGCTGGGCTTCGCGCCGGTGACGACCATGACCCTGGCCTGGCGGATCTACCACGAGTCCGTGCGCCGCTGGCAGTGGGTCGGAGCGGCCCTGGGCGCGGTCGCCATCATCCTGTTCTCCACCGCGTCCTGACCGCGTCCCCCGAAATTGGGGACGAAACGGCCACTGGAGACCCAATCCCGCCATCAATCTCGGTGGGGTCGGGCCAAGAGGCAGGCCTAGTCCGGCAGGAGCCTCACGTTGTTGAGCGACGCGACCGCGATCCGTTCCCGCAGGCCGGTCGGAGACGCCAGTACCAGCTGACCGGCGTCGTCGATGTCGGTGGCCAAGCCCCGCATGGTGCCGTGGGGAAGCAGCCGCAGCTCGACCGCCTGTCCCAGGGTGGAGCAGCGGTCCCGGTAGGAGTCCAGGATGTAAGACGGATCGTCGAGCCCGGAGGCCAGATCCCGCAGGTGCATCAGAAGCGCGTCGCAGAGGCGGGAGCGCTCCTGGGGCGGGACCACTGGTCCGACCCGCACGGTGAGCGCGGCGGACTCGACCCGGCCCGGTCCCAGCGTGCAGGCGAAGCTGACGGCCACCTCGAGATCGTCGCCCGGCTCGCACACGACCAGATCGGGCCACCGGCAGGACCGGGGGCCGTCGCGGCAAGCGTCGAGCGCTCGGGCCGCAGCCAGGCTGGCCGCGGCCCAGCCGACATCGACGGCCGACGGATCGAGCGCTTCGGGCCGGGCGAGCACGCTGACTGCGACGGCGTCGGGTGTGCGCCATTCGATGCCGCCGCGGCGGCGGGCTGCGATCTCGGTGTCGGCGACGACGGCCGCCCCCGCCGGAGCGGCTGATTGGCGGGCCCACTGGTGCAGGAGCGCCTCGACCGACAGCGCCACGGCCGCCGTCCTCGTCGGCGGGGTCACGGCCCGGCCAGCCTCGGCTCCAGACGGTCCACCAACCAGCCCTGGTCGGTGTCGCAGCTCAGGATGAGCCGACCCGCCGGCCAGGCATCGATGCCGGGCAGCTGTGACGGTGTCAGCAGCTCGACCGCGACCGAGCCGTCGCCTGCGGTGCGCCACTCGCCGACCGTGAGCTCGGTCAGTTCGACGCTGCGCAGATCGCGGCGCAGGCCTCCAACCAGCTGCTGCAGAAAGCGTTCCCGCTCGACCGGGTCGGCCAGATCGTCGCGTATCCGTCCGGCGACGACGCGGTCGAGCCCGTTGCGCACCGCCACCGACAGGGCGGCGGCCCGACCCTGGTCGCTCAGCAGGTCCCACAGCGTGGTGTGCTCGGCCCAGACGATCGCGTGAATGAAGGCTCCGGCTCTCTCGGCGGCGCCGGCAGCGGCATCCGTCACGGCCGTACCCATCCGTTCGCCTCGAGCAGGTCGCGGACCCGGACCCGCTGCGGCCCGAAGAGCCGTTCAGTGATCACACTGTCGAGCGTCTCGTTCAAGACTTCGGTCGAGTGGTGCTCGGCATGGATCCGGCACACCGTCTCGCAGGCCGCCTCCAGCAACCGGTCGGGCAGCTCCATGAGCCCGCCGATCAGGGATCGAAGGACCCGCCGGTAGCCGTCGAGGTCCAGATCGGCCAGCGAGCCGATCAGCGAGTCCAGGTCGGCGCTCATGCCGGTGGGCGGCAACGACGCGGCCCGCAGGAGCCGGTCTCTCAGCAGTTGGTCGCGCTCGGCTTCGGTGGTGGCGGCCAGCAGGCGGGCCACATGGCTCGAGCGTCCGATTCCCGGATCCCCGCCGTCCAGCGCGGATTCCAGGCGGGCCAGCGTGGCATGGGCGGTTCGCCAGTGGGACGCGTGCAGGCGTGGGTCGAAGACCGCGATGGCGGCGTGGGCGCTGTTCAGGGCCCGGGCCAGGTCGCCGGGCTCGCCCCTCGCCTCGTAGGCCAGCGCCAGGCTGTGCCTCGCAACCGCGTGGTGGAACGGGAAGCTGGTGTGACTGAGCACGCTCAAGGACTGCTCGAAAGCTCCCGCGGCGTCACGGGCGTCCCAGCCGGCCGATCCCCGCCGGCAGAGTTCCAGGATTGTCGCGCCGAGTCCGTGGGCTGCCATTCCGGCTTGGAGCGATGCTTCCGGGAGCGCTGCGACGGCGGCCCGGTAGTCGTCGACGGCCGATTCGAGGTCCTCGTCGGTTCCGAGCGCCTGCCGGGCCTGGGCCCGGTTGATGAGGGCCGCGCCCAGCAGCCGGCTCGCCTCGTCGTCGGTGGAGCCCTCGCCGCCCGCCGGGACCGGCTCGCGGTGGGCTGTCACGATTTCGATGG
>JAGWAO010000080.1 GCA_021296315.1 Acidimicrobiia bacterium | reverse complement strand
TGAAGGACACTCTGGCGCCCTTGTGGCTCAACATCGCCCGGGCCGCAGCCCTCGGCTTCGGCGTGGTGGTGCTGGGCCTGGCGGTGGCGTGGCTGGTGACCCTGGTGCGCACCCCCAAGGGCAGAGGCCGGAGGGCCACCCGCCGGCGCCAGCAGCGGGCCGCGGCCCGCGAGGCCGAGGCCAGCCGACCTCGCAAGCGACTGCTGCGCCTGCTGGTGGTGGACGTGCACGGCGTGATCGTGCGGCCCACCCGCCCGCTGGAGGGCCTGCTGCTGCCCGTGATCCTGGCCGAGAACCCGGATGTGGACGCGGAGCTGGTGCGCGACCGGCACCGCAAGCTGGTGCTGGGCCGGCTGACTCCCGAGGAGTTCTGGAGCGACCTGGGCCTGGGTCCGATCGGGCGCGAGGTGGAGACCCGCTACCTGTCGTCGTTCAAGCTGGTGCCGGGCCTGCACCCGTTCCTCGACCGGGTCGACGGCCGGAGCCTGCCGGTTGCGGCCGTAGGCAACCAGCCGCGGGAGTGGGGGATGCGACTTAGGCGCATGGCTCAGCTCGAGGACTCGGTGTCGTCATGGTTGGTGAGCGGCGACGTGGGCGCAGCGCTACCGGAGCGGCCGCTGTTCGAGGCGACCCGCCGGGTGATGTCGGTGGACCTCTAGCGTCCCGGAGTTCTTGGACGCCGCGTCAGACATGGGGATGGCCACCGGCTACTTCGCGGCCAGTCCCGAGGATGTGCGGGAGACGGACCACCCGCTGATTCGGGGATTCGACGACATCCTGCGAGGTCGCTCCGCCGGGCCCTGATGCCGGTCTCTGACGCCCGGTTTCTGACACCGGCCCGCTGACCTCCGCCTCGGATTCGGCCTGATTCAAGACGACCGCCGAGCGCCAACGTTGACGTTCTCAGCAGTAGATTGGTTCGAAATATTCGAAGGACTTGAGTACATGGGAGTGACCGACTGGTGACAGTTGGACGAGCTTGGTCAAGGAGCGCGATGCGTGGAGCTACTCGCGCTGGAGTTGTCGGTCTAGTCGGCCGCGACCTGAAGTCCCCGGTGTTCGCTGAGCTGGCGGATGGCCTCCAGCACGGCATCGGAGAGGACCGCGGCGTCGTGCTGTTGGCGAGCTCGCACGGCGACGGGGGGCGACTGGGCGAGGTGCTGGAGTCGTTCTGGTCGCTGCCGGTGGAGGGGGTTGTCGTCCTTGGAGCCGTGGACCGGCCCGACGACGTGTCCCGCTTCGCCCGTCGGGGCCTGCCGGTCGTGATGGTCGGAGACTGTGTCCACACGCCCAATGTGGCCTGTGTGGGCCTCGACTTCGAGATGGTGGCCCGGGTGTCGGTTGACCACCTGACCGGGTCGGGGTTGCGCCGGATCGGGATGATCGGCCCCCCGATCCGGCCGCGGGGCGGCAGCCCTACTGAGCGGGGCTTCCTTGCGGCTGTGGAAGCCGCCGGCGTCGAGGGCGCGATCGTGCGGGCGGAAGCGACCATCGAAGGGGGCGGGGCCGCCCTGCGCGACCTCATTGAGCGATTCAGAGGTGTGGACGGCGTAGTGGCCCACGATGATCTCATGGCGATCGGGAGAGCTGGGCATCCTGGTTCCCACCCAGATCGCGGTGGTTTCTGCCGATGACATGGGGCTCGGCGCGCTGGTGATCCCTGCGCTCACTTCTGTGCGTCCCATTCACGAACAACTCGTCGAGGCCGTGGTCACGGCGCTGGGCCGGCTGATCGAGGAGCCGGGCCTCAGCCCCGAGCCCGTCGCCGTGCCCGTCGAGCTCGTAGCACGCGAGTCGGCCTGAGCGTTGGCCGCCCTGCCCGTCCCGCCGAGCCGCTGGCCCGTCTCTCGACGATGGGAATGAGTACCATCGACAGCTGTGTATGGAAGGCCGCGGGTCTGGCCTCGGGGTGATCAATGGGTGATGTCGAGCTAGGCCCTGCTGAGGGCGAGGCTCCTGGATCGGGCGGGTCTGGCAGAGCGGCCACGCTTCACGATGTTGCTCGCAAGGTCGGCGTGGCGCCGCGCACTGTGTCGAGGGTTGTGAACGATGAGGGGGGCTACTCGCAGGCTACCCGCCAGCGGATCCTCGACGCCATCGAGGAGTTGGGCTACCGGCCCAATCTGCTGGCCCGCGGCCTGATCACCCGCCGGAGCGGCACTGTCGGGCTGGTGGTTGGGAACCTCACCGACCCGCTGGTGCTGGCGCTGGCTGCGAGCGCCCAGGACTCGTTCCGCGAGCAGGGGCGCAGCATGTTCTTCGCGAGTTCCGACGATGATGCCGACCGGCAAGGCGCGGTCCTGCAGTCGCTGTGGTCGCATGCGGTGGAGGGCATGATCGTGATCCCGGTCGGGGACTCGTCACGTCAGCTGGCCGACTACAGCCGCCGCGGTCTACCCATCGTCGCGGTTGGGAGTCCTGTCGAGGCCCGGAACGTGGCAGGCGTGATGTTCGACCTTGATGCCGGCTTCCGGCTCGCTGTCCGGCATCTGCTGGATACCGGGCGACGCAGCATCGGCATGATCGGATCGGTCTCGTCGCCCTATGCCCTCTGTCCGGGCGAGGAGGGCAAGGACGAGGTGCTTGGCGCCTCCGGCGCCGGGGCTCAGATGGTACGGGTGCAGCCGACGGTCGCGGGCGGCGCGGCGGGCTTGGAGCAGTTGCTCGAACTCGAGCCCGATCTCGACGGGATACTGTCCTGCAACGACTTGGTGGCCATCGGCGCGGTGGGCGCGGCTCGAGCACGCGGCCGGCGAGTTCCCGAGGACATCGGGATCATCGGCTGCAACGACATTGAGCCGGCCGCCCTCGTGACCCCGTCGCTCACCACGATCCGCCTCGATGCCGGCCTGCTCGCAGCAGCAGTCGCGGCCGCCCTCCAAGGGCTGATCGACGAGCCGGGAGAGCAGCGCGACCCCGTGGTGCTGCCCGTCGAGCTGGTGGTGCGGGACTCCGCCTAGAGGCCGAGCGGACAGGCGAGCGAATCCGGCCCGTGCGGGCGACGCCGCGGCCCGCCTCTGCTCCCGGCTGGAACCAGGCCGCGGGCGCCGTGCCATGCTGTGGCGGATGGAACTTCCGGGACGTGTCGCTCTGGTGACCGGCGGCGCGCACCGCGTCGGCCGGGCCATCGCGGTCGCGCTGGCGGCCGCTGGTGCCAAGGTCGCCATCGCCTACCACCAGTCCGCCGAACAGGCGGCCAGGACCGTCGGGGAGCTTCAGGACTCCGGTGTCGACGCCGGCGCCTTTCAAGCCGACTTGGCCCAGCCCGCCGAAGCGGCNTCACCGACCGTCTCGGGCCGGTCGATGCCCTGGTCAACAGCGCATCCTGGTTCGCCCGCGACGAGTTCCCCACCGCTGACACCGACACCTGGTACCAGACCCTCGATGTGGTGCTGCACGGACCGTTCCATCTCACCAACGCCGTCGCTGCGTCCATGCTTGAGCGGGGCGGCGGAGCAGTGGTCAACGTCGTCGACTTGTCGGCCTGGCAGCCGTGGCCCGGACGGGCTGCCCACAGCGTGGCCAAGGCCGCGCTGCTGGCTCTGACCCGCCAGGTGGCGGTTGAGCTCGCGCCGACCGTGCGTTGCAACGCCGTCGCGCTCGGACCGACCATCGAGCCCTCCAAGTTCGGACCCGATCAGATTGAGAGGCTGCGGCGCCGCACGCTGCTGGGTCGCTGGGCCGGCGGCGCGGAAGCCGGTCGAGCGGTGCGATACCTCCTCGAGGCCGAGGCGGTCACCGGCGAGTGCCTCACCGTGGACGGCGGTGAGCAGTACGGCCATGGGCGCGAGCGCTTCACCGACACCGCCACCGACCGCGACGGAGCCGGGACGGTCCGGTAGCGCCACGGCGTGGAGGCCGAGCGGCCTCAAATCCGCCCGGGTATTGCTCATATATGACGGGTTTCTCTACATATTTGGGTTCTCGGCGGGCGTTCGGCCGATTCCGCGCCGACAGCTAGTGTCGGCGTCATGGTTCAGTTGGCCTGCATGGTGATGCCCGAAGGACCGGTTGACGCGGTGGTGCGGGCCGCGGTTGCGGCCGAGGATCGCGGCTGCAGCCGGGTGTGGATCCCCGACGAGGGCCTGGCGGCCCGCGAATGCTGGGTGACCCTCGGAGCGGTGGCTGCGGCCACGGGTTCGGTGGAGGTGGGCACCGGCATCACCAACGCCTACACCCGGCATCCGGGGATGACCGCCGCGGCGGTCGCCACCCTCGACGAGGCGTCGGGTGGGCGGGCCGCGCTGGGGATCGGGGCGGGCGGGGCCCTGACGCTCACGGCGCTGGCCATCGAGCGCCGGGCTCCGATCACGGCCATGCGCGAGCTGGTGACGACGAGCCGGGCGCTGTGGTCAGGCGAGATCGTCGACCGCGACGGTGTGACCGGCGGGTTCCGGCGGGCCCGCCTCGACTTCGGCCGGGCCGACATACCGATCTGGGTGGCCGGGCGGGGCCCGCGGGTCATGCGGCTGGCCGGGGAGCTGGCCGACGGCTTCATCATGTCGTTCGTCCACAAGGAGCTGATCGGCGAGCATGTGGCTGCCATCAGGGCCGCCGCCGACGAGCACGGCCGACCCCACCCGAGGCTGTGCTACATGACCATCCTGGCCACGACCGAGGTGGCCCGCCAGGCCGCCCGGGCCAGCCTGACCTTCCGGCTGGTCGACTCGCCCGACACGGTCAAGGCCCGCATCGGCCTCGACCCCGCTACCGAGGCGGCCATCCGCCGGGGTCTCGCCGACGGCGGACCCGCAGCCGCGGCTCATCTGGTGCGCGACGACTGGGTGGACGCCTTCGTGATCTCCGGGACGGTGGAGGAATGCCGCGCCGAGCTGAACGCCCTCGTGACGGCGCACAGGATCGACGAGTTCCAGGTCTCGGTCAACGACCTCGACGCCGCGTTCGACGACCTGTCCCTCGCCGCTGAGATCGTCCGCGGCCCCTAGAGGCCGAGCGGGCGGGCCGCTGTCAGCTGCTCGGCCCTCTCCATGGGACGCGGGGGAGCTGCTTCTCCTTGTCTACGAACGGCAGGGTGTCGACGGTCGCGGGGTGGGGCGTGCCGTCGCGGTCGTGCAGCATGACCGTCTTGGCGAGCCAGTCGTCCCCCGGAAGGGGCCGGTCGAAGCGCACGTAGCCGACTCCGGCCTCCAGCGTGGGCGACCACGTCCCGATCGTGATGTGTCCGACACCATGGTCGCCGAAGCGGACGTGCATGCCGGACTCGGGCGCGGCGGTCGCACAGATCAGCCCGAACAGCAGCTGGCTGCGGTCGGCTGTCTCCAGCGCAGCCCGGCCGATGAAGTCCTCCTTGTCGAACCTCACGAACTGCCCGATGCCGGCTCCGAACGGCGTCAGGTCCGGCTCGATGTCGGTGCCGTTGTCCAGGATGCCGGACTCGACCCGCCGGATCCCCATCGACGACGACGAGCTGAACTCCATGCCGAAGCGCTCGCCGCATGCGAACAGGCCGTCCCAGAGGGCGTCATGGTCGGTCGCCTCCGGGCCGCTGTTGCAGTAGATCTCGATACCCGCCTCGCCGGTCCACCCGGTGCGCGACACCCACAGCGTCTGGCCGCAGACCTCGAAGAACCGGGCGTGGAAGTACTTGAAGTCCTCCGGCAGCCCGCCGCTGATGGCAGCGTCGAGCACATCGAGCGACTGCGGTCCCTGGATCTGCAGCACCCGCGAGTCCGGGTCGCGAACCTCCACGTCGAGCCCGATGGCGTTGGCCTGGAGCCAGCTCATGAACTCGCCGTTGGCCTTGACGTACCAGAAGCGATCCGGAGCGAGGCGCATCACCACGCCGTCCATCAACACAGTGCCTTCGCCGGTGCAGGCGATGCCGTACCGGGCCCGTCCGACGGCGAGCGTCTCGGCCCGGCACACCAGGACCCTCTCGAGCAGCCGGGCCGCGTCGGGGCCGATGATCTCCAGGGGCTTCTCAGGGACGTCGTAGAGCATGACGCCCCGGCGCAGCTTCCAGTAGTTGGCGACGGGGTCCTCGTCAGGGGTCATCTTGACCGGGTACAGGCGGTCGCAGTACATGCAGAAGACCGTCTGATCGGTCACGTAGCGGTGGGCGAAGGGCGACTGGGCCACCCGGAACGAACTCAGCGCGACAGTGTCGAACGAGTCGATGTAGTAGTGCTTGGACCCGGTCATCTCCACCTCACCGATGCTGCCGAAACGGCGGCCCAACCTAGCGGCCCGGCGGGCGGCTGGACGCGGTCAGGACGAGCGTCCCGACATCTCCACCGGAACCGGCCCGGGTCGTGACGGACGCGTGGCGAGAACGAGCAGGAGCGAGCCGTCGAGTTCGGATGTCCG
>JAGWAO010000032.1 GCA_021296315.1 Acidimicrobiia bacterium | reverse complement strand
GCGGCGCTGGGGGAAGTGGTCGGCGGCGGACCGGTGCAGCGTGGATCGCTCGTCCCAGATGGCCAAATCGCCGTTCTGCCACTGCCAGCGGCAGTGCAGCGATGGCTCGGCCACGTGCTCGCGCAGGAAGTTGAGAACCATGTCGCTCTCGGCCCGGCTCACACCGGCTACGTGGCCGATGAACCCCTCGGCGTACAGCAGGGCCCTCCTGCCCGTCTCCGGGTGGGTGCGCACCAACGGATGCTCAACAGGACCGTAGTCGCGGGTGATGGCCTCGCTGATCGCCTCGGCGTGCTCTCCGGCCTTCTCGGCCACCCGCTTCAGGTAGCCCTCGTTGGAGTGCACAACCGTCAGCGAAGCGAAGAACTCCTGCACGGCCGGGCTGAGCGTCTCGTAGGCGCGGGTCGCCGAAGCCCACAGCGTGTCTCCGCCGTAGGTGGGGGCCAGTTCCATGTGCAGCAGGGCGGCTTTGGGCGGGGTGGCGATCCAGGTGACGTCGGTGTGCCAGAGGTTGGCGGCGTTGGGGCTGTCGGGACCGTCCTTGATGACCGTCATGGTCGGCTCGGTCGCCCCCATCACCCGAGCGACCGGGTAGATGCTGGGCGTCCCGAAGCGCCGCCCGAGGGCGAGGTGCTCCTCCTCAGTGAGATGCGCACCGCGGAAGAAGATGACCTCGTGCTCCAGGAAGGCCTCGTAGACGGCGCCGAATTCGAGGTCGGGATCCCGCAGGTCGACGCCGATGATCTCTGCGCCCAGGGCTCCGGCGACTCTTCGAATCTGCATGCCGTGCTCCTTGTGTCCTGCTTGCGCCTATGAGCAGACGGTAGCGGCGTCGCAGAAACCGGCCACCGCTCGATGCACGGCCTCGGCCACCTGGGCCAGAGCCTCCGGCGAGGTCGATCGCTCGGGGGTGTCGGAGGGAGTGTGAAAGTCCGGCCCGGCTCCAGTCGTCGACAGCACGGGGACACCCAACCGGCTCCATGCTTCGCCTTCGCCGAGCCATGAGTCCGAGCCGCATCGCAGGCTGATCCCGGCGTCTCCCAGCGCGGCACCCACCGGACGGGCGGATGATTCACCCAGCGTGGTCATGGCAATGCGGCTGTCGATCAGCCGGCGAGAACCGTCCGGGCCCGGCGCCTCGACGGCGGGCGACGCCCCGATGTGAGCGACACACGCGGGCGGCTCAGCGCAGCGGTCCACCCAGGCGTATGCGCCCAGGTAGCCCAACTCGTGGCCCCCGGTGGCGACGACTGTCAGCGGACGGTGGACGAGCTGCTCGGCCACGTAGCGCAGCACGGCAATGCCCGTTCCTCGCTCGCCGGCGGCGCCGAACCACCCATGCAGCGGCGTGGTCAGCACGAGACGGCGGCCGGGCTGGTCGTTGTTGACCTCGATGTTGGCGGTACGACCAACAGCCAGCCGCGCCTTGAGCTTCAGACGAAGCGCCGAGGACGCCAGAGTCTCGTGGTGGCGACCGGCGACCAGCACCGTCGGCAACCCGGAGGCAGGCGCAGCCAGGTCGCGGTTGATGGCGACGAGATCGCCGTCGGGGTGCTCTGTGGCGATCACCAGGGCCTGGCGTCCCGCCCGCCTCGTCTCGTCGATGAGATCGTCAGCCACGCGGGGAAACCCGCCCGCGAGCGGATCAAGCCGCCGAACGGCCACATCGGTAGTGTCGGCGTCTCCAGTGAACTCGTAGTACAGCGCCAGATGGTCGACAGGGCGCCCGTTCGCGGTGAGTTCGCTGCTGGTCTCGTAACGCTCGAACTCCACCACCGAGTTGGACACCTCGCCGAGGTCGCTCATCAGTTCAACGAACCACTCGGTGGTCGCGACATCGCGGTCGGTGCCCGACCGGTGGTGCCCCAGAGCGGCGTACTCGCACACGATCCGGTACAGGTCCTCGCCTGAGACCCGACGTGTCACGTGCCTGCCGGCATCGGCGCCCCCGACACTCATGGGCGAGCCGTGAACGGCAGGCTCTCGTATCGCCGGACGTAGGCGCCCGACGCGAATCGGCCTGCTTCGAGGTCGACCGCGAAGTCAGGAAAGCGAGACAGCAGTTCGGATAGCACGACCGCGGCTTGCAGACGGGCGGCGGCTGCCCCCAGGCAGTGGTGGGCGCCGTAGCCGAGGGACACCATCCTGTCTATCCGCCGGCAGACGTCGAGTTCACCGGCGTCAGCCCCGAACACCCGCTCGTCGCGGTTGGCCGATCCGTACACGAGCATCACCTTGTCGCCGGCGGGGATGGTGGTGCTATGGAGCGTGACATCGGTAGTAGTGGTCCGGGCGAGGTTCTGCACCGGAGAGGTCAGCCGGAGGAACTCCTCGACGGCTCCGGGGATGAGCGCGGGATCGTCGAGGAGTAGCCGGCGCTGGTCATGCCGCTCGGTGAGCAGCGACGCGGCGCCGGCCAGCAGGCCAGTAGTGGTGTCGTTGCCGCCGGTGACCATGGTGAACACGAACCCGACGATCCAGCCCGCTGAGACCGCGTCCTCGCCGGCCTGCACCAGCAGCGAAACCAGATCGTCGCCGGGCTCGGCCTTGCGCCGCTCGATCAGTTCCGACCCGAAGGCGAACAGACCCAGGAAGGCGTCGGCCGCCGATTCCAGGTCGGCGGTGGCGTTGGCCGCGACGATACTGTTCGTCCAACCGTCGAAGCGAGTCCGATCATGGGGCGGTACGCCCAGGTAGTGGGCAACCACGAAGCTGGGCAGCGGCTTGAACAGCACCTCGACGATGTCGATCTCGCGCCCGACGGGAATCTCTTCCAACCCGTCCTGCACGAAGGCCCGGACAGCCGGTTCGATCGGCGAGACCATGCGCGGTGTCATGGGTCTGGACACGAGGCGGCGCATGGTCGTGTGGTCAGGGGGATCCATCATCACGATCGGGCGAGTGCCGTCCTCGAACATCACGCCGGAGTCAGGACCGGGCGTAAGCCCCTGAGCCGACGAGAACGTGGCGGTGTCACGAGCCGCGTCGATCACGTCAGAGAAGCGCGACAGCACCCAGAAGCGGCCGAGCTCGGGATGGTCGACACGGTGGACGGGATCGTTGTCGCGGAGCCACCGGTACGAACTCCACGGGGATCGCCAGCTCTCGCCGCCGCGAAGCGCAAAGCCCTCGATATCCAAAGTCGCCATCGAAACCCCTCTAGCGGCTCGGTGAGCCGCGGCGGCGGGCGCATTCCCGGCGGCGAGGCTATCGAGGGAGCCGGCGATGGTGCCGCCGCGGCGGTATGGGCGTCGGTGTCGTGTAGGGCGGCTGCCGTGTGGGCGTCGTCGCCGGAATGGGTACTGTCGCCGGCCATGAAGATCGATTCGATGCTGCTGGGCTCGATCACGGACGCAGGTCGCACGGCCGCCGGACTCGAGGCGGCCGGCTACTCGGGCGCGTGGACGGCCGAGGGGCCCCACGACCCGTTCCTGCCGCTGGCCGTCGCCGCCGCCCGCACCACCGAGATCGAGCTGGGAACGGCCATCGCGGTGGCGTTCGCCCGCAACCCCATGCTGCTGGCCAACATCGGCTGGGATCTGCAGACGCTGTCGCAGGGCCGTTTCGTGCTGGGGCTCGGCAGCCAGATCAAGCCCCACATCACCAAACGCTTCTCGATGGAATGGAGCCGGCCCGCGGCCCGCATGCGGGAGATGGTTCAGGCCGTGAGAGCCATCTGGGAGGCCTGGCAGCACGGCACACCGCTGCGCTTCGAGGGCGAGTTCTACCGGCATACCCTGATGACGCCGATGTTCGCCCCCAAGGCCACCGACCTGGCCGACTTCGGCCCGCCGCCGATCTTTCTGGCCGGGGTCGGCCCGTTGATGACCGAGGTGGCCGGCGAAGTGTGCGACGGGTTCCTGTGCCACCCGTTCACCACCGAGAGGTTCCTGCGCGAGGTGACGCTTCCCGCCCTGGAGCGGGGCCGGGCCAGAGCCGGCACCGGGATGGACGGCTACGAGATTGCCAGTTCCGCGTTCGTGGTCACCGGCGAGACCGACGAAGAGGTCGAGCGTTCCGCGGCCGCCACCCGCCAGCAGATCGCCTTCTACGGTTCGACCCCCGCCTACCGGCCCGTCCTGGACATCCACGGCTGGGGTGATCTCCAAACGGAGCTCAACACGCTGTCCAAGCGGGGCCAGTGGGTAGAGATGGGCGCCCTGATCGACGACGAGATCCTCAACACGTTCGCGGTGGTCTCCGCACCGGAGGGGGTCGCCTCCGAACTGGGCCGTCGCTACGGCGACATCATCAGCCGGATCTCGTTCTACGCCCCCCTACGGGGCAACTCCAAACGGTGGCAGGCGGCCATGGCCGCCATCAAGGCCATCTGAGCCCGAGGCCATCTGAGCCCGAGGCCATCTGAGCCCGAGGCCATCTGAGCCGGCCCCGGCAGTTCAGGACGGGATGCTGACCCGGCTCTGGGCGCCGACCTGGGCGTAGGTCATGTGGTCGCGGACGTACTCGGTGGTGACGTTGCGCTCGGGCCGGTAGTCCCAGCCGTGCCCGTTGGCGCCTATCGCGGAACGGACGAGGCGGCGGGACCGCTGGGAGGCAACTACCCGCTCGCGGATGGCCGCGCTGTCCCAGCGCTCGGCGGTCTCCGCCGCGAAGGCCGAAGCCAACCCGGCATGTTCGGGGTCGCCGGCCAAGTTGGACCGCTCCAGCGGATCGGCCTCCACGTCGTAGAGCAGCGGGGGATCGGAGTCGCAGTGGATGTACTTGTGGCGGCCCCGGCGGATCATGAAGAGCGGGTGCGAGGTCATCACGGCCATGTACTCGCTCACGGTTTCGTCGACATCGTCGGTGCCGCCGCAGGCAAGTTCCCAGAGGCTGCGCCCGGAGATGGGGGTGTCGAACTCGGGCCGGGCACCGCCGCCGGAGGCGATTTCCAGCAGGGTGGGCAGCAGGTCGAGCAGGGAGCAGGCGTTGGTCACGGTCGTGCCCGGCGCGATCCCGGGCCCGGCCATGATCAGCGGCACCCGGGCCGAGCGCTCGAAGAACGACATCTTGAAGAAGACGCCCCGGTCGCCCAGCATGTCGCCGTGGTCGCTGGTGACGATGACCACGGTGCTGTCCAGCCGGCCGGTCTGCGCCAGGGCATCGACCAGGCGGCCCAGCCAGCAGTCGAAGTAGCTGGTGGCGGCGTAATAGCCGTGGCGGGCGGTGCGGCACTGGGCCTCGGTGTAGCCAGCGATGTCGGCCTGGGTGCCTTGGCGTATGCGCAGGGTGTGGGGATCGACCGCGTCGTCGCGGATGGGTTCGGGCGGATCGATGTCGTCGGGGTCGTAGAGGTTCCACCACTCCGGCCGGGCCTCGTAGGGGTCGTGGGGATGGGTGAACGAGGCCACCAGGAAGAACGGCCGCTCATCGGCGCTCGGGCGGGCCAGGTCGTAGAGGCGGCGTACCGCAGTGAACCCGACCTCGTCGTCGAAGTCGATCTGGAAGTTGGCCAGCACCGGCCCAGCTCCCGTGATGGTGTCCACGTTGTTGAACCACTTGTCCATGCGCTCGGTGGCCGCGTCCCAGTTGGCGGCCCAGGCGAAGTCGGACGGGTAGACGTCGGTGGTGAGGCGCTCCTCGAAGCCGTGGAGTTGGTCGGGTCCGACGAAGTGCATCTTGCCCGACAGGGTGGTGCGGTAGCCGGCCAGTCGCAGGTAGTGGGCCACCGTGGGGATCGACGCCTCGAACTCAGCGCCGTTGTCGAACGCCCCGATCTCCGACGCGAGCCGTCCCGACATCATCGAGAACCGCGACGGCGCGCACAGCGGCGAACTGCAGTAGGCGGCGTCGAAGCGCACGCCCCGCTCGGCCAACGCGTCCATGGCCGGCGTGCGCACCAGCGGGTGCCCGTACGCGCCGGTGAAATGCGGGGCCAGCTGGTCGGCCATAACGACGAGGATGTTGGGTCGGTCCATGGCCGGACGCTAGCGCTGCCACCGAGGACAGAGCAGTAATGCGAGCGCATTCGGTGAACGTATTCTTCGAGGGATGCAGCCAGGGCACGAGAACAAGCCGGTCGCGGTAGCCGGGCTGCTGCTGGTTCCCGGGGCGGGGGGCAACGCCGACCAGCACACGCTCGTCGCTCTCGATGCCGAGCTCGGCCTGCCGGTGCGCCGCATCGAGTTCGCCTACCGGCGTGAGGGGCGCCGCTTTCCCGACCGGGCCCCGAAACTGATCGCCGAAGTCCGCTCCGGGGCCGAGGCGTTCGCGGCCGACCTCGGCGCCACCACCGCCGAGCTGGTGCTGGGCGGTCGCTCGATGGGGGGACGCATGTGCTCCATGGCGGTGGCCGAGGGGCTGCCCGCGGCCGGGCTGGTACTGCTCAGCTACCCGCTGCATCCGCCGGGCAGGCCCGACAGGCTGCGGGTCGAGCACTTCGGCGATGTCAACGTGCCCGCGCTGTTCGTGAACGGCGACCGGGACCCCTTCGGCACGCCCGACGAGTTCGCGGTCCACCTGGGCGCCATCGCCGGAGAGGTGACCGTGCACTGGCTCGAGGGCCAGGGCCATGACCCCAAGCCACGGGTCGACACGGAGATCGTGGCGGCTGTGGGCGCCTTCCTGGCCGAATTCTGAGGCCCGGCAGGGCCGCTCAGAGCGCAACGGCCGGGCCGGTAGCCTCGAAACCATGCTGGAGCGGATCGCCGGCCTCGAAGGCGAGTTGAGGGACGTGGAGATGCGCCTGGGTGACCCCGCGGTGCAGTCCGACCCGCGCCGTCTGGCCGAGCTGGGGCGCCGGCACAAGCAACTCAGCGAGATCGTGGCGGTGGGACACCGGCTCCAGTCCGTCCAGGACGACCTCGACGAGGCTCGCCGAATGCACAGCGCGGCCGACGCGGCCGAGAGAGCCGACCTGCGCGAGATGATCGACGAACTCGAAGCGGCCGTGGCCATCACCACCGACGAGCTGAAGATGCTGCTGCTTCCGTCCGACCCCAACGAGGGCCGCAACGTGATAGTCGAGATACGCGGCGCGGCCGGTGGTGAGGAGGCCAACCTCTTCGCCCGCGACCTGTTCGGCATGTACCAGGCCTTCGCCAAGCGGCGGCGCTGGAAGCTGGAGCCGCTGGCCGCCTCGCCGTCGGACCTCGGGGGGTACACCGAGGTGAGCGGGCTCATCTCCGGCGACCAGGCCTGGACCCGCATGAAGCACGAGGCCGGCACCCACCGGGTGCAGCGGATACCGGTGACCGAGTCGCAGGGCCGGGTCCACACGTCGTCGGCGACGGTGTCGGTGCTGCCCGAGGCCGAGGAGGTGGACGTGCAGCTCGACGAGTCCGACCTGCAGATCGACGTCTTCCGCTCCTCGGGGCCCGGTGGCCAGTCGGTGAACACCACCGACTCGGCGGTGCGGGTCACGCACGTGCCCAGCGGGATCGTGGTGGCCATGCAGGACGAGAAGAGCCAGCTCCAGAACAAGCAGAAGGCACTGCGGGTGCTGCGGTCGAGGCTGCTGCAGGCCGAGCAGGAACGGGCCTCGGCCGAGCAGTCGGCCATGCGCAGGGGCCAGGTCGGCGGCGGCGACCGGTCCGAGAAGATCCGCACTTACAACATGAAGGAGAACCGGGTCACGGACCATCGCATCGGCGTCACCCTCTACAAGCTGGACCGGGTGCTGGCCGGCGAGCTCGACGAGCTGAGCGACGCGCTGGTGCAGGACGAGCAGCGGGCGCTGCTGGCTGCCGGCGACGACGCCTGACGCCAATCGCAAGGCCGTGGTCTCCACCGACGAGGCAGTGAGTTGGCGCAGCCTTTTCAACGAGGCGAGGCAGCGTCTGGCTGCCACCGGCGGCGTGGACTCGCCCGACGTCGACGCCCGGCGCATCGTGGAGGCAGCCGCGGGGGCCGTCCCCGCGGAGTTCGAGAGCGTCCTCGACGAGCCGGCCACGAACCGGGCCGCGGCATGGTTCCATTCGATGCTCGAACGCCGGGGCTCGGGCGAGCCGCTGCAGTACGTGGTCGGCTCGTGGGGCTTCCGCAGCCTCGACTTGGTGGTCGACCGCCGGGTACTCATCCCACGGCCGGAGACGGAGGTCGTGGCTGGCTGGGCCACCGACGAGGTGGCGAGCCGCTCGGCCGCGGCGGGCGGCGATCGTGAAGTGATCGTGGCTGACCTGGGCACCGGGTCGGGCGCCATCGCGCTGTCGGTGGCGGTCGAGTGTCCCTCCGCCAGGGTGTACGCCACCGACGTGTCGGCCGACGCGCTGGCCGTCGCCAGTGCGAACCTTGCCGGTCTGGGACGGCCGGCGGCCCGGGTGACGCTTCACGAGGGCGACTGGTTCGAGGCCCTGCCCGGCGCGCTGCAGAGGTCTATCGACGTGGTGGTGTCGAACCCGCCGTACATCGGCACCGGCGAGGAGCTGCCGGAGGTGGTGAGCGACTGGGAGCCCGCGGTGGCGCTGTGGTCGGGGCCCACCGGCCGCGAGGCGGTGGAGCGGGTGGTCGACGGAGCGTCGGAGTGGCTGTGTCCGGGCGGGGCTCTGATCATGGAGGTGGCATCGCATCGAGCTCAGGAGTCGGCCACTCTCGTCTCGGGCGCCGGGTTCGGAGACGTGCGGGTTGAGCGTGACCTGGCCGGACTCGAGAGAGTCGTGATGGGGCGGCTGCCATGAACTCTCAGCGGGTGATGCCAGCCGTCAACCCCGAGAAGCGGGCGGAGGCGGTAGCGGCCGCTCTCGACGCGCTCCGGGCCGGTGAGCCGGTTGGTGTTCCCACCGACACCGTGTACGGACTGGCCGCCGACGCGGCGGATGCAGGCGCGATCCAGCAGCTCTTCGAACTCAAGCAGCGCCCCGAGGACCGCAGCATCGCGGTGCTGGTCGCGGACGTGGCCGCAGCCACGGCGCTGGTGGAGCTCAATAAGCTGGCTCGGAGGCTGGCCGAGCACTTCTGGCCGGGACCGCTCACCATCGTGGCGGTCCGCACGCCCACCGCACCGTCGCACCTCGGAACGGGTACCGCCATCGGTGTGCGCCTGCCCGACGACGACATCATGCAGGCCATCGCCGGGCCGGGTCCGCTGGCTGTGACCAGCGCCAACCTCCACGGCGGCCCCACCCCATCCACCGCTCAAGGCGTGGCCGACCGGTTCCCGACCGTGACCTTGATCATCGACGGCGGCCCCCGTCCCGGCGCGTCGTCCACGGTGGTGGATGTGACCGGAGCCACTCCCGTGATACTGCGAGAAGGTCCCGTCAGCCGCATCAGCATCCTCGCCGCGGTCAAGGCATAGCGGGCCAGGGAATTGGCAGCTGTGGGTACCCGAATCGGCGTCCTCCGCTGCCAGTTCGGGGTCCGGCCCCTTGGCGTCCAACCCGACGGTTGGGACCTATTCGGGAATTGGCAGCTGTGGGCACCCGAATCGGCGTCCTCCGCTGCCAGTTCGGGGTCCGGCCCCTTGGCGTCCAACCCGACGGTTGGGACCTAGGATAGCGGCCGTGAGGATCGCGGTGGGGGCGGACCATGCGGGGTACGGCCTGAAGCAGGCTCTGGCCGAGCATTTGCGGGCTACCGGCCATGACGTGATCGACTGCGGCACCTACTCCGCCGACCGGGTGGACTACCCCGATTTCGGCGCGGCGGTCGGCCGGGCCGTGGCCGAGGGCCACGCTGACCTGGGCGTGTGCGTGTGCGGCAGCGGCAACGGGATCGCCATGGCGGCCAACAAGGTCGCGGGCATAAGGGCTGCGGTCGCCTACGACGTGACCTCGGCCCGCCTGGCCCGGGCCCACAACGACGCCAACATGCTGTGTATCGGTGAGCGGCTCACCGGCGCCGAGGTGGCCCGCGAGGCGCTGGACGCCTGGCTGGAGGCATCCTTCGACGGCGGCCGCCACCAGGCTCGAGTGGCAAAGCTCGACGCCCTCTGAGGCCGAGCGAATCGGCGGTACGCCGTCGGGTGTGGGAGCGAGGCATCGAGCGAGGCCGTGGCCCGAGCGGCCCGTGAGCGCAGCGAACAAGAGCGGGGATGACGACGCTTCGTTGCGAGGCGATTGCGGCCCCCTAGCGCCCGCCCCGGCAACCCTGACTGATCTTCACGACAGGCGCGGCGCCGCTTGCCCCTTGAGCCTCGCTACCGTGCGGCCAGGCATCCCGGCCGTCGCGTCCCGACCGAACGAGAATCGAGGAACCAATGCCCTGGCCCATCGCTGACGAGGCTGTCTTCGACCTGATCCGTCAAGAGGCTCACCGCCAGAACACCACCATCCAGCTCATCGCCTCGGAGAACTTCGCCAGCCCGGCGGTGATGGCCGCCACCGGCTCGGTGTTCACCAACAAGTACAGCGAGGGCTATCCCGGCCGGCGCTACTACGGCGGCAACATGGTGGTGGACGAGGTCGAGGACCTGGCCCGGCGCCGTGCGTGCCGGCTGTTCGGGGCCGACCACGCCAACGTGCAGCCCCACGCCGGGGCAATCGCCAACATGGGCGCCTACCAGGCCCTGCTTGAGGCTGGCGACACCGTGCTGGGCATGAGCCTCGACCACGGCGGGCACCTCACCCACGGGTCGCCGGTGAACTTCTCGGGCCTGCAGTACCGGTTCGTGTCCTACGGCGTCACCCCGAGCGACGAACGCATCGACTTAGACCAGTTGCGGGATCTGGCCCTGGCCGAGCAGCCCAAGCTGATCGTGGCCGGCGCCACCGCCTACCCCCGCCTCATCCAGCCCGAACCGCTGCGGGAGATCGCAGACGAGTCGGGAGCGCTGCTGATGTTCGACGCGGCCCACATCGCGGGGCTGATCGCGGGCGGGGTGCACCCCAATCCGACTGAGTTCGCCGATGTGGTGACATTCACCACCCACAAGACGCTGCGCGGCCCCCGGGGCGGCGCCATCATCTGCCGCTCCGAGTATGCGCCGGCGGTGGACAAGGCCATGTTCCCCGGCATCCAGGGCGGGCCGCTCGACCACGCGGTGGCGGCCAAGGCGGTGGCCTTCGCCGAGGCTGCCACCGACGAGTTCGCCGAATACGCGGCCCGAATCGTGGAGAACTCCCGGGCGCTGGCCTCGGCGCTGGCCGGACACGGATTCCGGCTCGTCTCCGGCGGTACCGACAACCATCTCATGCTGGTGGACCTGCGAACCTTCGATCCCGACCTGACCGGCAAGGAGGCCCAGGCCACCCTCGACGCCGCCGGGATCAGCCTCAACAAGAACACCGTGCCCGACGACCCCCGCTCGCCGTTCGTCACCTCCGGCGTGCGCATCGGAACGCCCGCGGTCACCACGCAGGGCATGGACACCGACGACATGGCAACCATCGCGGACCTCATTTCCAGGGCGCTTCGCAACCGCACCGACGAGGCCGCGGTGGCGGCGGTGAGGGCCGACGCCGAGGCTCTGTGCACGGCCAAGCCCCCCTACCCGGGGCTCGACACCGAGGACTAGCGCTGCTTCCCGGTCGAGCCGCCGGCCCCCGGGTCGCCCGGGCCGCGGTCTTCGGGATTGAGGTCCTCGAGTTCCTGGCCGGCGGTCTCGGGGTACTTCCACACAACTAGGGCGGCCACCGCCAGCGGACCGACCGCCAGCAGGGCCAGCGCAGGCCCCAGCCGCCCGTCCAGCGAGTCGGACAGCCACCCGGCCACGAAGAGGCCCAGGGCGCTGCCGGCCACGCCGACGGTGACTATCAGGCCGTTGGCCCGTCCCCGCCGGTAGGTGCCGAACAGCTCGGGCCCGTAGACGGCCAGCGCGGGTACGGCCACCGCGCCCAGCACCCCTCCGGCCAGGGTCAGCGACCACAACGCGGCGCCGTCGGTGAAATAGGCCCACGCAACGAACACCGCGCCCGCCACCAGGCCGGCCGCGCCGACGGGCCGGCGGCCCCGCCGGTCGGCCAGATAGCCGCCCGCGAGGACGCCGATGCCGATGGGGGTGTTGGTGACCACCGTGAACAGGGAGATGGCCGCGGCGGAGAACTCCCGCTCGTCCTTGAGGAAGTCGTTGCGTAGCCCCGAAGCGGGAGCAGCGAACATGGCGATCAGGAACGCCGAGGCCGCCAGCAGCGCCAGCCGCCTGCGCCGACGCTCGGCTGCTTCGACGTCGGAGGGGGTGCCGGCCGAGTGATCGCCGCTGGGCTGGAACCCGGCGCCGGCAACCTCGAAGCGGCGGCTCTCGGGCAGCCGCCGCCCCACCCAGGCCATGACGGCCACGCCGGCCAGCGGGACGACGTACACCGCGCGCCATGCCGAGATGTGCAGGTCCGCCACGGGCAGCACCCACACCGCCATTCCGGAGCCGAGTCCGGCGCACAACACCAGCACCGACATCGCCCAGGCCCTCGAGCGGGCCGGCATCTCCTCGGCGGCGAGGATCACGATGAGGATCCCCAGGGCGGTCGACAGTCCCCGGGCCAGCAGCTGTGAGGCGCCCAGGAACCAGAGTCCCGGTGACAGCGCCCCGAGGGCGGTGACGACACAGCTGGCAACCCCGGTCGCGAGCAGCAGGCGTCTCCGGCCGTGGCGGTCGGCCAGGGCCACGCTGGCCAGCGCAATCAGCACACCGACACGGACCACGGCCAGCACGATCCCCTGGGCTGTGTTCCCGTGGCCGAACTCGTCGGCCGCGAACGTAAGCGTCTGGGAGAGGACGGTGCCCAGGTAGCCGTCCAGTACCTGGACGGTGCACAGCAGGCCCAGCACTGTCGAGGCGCGAGCGTCGATCCGGTCGGGGGGCGCCCACCAGTAGCCATAGACGTCCTTGCGGTGTCGCAGCGCGTGCTTGACCGGGAAGTGGAACAGCCATGCCCACACGGGCACCGCGAGCCGGTAGGTGGTGGTCTCGACCAGTTCCCACGATCCTCCCTCGTGATCGTCGCCGGAGTCGCCGGGGTCGCCGGGGCGCAACTCGGTCATGGACAGGCGGCGCTCGTAATGCCGGAAGGGTCCGTCCATCCCTTCGAAGCGCTCCTCGCCGCTCGCAGCCCGCTCGGCCACGATGTCGTCGCGGGGTTGGCGCCGCGCCTGGTGCTCTCGCGCCATCTCGACCGCGCTGCCCCGCCTGACGACGCGCAAGACGGTCATGGCACTGCGGCAGTCAATAGGCTTTGAGGGTGGCGATCGAGCGGATAGTCGTTCGCTCCGGCCCTCCGCTGGAGGGCACGGTGGCTGTGGCTGGGGCCAAGAACTCGGTTCTCAAGCTCATGGCGGCCACGCTGCTGGCCGAGGGCTCCTACCGGCTCAGCAACGTGCCCCGCATAGTCGATGTGGACCTCATGGCCGAGCTCCTGCGGGCGGTGGGCTGCGCTGTCGAGTGGGATCCGAGCGGCGCGGCAACGCTGCACATCGACGTGCCTGCGGACATCACGCCGGTGGCTCCCTACGACATCGTCGAGCGGTTCCGGGCGTCGGTCGTCGTCCTCGGGCCGATGCTGGCCCGGTGCGGCGCGGCCACCGTTGCCCTGCCCGGAGGCGACGACTTCGGACCCCGGCCCATTGACATGCATGTGCGGGGCCTCACGGAACTGGGAGCGCGCGTCGACGTGGTGCACGGCAACATCGAGGCGTCGGCCGCCGAGCTGCTCGGAGGCCGGGTGGTTCTCGAGTTCCCCAGCGTGGGGGCGACCGAGAACCTGCTGATGGCCGCGGTGGCGGCCAAGGGCACCACCGTCATCGACAATGCGGCTCGCGAGCCCGAGATATCCGACCTCTGCCAGTTCCTGGGGAAGATGGGGGCCGGCATCTCGGGCGCCGGCTCGTCCACGCTCGTCGTCGAGGGGGCTGGGACCGCTCAGTTCCTGCGGGCCGCCGACCACTCCGTCGTTGGTGACCGGATCGTGGCAGTCACCTACCTGGCCGCGCTCGGCGTGGCCTCGGGAGAGGTGTTCGTGGCCGGCGCACGCTACGACGACATGGAGCTTCTCTGCCACAAGCTGACCGAGATGGGGATGCTGATCACCCCCGACGCCGACGGCATTCGGGCCATCGCGCCGCGCCGCCTCGACTCGGTGGACTGCTCCACGCTGCCGTATCCGGGCGTGGCCACCGACTACCTGCCCTTCCTGGTGGTGATGCTGTCCACCGCCTCGGGCGTGGGGATCGTCACCGAGAACCTGTTCCCGGGCCGGTTCCGCTACGTCGACGAGTTGCGCCGCATGGGTGCCGACATCCGCACGGACGCCCACCACGCGGTGGTGCGGGGCGTGGAGCGGCTCTCGGGGGCACCGGTCCGAGCCCATGACATCCGGGCCGGCGCGGCGCTGGCCGTGGCCGGACTCGGCGCTGACGGACCAACCGTGGTGACCGACGCCCATCACGTGGCCCGAGGCTACGAGGATCTGGCCGGCGACCTCGCGTCGCTCGGAGCCGACGTCCGAGCCGAGTAGGTCGAGACGGGCCACAGGTCAGTCATCTTCGCCTGCGGAGGTCTGAGACTGCCTGACCGCCCGCCGCTTGGCGTTCCACACGATGCCGGCGAACAGCAGCAGCGGCCCCGCCACCAGCAGGGCCTCGTCCCATCCGCCCTGATGCGCCAGCATCTCCAAGCCCATCCCGCGAGCCTACGAGGGGACTGCCGGTCGGAGTAGGGCCAGGTCGGGGGCCAAGAGGGTGCGGGGGTCGGAGTTGGGGGCGGGTGCTGCGAGACTGGGGCCGTGCAGGCCGAAGTGGAGAAGATCATCAAGATCATCCGGCCGGCCATCCAGGCCGACGAGGGAGACATCGAACTTGTCGGCGTGGACGAGTCCACCGGGATCGTCACCGTCGAGCTCCACGGGGCGTGCGTCACCTGCCCCGCGTCCACGCAGACCCTCAAAGCGGGCATTGAGCGGATCATGCGGGACCGAGTGCCCGGCGTGACCGAAGTGGTCGAGGTCAACGCGCTGGGCATGAGCGAGATGGCCGTCTCGCTCTGACCACCGCGGCTCTAGAGATCGGACGCCTCGGCCAGGTTGAGAGCGTTCTCGATCAGCCCCAGGTGGCTGTAGGCCTGCGGGAAGTTGCCCCGAGCCTGGGCCGTGACAGGGTCGTACTCCTCGGATAGAAGCCCGGTGGGTCCGGCGAGGGCCGCATAGTCGGCGAACAGGGCACGGGCGCCGTCGACGTCGCCGGTGACGATCTTGGCGTCGATGAGCCACGACGTCATGAGGTTGAAGCCGCTGGGCTCGCCGGGCAGCCCGTCATCGCGCCGGTACCGGTAGACGGTGGGGCCGTCGCGCAGTTGAGCCTCGATCGCCTCGACAGTGGACACCCAGCGGGAGTCATCGGGCGGCACCAGCCCTGAGAGGCCAACGGCCAGCACCGCCGAGTCCAGATCGGTGCTGCCGTAGGCCGCGGTGAAGGCACTCTCGTCGGGGTTCCACCCCTCGGTCACCACTTGGGCTCCGATGGTGTCGCGCAGCCGCTCCCACTCCGGCATTGAGCGATTGAACACGGTGCCGGCGAGGGCGACCCCGCGGTCGACGGCCATCCAGCACATGGTCTTGGAGTGCACATGGTGGCGGGGCTCTGCCCGGATCTCCCATATGCCCTGGTCGGGCTCCTGCCAGCGCCGGTCCGCCGCGTCCACCAGCAGCTCCACCAGCCGCCAGTGGCGCTCATCGAGGGGCGAGCCGGCCCGGCCCAGCCGCCAGATCAACTCCATGATGGGTCCGAACACGTCGGTCTGGACCTGCTGCTCAGCCGCGTTGCCGATCCGCACCGGTTGGCTGTCGGCGTAGCCCGGCAGGTCGGGGTCGGAGTTCTCTGCGGGAAGCGCCTTGCCCTCGACGGTGTAGATCGG
>JAGWAO010000031.1 GCA_021296315.1 Acidimicrobiia bacterium | reverse complement strand
CGCTGCCGGGCGAGATGAGCAAGGTGTTCTTCCACTACAAGAACGACGAGTGGGAGCGGTTCCTGGCCACCGTGACGGACTGGGACGTGGAGGAGTACCTGGACGTCCTGCCCTAGAGGAACAGCCCAGGCGACAGAGCAACAACAACCTCCAAGGGGGTAGCACCATGTGCGGTATAGCTGGCGTGATCCATCGGGACGGCACCGCCGATATCGGCGCCGAGTTGACGGCCATGCTCCAGTCGATGAAGCACCGGGGGCCGGACTCGACCGGCTACGCAGTGTACGGACCGGCCGACGACCTCGTCGTGATCCGGTTCGTTCTGGCTGAGCCCAACAAGAGCACCGGTTTCGGCATGGAGGAGCGCCTGGAGCGCAACCGGGCCGAGGTCGAGAGCCGCCTCGCCAAGATCGGCGCGGAGGTGGCCACCATCACCAGCGACACCGGCTACGCCTTCCGGGCAACCATCCGCTACGGCGGCGACCTCAAGGCTCTGGCCGACTATCTCGAGGACGTGCCCGGCTGCGAGGTGCTGTCGCTGGGCAGCTCGCTGGAGATCATCAAGGATCTCGGCGACGCCGAGACGGTCAGCGGCCAGTACCGCTTGGGCTCGTTCCGGGGCACGCACGGCATCGGCCACGTGCGAATGGCCACCGAGTCCGAGGTCGACTTGGCCAGCGCCCATCCGTACTGGGCCTACCCCTTCGCGGACGTGGCGGTGGTCCACAACGGCCAGCTCACCAACTACCACCAGTGGCGCCGCCGCTTGGAGCAGCACGGCCACCGCTTCCAGAGTGAGTGCGACTCCGAGATCATCGCCGTATACCTGGCCGAGTACATGGCTCGGGGCCTGTCGCTGGAGACGGCCATGAAGCACAGCCTCGACGACCTTGACGGCGTGTTCACCTACGTGTGCGTCACCGGCAACGAGTTGGGGATCGCCAAGGACGAGATGGCGGCCAAGCCGCTGGTGTTGTTCGAGTCCGACCCGCTGGTGGCGGTGGCCACCGAGGAGGTGGCCATAAGGTCCGTTGTCAAGCGCGAGGTCGAGACCCGCGATCCGTACGAGCGCGAGGTGTTGGTATGGCAGGTGTAACCCAGGAGTCGATTCTCGGGGGAGTTGTGTAATGCCAGGCTCAGGTTCCCGCAGCGGCGTCAGCTATGACGCCCGGGGTCTCGTGGAGCCCCATGCTGAGATGCCCGAGAACATCGAGGTTGACGGACACCGGGGCCGCTTCGACGCGGCCGGCTTGACGATCCGCCAGATCAACATGGCGTTGCGCAAGCTCATCTACAACGACGGCATCACCGACGTGACCGTGCTCAACCCGGCGTCCAAGCATTCGCTGGCGGTGGGGATCCTCAAGCGCTGTCGCATTCACTTCGAGGGCAGCCCCGGCTGGTTCGCCTGCGGGCTCATCGATGGTCCCGAGGTGACCATCAACGGCCGGGTGGGCTGGTCGGTGGCCGAGAACATGATGTCGGGAGTAGTGACGATCGAGCGCGGCGCCGGCTCGCTCACCGGCGCGGCCATACGCGGCGGCGACCTCATCGTCAAGGGCGACGTCGGAGCCCGCACCGGCATCGATCAGAAGGGCGGCACCATCATCGTGATGGGCGACGTCGGCATCAACACCGGGTTCATGATGCAGCGGGGCCGCCAGATCATCTGCGGCAACGCCGGCGCCAACCTCGGCGACTCCATGTACGACGGCGCGATCTACGTGGCCGGCAAGGTGCGCTCCCTGGGCGTGGACTGCGTGCCCGGCGAGTGGGACGACACCGACACCGAGCTGATCGAGCGCAAGTTCCGCATCCATGGTCTCGGCGATCCGCCCGAGTTCCAGAAGTTCGTCTGCGGCAAGCAGCTCCACAACTACGACGCGCTCGAGCCCTCCGAGCGCAAGCTCGTTATTCACTAGAGGCCGAGCGGACGGGAGCGATTCATGAAGAGATCCGCAGTGCACCGAGCGAGGCCGTGGCCCGAACGGCCCGTGAGCGCAGCGAACAAGCGCGGGAATCAGAGGGGACCACATGGCTGAAGTAAACAAGAGCACCGACGTTCTGGGCCAGAGCCGGATCTTCACGCGCGAGGTCATCAACGACATCCACGTGAAGTCCGAGTTGGGCCGCTACCGGATGCGGGGCTTCTCCATCTTCAAGAAGATCCCCCACTGGGACGAGCTGGTGTTCCTGCCGGGCACGCTCACCCGGTTCGTGATCGAGGGCTATCGCGAGAAGTGCGAGACCAGGACGGTGATCGGCTCGCGCTTCGCGGCCAAGCCGCTGGAGCTGGAGATCCCGGTCTACATCACCGGAATGAGCTTCGGAGCGCTGTCGCTGGAGGCCAAGATGGCCCTGGCCAAGGGCGCCTCGATGGCCGGCACCGCGACGTGCTCGGGCGAGGGCGGGATGATCCCACCCGAGCGGGACCTGTCCACCAAGTGGTACTACCAGATCATCCAGAGCCGCTACGGCTTCAATCCCCACCACCTGATGCTGGCCGACGCGGTGGAGTTCTTCATCGGCCAGGGCTGCAAGGTCGGCCTCGGCGGCCACCTCATGGGCCAGAAGGTCACCGAGCAGGTGGCCGAGATGCGGTCGCTGCCGGCGGGCATCGACCAGCGCTCGCCGGCCCGCCATCCCGACTGGCTCGGTCCCGACGACTTGTCGCTCAAGATCCAGGAGGTGCGCGAGGCAACCGACTACCAGATCCCGATCCAGCTGAAGCTGGGATCGGCGCGGGTCTACGACGATGTGCGCATGGCGGCCAAGTGCGGCCCCGACGTGATCTATCTCGACGGTGCCGAGGGCGGTACCGGCGCGGGACCCCACCTCGCTACTGAGGAGACGGGAATCCCGCTGATGGCGGCCATCCCCGAGGCCCGCCGGGCCCTCGAGGACGTGGGTCTGGCCGACGACATCGACCTGGTGGTGGCCGGGGGCATCCGCAACGGCGGCGACGTGGCCAAGTGCCTGGCCCTTGGCGCGGACGCGGTGGCGTTGGGCACGGCTGCGCTGATGGCGCTCAACTGCAACAAGGAGATCCCCGGCGTCACCGACTACGAGGGCACAATCGGCGTCCCCGCCGGTGAGTGCTACCACTGCCACACCGGCCGCTGCCCGGTGGGGGTGGCCACCCAGGATGTGGAGTTGCGGAAGCGCCTCGACGTCGACGAGGCCGCCCTCAGGGTCTACAACTTCCTGATCACCCTGACGATGGAAGTGCAGATGCTGGCCCGGGCCTGCGGCAAGACCGACATCCACTCGCTGGAACCCGAGGATCTGGCCGCCCTCACCCACGAGGCCGCAGCCATGGCCAACTACATCCCCGGCGTCACCGAGGAGCGCACGCTCCAGGAGATCCGGGACCTGTTCGACAAGCATGTGATCGACGGAGGGATGTGAAATGGCTGGATCGGCGAGTTCGGGCGAGAGCTCCCGTGAGACCCGCACCGTTGCCATTGACGCGGAGGTGCTGGCCGGGAAGCGGTTCCCGTACCAGGAGGACATATCCCTGGTGGAGGACATCGACCTGCTGGCGGCTACTCCGGGCCAGGACATCAACTGGCTGGAGGACATCACCCTGCTGGAGGAGGACGGTGTGCCCGCAGTGTTCGACCGCTACTCGAACTCGTTCCTGAAGATCTACTTCGACATCCCGGAAGGCCGGGAGGACGAGATCGCCCGCAAGATGCTGATCCGGCACCTCACCGACGGCAACTCCTACGGGATCACCCTCAAGGACATTCACTGCAAGTTCCCGCAGGTGGAGTTGGGGCCGTGGGTGGAGCAGTCGCGGATCGTGGGCACCGACTGGAAGCAGCCGGTGCTCGAGGGTTGGACCGCCCCCGCCGGCCACTGAGTTCTAGGCTGGGTCGACCGGACAAGGAGGAAGCGCGAATGGGACTTCCCGGCTCGGCGCGCTATGTGATCATCGGCGCCGGCATCCACGGCTTGTCGACCGCCTGGAGCCTGGCTCGCGATCTGCGGTCGTCGGGACGGGGATCGGGCGCCGACGTGGTCGTGATCGACAAGACCGGTGTGGGCGCGGGCGCTTCGGGCATCGCCTGCGGCGTTGTGCGCAACAACTACTTCCAGTCGGCCATGCGCGAGCTGATGGCTCACTGCGTGGACGTCTGGGAGAGTGATCCTGAGGCCTTCTCCTACCACCCGGTGGGCTACATGCAGATCAGCCACGAGGCCATGAGGGCCGACGTGGCCTCGATACACGAGCAGCAGGAGGCCATCGGGTATTCGTCCACGTTCGTTGAGGGCGCTGAGGACTCCACCCGCTACATGCGCGGGATCTTCGATGACTGGCAGGCCCAGGGCATCACCAGCGTGCTGCACGAGCACCGGGGCGGCTATGCCAACAACATGGCGTCGCTCAAGGGGCTGCTCGGCAAGGTGGAGGCCGAAGCCGTCCCGGTTGTCAGCGGTGTGTCCGTGACCGGCTTCGACCGCGACGTTTCCGGGGCTGTCACCGCAGTGCTCACCGACCAGGGGTCGGTCGCCTGTGATGGCGTCGTGGTGGCGGTGGGTCCGTGGGTGCAGCAGATCTGGGCCATGCTCGACCTCCCCTTCACCGTCGACGTCCTCGGCCGGGACGGCAGATCCCACCGCCGCCCCACCTGGACCTACATGTGCCTGCAGGAGGGCACGCTCGGGGTCGATCCCGGCTATCTCACCGACAACAACGGCAACATGCCGCCCGTGGTTCACATCGACACTGACGCCCCGCTCCACGACGAGCACGGGCTGGTCACTGAGGGGCCCTGGGGCATCTACTACAAGCCTGACTTCAGCTTCGGCGGTGTGCAGGGCGGGTACATGCCCTACGTGGTGGACAAGCCGGCCTCTGAGGTCGCGGTGGACCCCTACGGCCCGGACTCGCCCGACTTCATCGTGGGCGCCGACTTCTACCGCACATGGACCGCGGCGCTGGCTCACTGCCAGAAGCGCTTCGAGGGCAAGTCGCATCTGATGAGCACTGAGCCATCGGGCGGCATCGGCAGCTTCTCACCCGACAACTTCCCGGTGTTCGACACGTTCTGCGACAACGCCTACTTCATCGCCGACTCCAACCACGGCTACAAGATGATCGGCGTGGGCACGCTGGTGGCCAAGGAGTTGCTGGGCGAGCCGCAGGCCCTTCTGGAGCCGTTCCGGTGGTCACGCTACGCCGAGGGCAAGCTCCATCCGGTCAGCAACTCGCCCTATCCCTGGAGTTGACGCCCAGCCGGGAGTTGACGCCCAGCCTGGAGTTCGCGGTCGCGGGCGCCTCTCGGTTACGCTGCCTCCATCCGCTTTGACGCGGTCCTGCCCCAGGCGTTAGGAAGGCGCGACCCAAGTGGTTCTGGACGATGCAGCATCCGAACGCGGTGTGACCGCGGCTGATCATGCCAATCCAAGCAACCTAGTGATTCCGTCCGACTACCGGGAGTCGTTCAAGAGGGCGCACTCTGTAGATCCTGAGAGAGCCACGAACTACATCGTCCACACGATGATCGGGGACCCGGTGTGCGACAGCATGATGGCGCAACTCGCCGAGGTTCCGCTGCGAGAAGCGGACCGGTTCATACGGGCGGCGATCGAAGATCCCGACGACGCCGCGCTGAAGGATGCTCCGGCCGCGATGCACGCGTTCATCGAGGAATTGCAGACCGTCCCGGACTGGGTCGATTACAACGACTTCGCGGGCGGCATCCGCGCCTTCCACCGGGACTCGTCGGCGTGCCTGGCCGCGATGCTGGGGGGCGTGCTGGTCGAGGGGTTCTCGACCACCATCGCCAAGTCCTTCTTCATCACCGGACGGCTGCGCGATCAGGGAGTGAGGCGCCTGCGGCAGAACAACCGCCACATGATCGAGATACTGCTCCCGGGAGGGTTGGAGCCTCGCGGCGACGGCTGGAGGCTCTCAGTGCGGATCCGGCTGGTGCACGCCAAGGTCAGGCAGCTGTTCAATGATTCCGATGAATGGGACACGGACGCAGGGGGTGTGCCGCTCAGCGCGGCCCAAGTGGGCTATGCGCTCACGTCCTTCTCGGCGAGGATGCTGCAGCACATGAAGAGCCTCGGCGCCAAGTACGACGACACCGAGCGCGACGGCTTCATGGCGGTCTGGCGGTACTCGGGACACTTGATGGGCATCCCGGAGACGATCCTGTATCGCGACTACGCCGACGCCCTGGAGTTCTTCAGGCTTGGCGGGTTGTGCGAACCCGACCCCGGCATGGAGTCTGTCGTCCTGGCTAACTCGCTGGTCCATTCCGCGCCCGTGGTGGCGGGAATCACCGAGCCGGCCGCTCGTCGCAAGCTTGCCAAGTACGTCTTCTTGGTGTCGCGGGCCATGATCGGCAACGCAATGGCCGACCAGCTCCAGTACCCGCCCAATCACATCTTCGGCGTGCTGCCGTGGTTCCGCATGCAGCGGCGCTACCACCAGTTCCTGAAGGAGCGGCTCCCGAAGCTGACCCGGGAGTCGAACTTCACCGCGTTCAACACACTGCTTGAAGTATCAGCCCTGCAGGAACTCGACATCGACTACAAGCTCCCTGACCACATCCACTCCGAGGAGTCCCGCTGGTGGTGAGGGGCAACCGCTGGCCGTAAGCGTCAGACCCGGAGCCGGTTCGTTGCCGGCCGGCGAAGTCAGACCCAGGAGTCGCCCGCGTCGGCCTGCTCAGCCTCCAGGGGCGCCTCAACCGGGAGGGTGATGACCATCTCGGTGAAGGCCCCAGGCTCGGACTCGACTGCGATGTTGCCGCCGTGACGGCGAACGATGTCGCTGGAAATCGACAGGCCGAGACCGGTGCCCTGGTTGGTCGGCTTGGTGGTGAAGAAGGGGTTGAAGATCTTCTCGATCACATCGGGGGGCATGCCCGTGCCGTTGTCACGGATACGGACCTCGACGTGATCGTTGGACCGCGTCGTCTTGAGCCACAGCGTCGGCTGGAAGCCGTCGTTGCCGGCCGCGATCTCAGCGCGGTGACGGTCGTTGGTGGCGTGGCCCGCGTTGGTCACCATGTTCAGGAATACCCGCCCCAGGTCCTGGGCGATCACCTTGAGCTGGCCCACATCCGGGTCGAGGTCCTGCTGGATGTCGAGCTGGAAGTCCGAGTCCAGCGCCCGGGCGCTGTGGAATGAAAGTTGGGCGTGCTGCTCCAGCAGGCCGTTGATATCCGTGAGCTGCCACTCGCCGGAGTCGCGTCCCATCATCAGCATGTCGCGCACGATGCGGTCGGCCCGTTCGCCGTGGGAGCGGATGCGTTCGATGTTGCCGGTCAGATCGCTCGCGATCTCGTTGACATAGTCCTTGTTGTCGTCGCTGATGTTGTCGCCGATGTCCTCCAGCAGTTCCTTGAGTTCGTCGATGAGCTCTTCGGAGGCCTCGGCGAAGTTCTTCACGAAGTTCAAGGGGTTCTTGATCTCATGGGCTACGCCTGCGGTGAGCTCACCCAGAGCGGCAAGCTTCTCACGGGTGACTATCTGGTCCTGAGCCCTCTGCAGCTCGGCTAGGACCCCTTCGAGCTGCTCGTTCTTGCCCTGCAGCTCCGAGGCGAGCTGCTCGACCAGGTTGAGGCGCTGGACCTCCAGGGCGTGGCGCCGGAACACCTCCAGGGTGGCGGCCATGTCCGCGACCTCATCCCGACCGCTGATCGGGGCGGTGGCCTCGAGGTCACCACCGGCCATCCGACGCATCCAGTCCGACAGCAAGGCGATGCGTCGGACCAGGGACTTCCCGACGAAGAACCAGATGATGAACAGGGCGCCGACAATGCTGGCCGCGCTGATGGCCAGCAGCAGGCTGCGAGCGGTAGTGATGGCCTGCTCCGACGCGGTGGTGGCCTCCGCGGCCCGCTCCTGGGATGTGCGCACCAGGCTGTCGACCTCGGTGACGAGCGCGAGCGAGAGTTGGCTGTTCTGGTCCAGGAGCTCCCGGTGGTGTTCGATAATCGCGAATTCGCTGGCTGCGAGGTCGAACGAGTTCTCCCCGCCGAGTCCCAGCTCCCGCAGGCGCGCGAAGATCGGAGCCGCGTCGGCATGGAACTGCGTTCCCTGCAACGTCAGCAGGTTCCGGTCGATCCGGCCGGCAGCCGCTTCGAAGCGCTCCCGCAGCGGCTCCAGCAGGCTCTCATCGGCCAGGGTGAACGCGCTGGCCAGGAGGTCGGAGGTGATGTTGGCATCTGCCTCGAGCTCGGCTAGGCGCCGGTACCGGATGACCTCGTCCTCCGAGAAGTGCTCGGATCGGGGAACCGGGGACGTGTCAAGCTCGGAGTGGCCGGTGAGGGTGTAGAAGAGCTGGTCGTCAAGCGCGGGCACCAACACCTCGCTGACCTGGGCCCTCAGATCCACGAGCTCCGCTTGCTGCACCTCCCGTCGCTCGTTGATCTGGAACCTCTCCGAGACCTCGGTCCGGATCTCCTCGATGTTGGCGATCAGCCTGTCGGCGCTCTCGCGGATGCGGGCCACGCTGGTGTTGTCGCTGTTGCTCTGCTCCAGGACCGCCATCTGCTCCTCGAATGTCAGCACGGCCTGGTCGATCTGCTGGCTTTCCTGAAAGAGCTCCAAGGGCGTGGCCGCGGCGGCCAGGCTGGGCGCGGCGTTCGCAAGAATCCCGCCGTACTGGGCGACGCCGAACGCGGCAGCCAGTTCGGGAACGCTTCCCTCGTTGACCCGCCTCTGGACATCGCCGACACGGTTGAAGGAGAACCACCCGACCAAGCTCGCGGCCAACGTCAGGGCCACCGCTCCGCCGATGCCCACGTAGAGCTTGGTGGAGATCCGGGACCAGAACCCGAGCGAAGGCTTCATCGAGTCGTCCATGCCCGGATCCTCGGGCGATGGTGCGGTGGGGCCGTCGGCTTGTTCGTCGGGCGACGGTGCGGTGCCGCCGTCGGCTTGTTCGTCGGGCGACGGTGTCATGGAGTCGTATACCACCCGGTCGTCGAGCGGGGAACTCATTGAGCCACCCAGCGACTGGTCTCATGCAGAGTCTCGACGGGGTGGTATGCGCCGTCGGAGCCGATCACAGTCAAGAAGACCTGGTCCGAGCCCTGGTTGTCGTCCTCGCCGAACTGCAGGGGGAAGCCGTCGATGTCGAGGTCGCCCCGATTGATCAGCTGCCCCAGCAGGCAGGATCGTTCGACGTCCGCGCCGCACTGCTCCAGAGCCTTGATCACCATGCGTCCCGCCAGATAGCCCTCGAGCGACACGAACCCCGGCTCCGCCTCCGCATCGTGGCTCGCCAGAGCGTCCAGGTAGGAGTGGACGACGGGCAGAGTGTCATCCTCCGGGAATGGGACGACCTGGGTCACCAGCACCCCTGCGCCGTCGGGTCCGAGTTCCTGGGCCAAGGCGTTGCTGCCCACGAAGGAGACCGTCATGAAGACCGCATCCATGCCAGTGCGGCGGGCCCACAGGATCAGTCTCGCGACCGGCTCGTAGGCACCGATCATGATCACCGCTTCGGGGTCGCCCTGGCGCAGGTCGAGCAGGGCCGTCTTCACCGCGGTCGTGTTGCGGGGGTAGATCCCGATCGACGTGAGGTCCATGTCCCGTCGCTCGAGAGCCGCGACCACACCGCGGAATCCGGCCCGCCCGAACGAGTCGTTCTGGTACATGACGCTGATCCGGGTGATCCCGAGGTCGTTGGTGAGCCGGGCCACCATCTCCTCGGTCTCCTGGTTGTAGGAGGCTCGCAGGTTGATGATGTTGTCCCATTCGTCGTCGCGGAGGAAGGCAGCGCCGGTGAAGGGTGCGATGTAGGGAACGCCGGCGTTGCGCGCGATCGGGGTCGCGGAGCGCGAGGTCGGGGTGCCCACCGCGCCGATCAAGGCGAACACCTGCTCCTGCTCTATGAGATGGCGCGTCATCACGATGGCGTCCTCTGGTTCGTACGCGTCGTCGAGGGATTGCAGTTCCAGAAGGCGCCCATGGACGCCTCCTTGTGTGTTCGCCTCGTCGAATGCGGCCAGGATCCCCAGCCTCATGTTCCTGCCCAGCTCCTTGGCCGGTCCACTGAGCGCGGCGGACTGCCCGAACAGGATCCGTTCTTCGGTCAGGCCCAGTGAGGCTCCCTCCGGCTCGACGACTGGTGTGACCGATACCGATTCGTCGATGTCCGGGGCGTCCACGGCTTCTCCATCGCTGCCGCACGCCGCGAGCAACACCGTAACCACCACCGCCCACCATTCGCTGGCAGTCCATCGGCGACGCGGCCTGCGGTGGTGGGTCATCTCACTTTGCGGGCGACGATCTTCAGGCGGTTCTTCCCCGACTCCCTGCAGTACTCCACGTCGTCCATCAGGGTCTTCGTGAAGTGCACGCCCAGACCGCCGATCGGCCGGTCTTCGATCGGAGACGTCAGGTCCGGCTCGGGTGCCTCGGTCAGGGGATCGAACGGGATGCCGTCGTCAATGATCTCGATGACGATGTCCTCTTGGAGCGAGGTCACCTCTACCTCGACATCGCTGGGCCGGCCCTCGTGGGAGTAGTCCACGACGTTCTGGGCCAACTCGTCGATCACCAGGCTGACCCGGAAGGTCAGTTCGCCGGACCAGCCGTCCCGTTCGCCCAGGGCCTCGACGGCCTCGACCAGCTCCGGCAGCTCCTCGTAGCTGGAGCGGCTCACCTCGCCGTCGGTGTTGGTGGTCAGGAACAGCATGGCTGCGGTCACTTCTCTCGACGCAGCACGAGACACGTCGTGTCGTCGAACTGCGGCACATCCCCGGCGAACTCGTTGACGAGGTCTATGACGCGGTGGCCGGCGTCTTCTGCATCGCCCGGGGGATTGGCCGCGAACGCCTCGCGCAGGCGGGTCAAGCCCAACTGCTCCTCCTCAGCGTTGATCGCCTCAGTCACGCCGTCGGTGTAGAGAACGACGGTGTCGCCCGGTGACAGCTCATAGGAGTGTTGGAGGAAGTCGAATCCCGGCAGCACGCCGAGAGCGAGGCCGTCGGTCACCGGCAGTTGGGTGCTGCTGCCGTCAGGGTGTATAAGGAGGGGCGGATCGTGGCCCCCGTCCGCATAGGTCAGCACGCCGGTCGCGGGGTCGTACACGGCATAGATCATGGTGACGAACATGCAGGCGTCGTTGTCCTCGTTGAGCACGTCGTTCACTTCCGAGAGGGCCTCTCCGGGGCCGTCGGCCCTCATGGCCGCGCCTTTCAGCAACGTGCGACTGGACATCATGAACAACGCGGCCGGCACGCCCTTTCCGGACACGTCCGCGATGGCCAGGCCCACCTTCTGGCCCGCGAGACCGATCACATCGAAGAAGTCGCCTCCCACGTTCCGGGCCGGCTGCATTGTGCCGAATAGCTTGTAGGCGTCATTGCGAGCGAACTTGTTCGGCAGAATGGACTGCTGCATCATGCTTGCAACATTGAGTTCGTTCTGCAGCACTACGAGTTTGTCTCTAGCACTGAGCGCTTCCTTCCATTCACGTATGTGTTGAAGGGTTCGATCAATTGTGAACTTCAGATCGTCAAAATCGACCGGCTTTGTGACGAAATCAAATGCCCCCCGGTTCATGGCAATCCGGATGTTCTTCATATCGCCATAAGCGGAGATTATGACGGCCCGTATGTCCGGTGCTACATCCGGAATCCTCTCGAGAAGTGTAAGGCCATCCATCTTGGGCATATTGATGTCCGACAGGACCATGTCGATGCCCTCATCCGCGTCCAACGCCTCAAGTGCTTCGACTCCATCGTGGGCGAACACGAACTCGTAGACGCCTCTCCTGATGTAGCGCCGCATACGCTGCAGCATGAGGGGTTCAAGATCGGGCTCGTCGTCGACCACGAGGATCTTGTGCTTGTGCGGCGACTCAGTCATTGTCATTAGAGTCCTCTCTAGCGATCGGAGATGGCCACTTATGCGCTGACTGCTGTGAGCGCCTCGGACTGCGAGCCATGGATCGGAATGATCTTGTCGAATCCACTGATCTTGAACACCTCACGAATTGATTCGTTCATTGAACAAAGGACAAACTTTGTACCACTGCTCTGGAGACTCTTGGCTGAAAGAAGGATAACTCTCATCCCGGCGCTGCTGATGTAGGAGACGTCCTCGAAGTTCAACACAACTGCAGAGTCATCATCGGTGATAACCGCCTCCAGGCCCGAATGAAACTCCCGAGAGTTGGAACTGTCAATGCGGCCGTTGGCCTTGGCAAGGACGACTCCACCTTCTCTCTCGGCGCTGATTTCCATCGTGACGCTCCTCAGCCAGTGTCCCTAATGGTCGGATGGATACTACCCCGCGGGCTGTGGCGTGGCTCATGCGCGTGCGCTGGGACCGTAGGTCAGGTGCATGAGATCGCCCTCGGCGAACCGGCTGGGTCTGAGCGCGCCGGCGTCGAGCGCTGGGGCGCTGCCGACCTGCTCTGCGCCGAGCACCTGGGAGGCGACGATCTCGCCGATGCACGGCGACAGCTTGAGTCCGTGTCCGGACAGGCCGACGGCGAGATACAGGCCGTCCACGTCGGCAATCTCGTGGGCCCAGCCCAGGACAGGGTGATAGTCCGGCGTGATGTCATAGGCCCCGCTGATGCTCGCGACGATCCCGGCCATGGTCAGCGCCGGGAGCCGCTCCGCCAAGGCTCTCTCCAGGCGCGCCGCATGGTCGTGGTGGGCCGCCAGCGGGGCGTCAGCCAGCGGATCATCGACCGGGGGCATCTCCGGTGGGTACGCCACCGCAACCATCCGGCGACCCATATCGGGACGGATCACGAGATTGGAGTTGCCATCGGTGATGCAGGATTGCAGGGCACGGGCTCCAGGCTCCTGCTCGAGTGTTGCCATGTCGAGGCGCCGTCGCTCGATGGGCACGTGCACGCCCAAGGGTTCGAGCAGGTCGGGCGCCCACGCGCCAGTTGCTGCCACGACGACGGGAGCTCTGATCTCGCCCCTGTCTGTGGCCACTCCGCTGACCGCGCCGTCGGCCACCAGGATCTCCTGCACGGCGAGTGGGGTCAGCACGTCCGCGCCGCACTCGGTGGCGGCGCCCAGCCAGCTCAACACCATCTTGGTCACGTCGATGTAACCGCCGTCGGGCTCGTAGGCGCCGCCCGCGAGGTTCTCGGCGTTCACCAGCGGCTCGATCGCCTCGATCTCATCAGGGCCCACGAAGCGGGTGTCTACGCCGAGGCGGCGGCCCAGCTCGACATTGCGCCGCAAGCCCTCGATCTGCTCCTCGGTGACGATGAGCATGTAGCCGAGGCGTACGTAGCCGGGGTCGCCGTACCCCACCTCTGAGGCCCAGTTGCGGATGCAGTGGAAGCCTCGCAGTGCCATCCGCACCATCAGCTCGTTCGAGTAGTGCTGGCGGATCTGTCCGAAGGTGCGTCCTGAGATGCCGCCCACAGGCGGTCGGGCGTCCACCACCGCTACGCGGCGGTTCGAGCGCCGGGCGAGCTGGTAGCCGATGCTGGCTCCCGACACCCCGGCACCGATGACGATGACGTCGGCTTCGGCCGGAATGTCGCGCATGGACGCGGATCGTACAAGTTGTCGCGGTGGCGGCCTATCCGCTCGGCCGGCTAGAGCGAGCGGGCCTTGACCTGTTGGCGATGGGTGCGAAGCACTCTCTCCGTGTAGCCGTTGGGTTCATCCCGAGCCGCGAACACGAGTTCGACGGCCGCTCTGAACGGAATGCTGGTGTCGTAGTCGGGGGCCATGGGCTCGTAGTCGGGGTCGCCGCTGTTCTGCTGGTCGACCAGGTTGGCCATGCGACGCATGGTCTCGCGCACCGCCTCCGCCGACACCAGTTCGTGATGCAGCCAGTTGGCGATGTGCTGGCTGGAGATGCGCAGAGTGGCCAGGTCCTCCATCAGACCGACGTCAGCGATGTCGGGCACGGTGGAGCAGCCCACTCCCTGACCCACCCAGCGAACCAGGTATCCGAGGATGCCCTGGACGTTGTTGTCCAGCTCGCGCTGTATCTCGTTCGGGCTGAGTTCCCGGCCCTCCGGCAGCACCGGGATGTCGATCAGGCTGGCGAGGCGGGCCGGCGTGCGGTCGGCCAGGTCGCTCTGGCGGTCGGCCACATCGACCAGGAAGTAGTGCATGGCGTGCAGGGTCGCCGCGGTGGGGGAGGGCACCCAGGCGGTGCTGGCCCCTGCAATCGGATGCTGGATCTTGGCCTTGACCATGGCCGCCATCTCGCTGGGCATCGTCCACATGCCCTTGCCGATCTGGGCGCGTCCCCGAAGCCCGCAGGCCAGGCCGGTGTCGACGTTGGAGTTCTCGTAGGCGCCGAGCCAGGCCGCCGCCTTCATCTCGGTCTTCGGGACAACCGGTCCTGCCTCCATGTCGGTGTGGATCTCGTCGCCCGTGCGATCCAGGAAACCGGTGTTGATGAACACCACCCGGTCTCGGGCCCTCAAGATGCACTCCTTCAGGCCCAGCGATGTGCGCCGCTCCTCGTCCATGATCCCCATCTTGAGGGTGCGTTGTACCAGGCCCAGCGCGGCCTCGATCCGGCTGAACAGCTCACAGGCCAGCCCGACCTCATCGGGCCCGTGCATCTTGGGTTTGACGATGTAGATCGAACCGGTCGCCGAGTTGCGAATGGGCCGGCCGTCCACCCGCCCCATCCCCCGCACGTCGTGGAGCGCGCCCAGCGCGGTCACCATGGCGTCGACCATGGTCTCGTGGACCGGTTCGCCGTCGATCCTCACCATGTCGGTGGTGAGATGGTGTCCCACATTGCGGACCAGCATCAATGAGCGTCCGGGCAGCGTGACTCCAGAGCCGTCGGGACCGGTGATACTGCGGTCTGGGTTCAGTGTCCGGTGCACGGTCGTGCCGTCACGAACGAACGTCGTTTCCAGCGTGCCCCGCATGAGCCCGAGCCAGTTCCGGTAGAGCGCCACCTTGTCGTCCGCGTCCACGGCCGACACGGAGTCCTCGAAATCCATGATGGCGGTGACGGCGGACTCCAGGCGGATGTCGAAGATGCCGGCGTGGTCCCGGCGACCCACAGGATGGTCGGCATCGATGAGCAGTTCGCAGTGCAGGCCGTTCTTGCGCAACACGACCGATGTGGGCGAGTCCGCGACGCCGGTGTAGCCGGCGAACTGCTCGGGCCGCAGCAGCGTGCTCACCGTGCCGTCGCCACTGCGAGCCCTCAGCGCTCCGTCCTGCACCGAGTAACCGGTCGCCCAGGCATGGCTCGTAGAGTCCAGGGTGAAGTGCGTGTCGAGGAACTCGCGTCCCGCCGCGATCACCCGGTCGCCTCTGACTGGGTTGTAGGCGCTGCCGCGGCTGCAGCCGTCGGCCTCGCTGATCACGTCAGTCCCGTAGAGCGCGTCGTACAGGCTTCCCCAGCGGGCGTTGGCCGCGTTCAACGCATAGCGGGCGTTGTCCACGGGCACCACCAGCTGCGGTCCGGCCACCTCCGCGATCTCGGGGTCAACATTGGCGGTCGTGGCGGTCACGGTGCCGTCCAGGTAGCGCAGGTACCCGATGTCGCGCAGAAAGTTCGCGTAGGCCTCGGCGTCGTGGCCGCGGCCGTCGGCCCGGGCCGCTCGGTGCCAGTCGTCGATGTGGGCCTGAAGCTCGTCGCGCCGGGCCATCAGGGCAGCGTTGCGAGGCCCGAGGTCGGTCAGGATGGACTCGAGAGCCCCCCAGAACTCTTCGATCTGAACACCGGTTCCCGGAAGGGCTTCAACTGCGATGAACTCGTAGAGCGGTGGAGCGATGTCAAGCATTCCGGCACGCATGCGTCTGTGTCCCGCTCTAGTTCGCTGCGCTCACGGGCCGCTGGGGCCACGGCCTCGCTCCGCGCCCCGCGAAGTTTCGCATGAATCGCTCCTCATCCGCTCGGCCTCTTAGCCAACCACGCGCCGTCGACCGTTCCAAATCCTCGCGATCGCAACCTGCTATTGGCGTGTGCGACTGGAGAGGGACTCGCGGTCGTAGCCGGCCACGCGCTTGTAGCTGTCGGACAGGGAGGCCATCTCCTCGGTTGTGATCACGTCTTCGATGCGCCCGAAGGGCCGGTCGCCGGTGCGCTCGTGGACCGTCTTGAGGATCACGTCCGGCGGTGCATTGCGGCTGGCATGAACCACCGCGGCTGTGGCCGCGAGCCGCTGCCGCTCGTAGGCCTGAAGCGCTTCAGGGACCGATGGGTGCGACTGCAGGCAATCGGCCAAGGCCCGCGCGTCGAGGATGGCCTGGCCCGCGCCGTTGGAGCCCCGCGGGTACATGGGATGGGCGGCGTCGCCGAGGAGCGTCACCCGGCCGTGGGTCCAGCGGGGCAGCGGGTCGCGGTCCACCATCGGGTACTCGAGGATCTGCTCCGCGCCCCGGATGAGCCCGGCCACGTCGAGCCAGTCGAAGGTCCAGTCGGCGAAGACGTGGTGGAAGTCCTCCAGCCGGCCGACCCGGTCCCAGTCCTGCTCGTTGTACCGGTCGGTCTGCACCTCGGCCACCCAGTTGACCATCTGGCGGCCCTGGCTGTCGACGTTGTGGCGTATCGGGTAGATCACCATCTTGCCCACCGTCAGCCACCCGGCCCGCAAGTAGGTGGAGCCGCTGAGGAACGGCTCCCAGGTGGTCGTGCCCCGCCACATGTTCACGCCCGAGTAGACGGGCGGACCCTCGTCACCGAAGAACTGCCGCCGCACGACTGAGTGGATGCCGTCGCAGCCGACCACGGCCGCTCCTCTTGTGGACGGTAGGGCCCGGCCCGTGGCCGAGTCGACGAAGTGAGCTGTCGCTCCCCGGGCGTCAGAGTCGGTGCCGGTGCAGCGATGTCCGGTCAGCACGCGCTCGGCCCCGCCGGCCGCCCGGTCGAGGTAGGCGCGGTAGAGCACCTGCTGCAGGTCTCCCCGATGTATCTGGAACTGGGGCCAGTCGTAGCCCGCATAGCGGCCGACGGGCTCCGAGTAGACGAACTGGCCGAACCGGTTGAAGAAGCGGGAGTCCCTGGTGGTCACCGCCACCTCGCCGAGCGCATCGGCAAGGCCGAGCAGGCCTAGTTCCCTGCTGGCATGGGGCAGCAGGCTGATCCCAACGCCGATGGGCTTGATCGCCGGGGCGGCCTCGTGGACGCGGGCGCCGATGCCCCGCTGGTGGAGCATCAGGGCCAGCGTGAGGCCGCCGATGCCGCCCCCGACGATGATCACATCGTCCATGGTGGATCAGTGCGACCGGAGACGTAAGCCCCGGCTGCTGGTTCAGGCCGAGTCGGCCAGGTAGGACTCCAGCGAATCGTCCAGCGCATCCTCCCAGGCGGTGTGGTGGATGGGTGCCACCGTGCCGGTGAGCGGAGAGGTGTGGCCGTGATCGCGATATCCGATTATCGACTGCTTCTTGTGCTTCTTCCAGTCGTAGAACATCTTGTTGACCAGAGGCGTGTTGAAGTCGGGGTAGTCGGTCTGGTCCACCAGGTCCTGCGTGTAGGCGCCCTGGAAGTCGATGCGCGCGTAGTCGTCTTCCAGCGCGTCCTCCTCGGCTTGGGCCTCCTCTATCCAGCTGGCCTGCTCCGCCGCGTCGGGAAGGGAGATGCGGCCCAGGACCGTGTCGCGGGCGTACCAGGCCTGGGCATCGAACATGTTGAACGTGTACCACTGGTCCTGCATACCCAGATAGAGGATCCGGTTCTCGGGCTGAAACACCACGCCCCGGTAGAGCATCGAGGTGGCCAGCCGGTTGGCGGTGACCAGCCGGAGTTCGTCGTCCATGAACGGGAAGTGGTGCAGGTACCCGGTGCAGGAGACGATGGCGTCCACGTCGGCAGTCGAGCCGTCGGTGAAGTGCACCGTGCGGCCGTCGACATGGGTGAGGATGGGCCTCTCGGTGATGCCCTCGGGCCAGTCGAAGCCCATGGGACCGCTGCGCGACGTGCAGATCACCGAACGGGCGCCGTACTTCCAGAGCTGCGAGGCGATGTCCTCGGCCGAGTAGCTCGATCCGATCACGAGCACGTCGCGGTCGGCGAACTGCACCGCGTCGCGGAAGTCGTGGGCGTGCATCAGCGTGCCGCCGAAGGTCTCGTAGCCTGGGTAGTGGGGCATGTTGGGGATGGAGAAGTGTCCGGTGGACACCACCACGTAGTCGAAGTCCTCGCTCACGTCGACGTCGTCGGCCAGGTCGTGGGCGGTGACGGTGAAGCCGCTGCCGTCGGCGGAGCGGCCGATCCGTCGCACCGCGTGGCCGAAGCGGATCTGGTCGCGGAAGCCGCTGCGCTCGGCCCGGCCGATGATGTAGTCGTACAGCACCTCGCGGGGCGGGAACGACGCGATCGGCTTGCCGAAGTGCTCCTCGAAGCTGTAGTCGGCGAACTCCAGGCACTCCTTGGGGCCGTTCGACCACAGGTAGCGGTACATGCTGGCGTGGCAGGGCTCGCCGTGCTCGTCGAGACCGGTGCGCCAGTCGTAGTTCCAGAGCCCGCCCCAGTCGCTCTGCTTCTCGTAGCAGACGACTTCGGGCGCCGACTTACTGCCCGCCTCCGAATCGCTGGCGAAAGCATGCAGTTGCGCCAGGCCGCACGGGCCAGCTCCGATGACAGCTACTCGTGTCATAGCAGAATCCCCCCTGTGGTTAGGTGTATCTGTATCGAGAGTAAGACCTAGCACGACCCCTTGCCAAGAGCGAACACGGATGCAGCGAGGGCTCGTCGCGTCGCAGCGCTGTCACTTCCGCTCTTGTTCGCTTCGCTCACGGGCCGCTCGGGCCACGGCCTCGCACAGGTCCTCATGAATCGCTCCGTTACTGCTCGGCCTCTGGTGCCAAGGTTGCGGAGCGGAAAATAGTCGCTAGTCGAGCACTGCGTCGAGGGCGGCCAGAACAAGCATCACGTTGCGGCGTCTAGCAGTGTGGCCCATGCAGCCGATGCGCCAGCACTTGCCCGCCATGGCGCCCAGTCCGCCTCCGATCTCTATGCCGTAGTCGTCGAGCAGCGCTCGACGGGGCGCTGAAGGACGGGATTCCCGCTCTTGTTCGCTTCGCTCACGGGCCGCTCGGGCCGCGGCCTCGCTCTGCTCGGCCTCCGGCGTTAGCTGCGGACCCGGGTCTTGTCGGGGTCGTAGAACGGGTACCGCACCACCTCGGCCGCGATCCGCTTCTCGTGGCCGTCGAGCTTGCCCACCTCCACGGCTGTGCCGATCTCGGCGTGCTCCACCGCCATGCGGCACAAGGCGATGTTCTTGCGCAGTATGGGCGAGACAGTGCCGCTGGTGATCACGCCCACTTGATTGCGACCGGCGTACACACCGTCGCCGTGAGCGGCGG
>JAGWAO010000079.1:5634-6119 GCA_021296315.1 Acidimicrobiia bacterium | reverse complement strand
GCGACCTTCTCGATGGCGTTGGCCATGGCCGCGATGCGCAACGAGCCCATCTCGGGTCGGCGCTCGAGGGTCTCGCGGATCTCGCGGTAGGCGACGGACATGATCTCCTCGAGCCCGGAGTTGACGACGGTCAGCTCGTCCGGCCCGCGGATGACGGCGGCGCGCTGGTCCGGGGTGAAGCGGTCGCCGGTCGCGGTCTCGATGGCGCCGAGGATGCGGCTGTAGGTGCTCTCCTGATACCGCTTCTCGATGCGGCCGAACCCGATGTGGGAGAGGTTCTTGAGCCACTCGAAGTAGGACACGATGACGCCGCCGGCGTTGGCGTAGATGTCGGGGATGACGAGGACCCCCTTGTCGGCGAGGATGGCGTCGGCCTCCGGCGTCGTCGGTCCGTTGGCTCCCTCCAGCACGATGCGGGCCTGGATGCGGGGGGCGTTCTCCTCGGTGATCTGGTGCTCGAGGGCGGCGGGAACGAGGACGTCGCA
>JAGWAO010000079.1:0-5617 GCA_021296315.1 Acidimicrobiia bacterium | reverse complement strand
CAGGGTGGTGGCGCCGGGGCAGCCGAGAATCGAGCCGGTGGCGGTCCGGTGGCGCTGGACGGCCTCGGGATCGAGGCCGCTGGCGCCGGCGATGGCGCCGTCGTGCTCGGCGATGCCGACGATGACAGCGCCCGCCTCGTGGCACGACCGCGCCGCCCAGTAGCCGACCTTGCCGAGCCCCTGAACCACGATGCGCTTGCCCGCGACGCCGGGGCCGAGGCCGATGCGCCGCATGTCGTCGGCGTCGCCGCAGGCCTCGCGCAGCACGTAGTACAGCCCGCGCCCCGTCGCCTCGGTGCGTCCCCGGATGCCGCTCAGCTCGACGGGCTTGCCGGTCACGCAGCCGAGGGCGTCGATCTGGTCCGGACGGAGGGCCGCGTAGGTGTCGGCGATCCAGGCCATCTCGCGGCTGCTGGTGCCGTAGTCGGGCGCGGGCACGTCGACGGCGGGGCCGATGAAGTTCTTGCGCACCAGCTCGTGGGTATAGCGCCGGGTGATGCGCTCGAGCTGGTCGACGGTGTAGGCGCCGGCGTCGATCTGCACCGCGCCCTTGGCGCCCCCGAAGGGGATGTCGACGATGGCGCACTTGAACGTCATGAGGGCCGCGAGGGCCATGACCTCGTCCTCGTCGACCTGCGCGCTGTAGCGGATGCCGCCCTTGAGGGGCAGGCGGTGGTGGCTGTGCTCGACGCGCCACGCCCTGACGACCTGGATGCCGCCGTCGGACTGCCGCACCGGAAAGTCGAAGCGATAGACGGCGTTGCAGCGCTTGATCTGGTCGAGCAGGCCGGTCGGGTGATCGCTGAAGGAAGCCGCGCGGTCGAAGATGCTCGACAGGTCGGAGAAGAAGCGGTGGCGCCTGGTCATTGCGGGCATCGAGGACGCCTTGGCGCGGCCCGGGGGCTATGCGGGGCGTGCGATGGTCGAGTGAGATCCGGAGAGCCGGCACCGCCTGAACGGTGCGGGCTCCCGGGTGTTTCATGAACGGCGCGGGCTCCCGGATGCTTCGTTGGGGCGTTGGCGTCCCCGAAGGGGCCGGCGACAGCCGCCGGCGACGATGGCCGGCGCTGCCTGGAGGTCGTGTTGGGAGCTTCGCCAACGCGACACTGCGCCGCATGTACCCGGGAGTCTGCGCCGTGGAACGGTGCAGACTCCCGGCAGGATTGGGCGGCAATCGAAGCCGCAAGCGACGATTCCCGGGCTACGGCAGGGCGTAGGCGAGCAGCGTCCCCGACCGGCCGCCGCCGCTCGTCGCCAGCACGATGTACTGCCGGCCGTCCACCTCGTAGGTCATCGGCGAGCCGCTCTGCGGGGCGGTCATGTACACCGCGCCCACCTCCTCGCCGGTGGCCTTGTCGTAGGCGCGCAGCATCGCGCCGGCCTCGCCGATCTCGGTCGTGTAGAAGCCCGACTCGCCGGCGACGATCAGGTTCTTGGTCACCAGCACCCCGACCCGGCCGGGCCACCCGGTGCGGCCGATGTCCCGGCCGTCGAGCAGGGGGTGGTTGCGGATGTTGTCGGGCGCCTCGCCATGGGGCACCTGCCAGGCGATGTCGCCGGTGTTCATGTCGACGGCGGTGATGCGCCCCCACGGCGGCTTGATCATCGGGAACCCGTCGATGCTCGTCGATGCGTCGCGGAAGCTCACGCCCGGGGGCCGGCCGCGGATGAAGGGTCGTTGACCAGCCCGAGAGCGCCGATCTGGGTCTTGGTGTAGACGTAGAAGAAGCCGGTCTCGGGGTCGGCCGACGCCCCGGGCCAGTTCACGCCGCCCGTCGAGTTGGGGAGCTGCAGGGTGCCGAGCATGCCCGGCTCGGCCACCGTCGGCGGGTCGTAGAGCCAGCCGATGGTGTGGCGGTTGTAGATCTCCATGGCCCGGGTGAAGAGCTCCGGCGTGTAGTCGACGAGGTCGTCGATGCTGAGGTCGACGTCGTCGAGCGCGGGCGGCCTCATCGGAATCGGCTGGGTGGGGGCGTACCACTCGCCGGGCACGTTCCCGGCCCGCACCGGCACCTCGGGAATCGGCCACACCGGCTCGCCGGTCTCCCGGTCGAGCACGAACATGTAGGTCTGCTTGGTGGGCAGGATCAACGCCTTGATCTCCCGCCCGTCGACGGTGATGTCGAGCAGCACCGGCGCCGCCGGCAGGTCCCAGTCCCAGATGTCGTGGTGCACCGTCTGGTAGTGCCACGCCCGCTCGCCGGTGTCGAGGTCGACGGCGACGACGCTGCCCGAGTACAGGTTGTCGCCGGGCCGGTGGCCGCCGTAGTAGTCGCCGGTGGGCGCCTCGACCGCGAAGTACGCCATGTTCAGATCCGGGTCGGCGCTCCACTGCGCCCACACCCCGGTGTTGCCGGTGTAGCGCCACGAGTCGTTCAGCCAGGTGTCGTTGCCGAACTCGTCGCCGCCGGGAATGGTGTGGAAGATCCACTTGCGCTCGCCGCTGCGGGCGTCGAAGCCGCGCACGTAGCCCTTGACGTTGGTGCGCGACGGCGGGGCGCCGCCGGGCCGGTGGGCGGCCCCGATGAGGACGGTGTCGCCGGCGACGATGGGCGCCGCATGCAGGCCTATCTCGGAGGTCGGCTCGAGGTCCTGGTCGATGTTCTGCTTCAGGTCGACGATGCCGTTGGTCCCGAAGCCCTCCTCCTCGTAGCCGGTGCGGGCGTCGACGGCCACGAGCTGGTAGCCGGGGGTCACGTAGAACACGACCCCGTCGCCGCCGTCGTCCCAGTACGCGAGCCCGCGTCCAGACAGCCGGCGCGGCGCCGACTCGCCGCGCTCGCCTTCGTCGACGCGGTGCATCCACAGCAGCTCGCCGGTCGCGGCGTCGAGGGCGACGGCCGCGCGGCGCGACCCCGCGGTGACGTAGAGGATGCCGTTGACCATCAGCGGCGTCGACTGGTAGTTGGTCTCGGGCCGGGGGCCGAAGCTGTCCGTGTTGAACTGCCAGGCGAGCTCGAGCTCGCTGAAGTTCCCGGCCGTGATCTGGTCGAGGGGGGAGTAGCGGTCGTGCGAGAGGTTGCCGCCATAGGACGGCCACTCGCCGTTGGCCGTCGACGGCTCCTGGGCCGCCGCGACTCCCGAAACGGACAGCAGCGCGATCGCGGCGGCCGCGATGGATGTCGATCTCATGGTCATGAATCGTCCCTCTTCGTTCATCGTCGCCGGGTGCGACGGCGTGTCCGCCGGGACACCGCCGTCTCGTCGGCGGTGTTCGATACGTGCACGGGAATGATAGCGAAAAAACCGGCGCAGCGCGGGCGGCGGCAGCGACCATCCGGCAGCCGCAAGACGTACGCGGGAGCCAGGATGACCTTCAGGCTGGGGGGCTAGGGAAGCCGGAAAGCGATCTGCAGGATTGCGGAGATCATGATCCCGAACCCCGTCACGGCAACCGCCAGCACCACACCGACCATCCACTTCAGAACTCGGACATCGTGCCCAAGGTCGCCCGTCTCTTGCGCAGCCTTGAGTGCGGTCTCGGGGTCTGCCCCCGCCGACAGGTGCGCCGCGAAGGTCTCCGCTGCAACGGTCTTCATGGTCTGATTCTACTCCACGGGGCGCCCCGCATCGTCGTCACTGGACGTATCGTCTCGGCAGATGCCTGCGCGGTCCTCACGGCGCTCGACACCGCCCGTCGCCGGCGACGGCGCCGCCGGTCAGCTCGCCCGGATGACGCTCATCAGCTCGGGCAGGGTCGGCCGCTTGCCGTGCATCAGCAGGGCATAGCGGAAGATCTTCGCGGCCAGCCAGCCGGTGGCGACGATGGCGGCCGCGAGGAGGCCGATGCCCAGCCAGATCTCCCACAGGGGCGGGGTGAGGACGTTCACGCGGGCCAGCATGACGAGCGGGGTCAGCGGCGGCAGCAGGCTGAGCACCCGGGTCGCGGTGGTGCCGGGGTTGGCGATGACGTAGAAGCTCGACATCAGCGCGACGACCATCGGCAGGACCGCCGCGAACATCGCCTGCCCGAGCTCCTCGGTGCTCGTGCAGGTGGCGGCGATGGTCGCGAAGAAGACCGAGTAGAGGAAGTAGCCGAGCGCGAAGAAGATCGAGAAGTAGACGATGAGCTCCACGCTGAGGATGGCGCCGAGGTCGAAGTCGGCGAGGTCGGGGCCCATCGCCAGCATCGGCGCCGCGTAGAGCACGCCGAGCAGCAGCGCGCCGACCCAGATGCCCAGCTGCGTCAGGCCCGAGCCGAGCACCCCGAGAATCTTGCCGGCCATGAACTCGGTGGCGGTGACCGCCCCCAGGATGACCTCGATGAGGCGGGACGACTTCTCCTCGACGATGGCCATCGCCATGCCCTGTCCGTTGATGAGCACCGCCATGTACAGCAGCATCGCGAGGGCGAACGTGCTGAAGAACGCGGCCTCGAAGCCGCCTTCCGACTCGCCCGCGTCCGACACCGTCACCGCCTCGAGGTCGAAGCGCTGCCAGGCGCGCACCCGCTCGGTGTCGACGCCGGTGCCGGCGACGAGGCGGTCGAGGAGGGTGGCCTCGATGGCCCGCTCGATGTCGCGCAGCATCACGGGGTTCCCGGTCTCGCGCGCGTAGTAGCGGCTGCGCGCCCCGATGACGGGGTCGGGGGTGAGCACCAGGTAGCCGTCGAGGCTCCCGCCGAGCACCGCCTCGGTGTAGGGCTGCCGCACGCTCTCCGAATCGTCGGGCACGACGGTCTGCTCGGCGACGTCGATCCGAGGCTGCTCGATGGCCGCGAGGTGCCCGGCGAGGGCCGGCGCGAGGCCGGTCCCCGCGTCCACCACCGCGATGCGCAGCTCGTCGGTTCCCGACGAGCACCGGCATGATGAAGATGTAGCCGCCCATGAGGATGGGGATCATCACCGTCATCAGGATGAAGGCCTTGCTGCGCACGCGGGTGAGGTACTCGCGGCGCGCGACCTTGGCGATCTGGCTCGGGTTCACGACGCGTCCTCCACGGTCGGGGACGACGCCCCGACCCGTTCGAGATAGATGTCCTCGAGGCTCGGGTGCTCGAGGCGCACCGACCGTACCGCCACCCGATCGACCACGGCCCGGATGACCGCCTGGGCGTCGGTGCCGGGATCGAGCTCGAGCCGCGCCTCCTGACCGGTGTCCTCGCCGCGGGTCCGTCAGCGGCGCCGCGCCGTCGCCCTCGTACTCCACCGCCACCGTGTTCCGCCCGTAGCCGGCCCGGATGTCGGCGACGACGCCGTCGAGGACCGGCCGGCCCCGATGAATCAGGCAGATCGACTCGCAGAGAGCCTCGACCTGCTCCATGAGATGCGTCGAGAGGACCACCGTCGCGCCGCGCTCCCGCTGCTCGAGGATGAGTTCCTTCAGGAGGCGGGTGTTGATGGGGTCGAGGCCGGTGAAGGGCTCGTCGAGGACGATGAGGTCGGGCTCGTGGATGACCGCCGCCGCGAACTGCACCTTCTGCTGCATGCCCTTCGACAGGTCGCCAGTGTCGGATTTCGCGTTGGCGGCGAGGCCGACGCGATCGAGCCAGGCGTGCGCGCGCCGGGCCGCCTCGACCTGGTCGAGCCCGCGGATCGCAGCGAGGAACGTCAACTGCTCGGCCACCTTCATCTTGGCGTAGAGGCCGCGCTCCTCCGGGAGGTAGCCGACCCGGTGC
>JAGWAO010000078.1:1130-5172 GCA_021296315.1 Acidimicrobiia bacterium | reverse complement strand
GTCACACTCTGCACAGGGCGGCCGGGCAAAGTTCGCACCCCGAGCGCGGGCCGACGGACGACACGCCGTTAGCCTTGCCGGCCATGGCGGCCGGAGGAGGAACCAAGGCGATCCTGGCCGCCTTCTTCGCCAACCTCGGACTGGCGATCGCCAAGTTCGTGGCCTTCGCCTTCACCGGGGCGTCCTCGATGCTGGCCGAAGCCATCCACAGCGTGGCCGACACCAGCAACCAGGCTCTGCTGCTTCTGGGCGGCCGTCTGGCCCGTCGCGACGCCACCGCGCTGCATCCGTTCGGCTACGGGCGCGAGCGCTACTTCTGGTCGTTCGTGGTGGCCCTGGTGCTGTTCACCGTCGGGTCGCTGTACGCCCTGTACGAGGGGATCGAGAAGATCCGCCACCCCCACGAGATCAGCTCGCCGGCGTGGGCCTTCGGCGTGCTGAGCGTGGGCATCGTGCTGGAGAGCCTGTCGATGCGCACCGCGGTGATCGAGTCCAACCGGTTGCGCGGCAAGGCGTCGTGGATCAGCTTCGTGCGCCGCTCGCGGACCCCGGAGCTGCCGGTGGTGCTGCTGGAGGACCTGGGCGCCCTCGTGGGTCTCGTACTGGCTCTGGGGGCGCTGATGATCGCGGTGGTCTTCGACGCGCCGGTGTGGGACGGCATCGGCACGCTGTCCATCGGGGTTCTGCTCGGGCTGATCGCGGCGGTGCTGGCCGTCGAGATGCGAAGCCTCCTCATAGGCGAGGGAGCCGCCAAGGCCGACGCCCAGGCGATCCGCCAGGCGATCGAGTCCACCCCGGGAGTCATCGGACTGATCCACCTGCGGACCCACTGCTGGTGGCGGCCAAGGTCGGATTCGACCCCGGCTACAGCACCGCTGACCTTGCCGATGCCATCAACCGGGTGGAGGAGAACACCCGAGCCGCGGTGCCCATCGCCCGACCCATGTACGTCGAGCCCGACATCCTCACGGAGACATGAGCACGCAGCTGCACCGCACCACGACCGGGACCGGGCCGGCGGTAGTGCTCGTGCACGGCTTTGCCGACGACTCCTCCGTCTGGGAGACGACGGTGGCCGCTCTCGGCGCGGACTGCACCTGCACCGCGGTCGACCTTCCCGCCCACGGCCGCTCCCCCGCCCCGGCAGAGGCCGCGGCCTACGAGCGGGAGGCGCTGCTCGGCTCCATCGACGACGTGCTGGCCGAGAGCGGCCCCGCGGTGTACGTCGGGCACTCCCTGGGCGGCTACCTGGGTCTGGCCCACTGCATCACCAGGCCCGGAGCGCTCCGGGGGCTGGTGATGGTGGCCGCCGGGCCCGGGTTCCGCGACGCGTCCTCGATGCAGGATTGGAACGATGCGGTCCATCTGACCATGCCCCGGCTCGAGCTCCCCCGGGTGGCCGCCATCGCCAGCCTCCACACCGACTCGATGGTGATCGACCGGCTGCCGGAGGTGACCGTCCCGGTCGGGCTGATCGTGGGCAGTCGCGACAGGAACTTCGTCGGGGCCAACGACTACATGGAGCGCAAGCTGCCGGACGTGCGTCGCCGCACCATCGACGACGGCCGCCACCGGCTGATGAGGACCCATCCGGCCGAGATCGCCGGCATCGTGCGCGAGGTCCTGTCGGCGGCGGATCCGGCTCCGGAGGGGAATTGATGGGCGGATTCGGACCGCTGGTCGACGCGGAGTGGCTCGCCGACCACCGCGATGACGTCGTGATCGCGGATGTCCGGTGGTACCTCGACGGTCGCTCCGGACGCGATGCCTACGACCGGGGACACGTCCCGGGAGCCCGCTTCGTCGATCTGGACACCGACCTCTCTGGCCCGCCCACCCGTGCCGGAGGACGCCATCCGCTGCCGTCCCCTGAGGACTTCGCCGCGGCCATGGGCCGCCTCGGCATCGGCGACGACGCCGAGGTGGTGGCCTACGACGACGTGGGCGGGGTCATTGCTTCCCGCCTCTGGTGGATGCTCGACTGCGTAGGCATGCCCGCGGCCGTGCTCGACGGAGGCCTGGAGGCATGGGAGGGCGATCTCGAGACCGGGGCACCCTCATGGCGTGCAGCCGGGTTCGCCGCCCGGCCCTGGCCCGCCGAGCGCTTCGCCACCATCGACGACGTGGATGCAGCCCGGGTCGATCCCGAGTCGCTGGTCATCGATGCCCGCTCCATCGAGAGGTACCGGGGCGAACCCAACCAGATCGATCCCCGGTTCGGGCACATCCCCGGAGCGGTGAGCATGCAGGTCGGCGACAACCTGAGCGACGGTCGGCTGCTGCCGGCAGCCGGCATGCGCGACCGCTACGAGCGGGCCGGGGCCGCCGACCGGCAGGTCATCGCCTACTGCGGCAGCGGTGTGTCCGCCTGCCACGACCTGCTGGCCATCCGCCACGCCGGGCTCGACGACGGGCGGCTGTTCGTGGGTTCGTGGTCGGCCTGGGGGTCCGACCCCGACCGCCCGTTGGCCACGGCCTGATACGGAAATCTGGCGTGAGGCTTGCTCGCCGATGACGGGCTCGCGGGCGTTGGCAGCCATCGATGTGGGCACCAACTCGGTTCACATGGTGATCGCCAAGGAGGTTCCGGGCGGTTCCCCCGAAGTGGTGGTCCGGGAGCGGATGCCGGTGCGGCTGGGCAGTGGCGGCGCTGACATGAGGCGCTTGCTGCCCGACGCCATCGACCGGGCCATCTCCGCGCTCGTCGAGTGCCGCCACATCGCCGACGCCCACGACGCCGAGGTCGTGGCGGTCGCGACCAGCGCGGTGCGCGAGGCCGACAACCAGAGCGACTTCCTGCGGAGGGCCCGCAGCGAGGCCCATGTGACCGTGCAGGTGATCTCCGGCACGGAGGAGGCCCGGCTCATCCACCTGGGAGCGATGAGCGCGGTGCCCATCGCCGGCCGGCCTCACGTGGTGATCGACATCGGCGGCGGCTCCACAGAGGTCATCGTGGGCAACGGCACCGCACCGGCGCTGGCCCGCAGCCTCAAGCTGGGCCACATCCGCCTCACCGACCGATTCTTCCCGGAGGGCGTGATAGCCGACGGCGCGGTGAAGGACTGCCGCCGCCACATCCGATCCTTCGTCGCGCCGGTCGCCCAGGAGGCCAAGAGCATCGGATTCGACGTCGCGGTGGGCTGCTCCGGGACCATCGCTGCTCTGGCCTACCTGTGCGCGGCGAGGCGGGGCGAGACCCTCCGCACCGCGGCCAACGCCATCCTCGAACGCTCCGACCTGGCAGGCGTGGTGAAGGAGCTGATCTCCCGACCCCGCCCAGACGACCGCCTGAAGGTGCCCGGCCTGGACCCGGCCCGCAGCGACGTGATCATCGGGGGCGCCGTGCTGCTCAGGCAGCTGTTCAAGGCGTTGGAGATCGAGTCGATGGTGGTGTCGACCGGGGCGCTGCGCGAGGGCCTGCTGCTGGACCGGTTCAATCGCCAGGACCGTTCCCGCGACGATGGCCTCCACCATCTCAGCGACCTGAGAAGGTCCAGCGTGCTGGCCCTGGCCCGCAGCTACCACGAGGATCTGAACCATGCCGAGCACGCCACGGACCTCGCCCTCGAGTTGTTCGACGAGACCGCGGCCGCGCACGGCCTGGGCATCGCCGACAGCGAGTTCCTGGAGGCGGCCGGGCTGCTCCACAACATCGGGCGATTCGTGGCCCACTCGTCGCACCACAAGCACTCCTACTACCTGATCCGCCACAGCGAGCGCCTGGCCGGCTTCACCGACGGCGAGCTGGAGCTCATCGCGCTGGTGGCCCGATACCACCGCAAGAGCGAGCCGGTGTCCTCACACCGCGAATACACCGCGCTCAGCGAACGGGACCGCTACCGGGTGCGGGTGCTGGCCGGACTGCTCCGGATCGGGATCGCCCTGGACCGCACCTACCGGCGAGCCGTTGAACGGGTCCACGCTCACGTCCAGGATCCGACGGTGAGGATCGACGTCGAGGTCGCCAAGGGCACCGACGCGGACATCGAGGTCTTCACCGCCCAGCGCAGCGCCGTTCTGCTGTCCGAGGTGTTGGAACGCA
>JAGWAO010000078.1:0-1029 GCA_021296315.1 Acidimicrobiia bacterium | reverse complement strand
CGTCAGGAGTTGGGGGCGATCACCGACTCTCCGAAAGCGGCCAGGCCCTCGGCGGTGTTGCGGAAATAGAACACCGACGGAACCATCAGCCGCTCGACGCCCCACGACTCCGCCTCCTGCACCGCCCCGGCCGGATCGTCGCCGAACAGCCCCAGGTGCACCGCCGACATCTCCAGCGACTCCGGGTCGCGCCCGCAGTCGGCCGCGGTGTTGCGGGCGACGTCGAGCAACTGCGCCATGTCGCCGCCGGCCAGGAACAGGCCGTCGCCGACTCGCCCCGCTCTGCGGGCCGCGGCCTCGCTGTGGCCGCCGATGTGGATGGGGATCGTTCCCGCCTTGGGCTTGGGGTTGGAGCTGGCCCGGCGGAACGACACGAACTCGCCGTCGAAGGTCACGTCGTCTTCCGCCCAGACCCTGCGCATGACCTCCATGTACTCCTCGGTGCGGGGACCGCGGCGCTCCCAGGGCACGCCCAGCGCGTCGAACTCCTCGCGCAGCCAGCCGATGCCTACCCCGAGCGTGACCCTGCCCCCCGACAGGACGTCCAGGGTGGCGACCTCCTTGGCGAACGTCAGCGGATGCCGCTCGGGCAGCAGCGAGATGCCGGTGGCCAGCCTGATGGTGGACGTGACCGCGGCCGCGTAACCCAGCCACACCAGCGGGTCGGGTATGGGGTTGCTGCCCGAGCCGGGCATCTTGCCGTCGGGCGCGTACGGGTAGACGGACTCGTAGCCCTCCGGGTACAGGATGTGCTCCACAGTCCAGAGCGAGTCGAACCCGGCCTCCTCGGCGGCCTGGGCCAGCAGGGCCGCGCCCTTGCCCTTTATGAACGTTCCCACGTTGGCGAACGAGATCCCGAACTTCACGTGTTGCTCCTTGCTTTGCGATGCCGAAGGTCACGGTAGCCAGCGGCGCGAACTGGTGACAGGATGGCAGCCATGACCGACACTGCCTCCCCTGCCGGCGCCGACACGCCCACAACCAGTGCCCCGACCGCCGGAGTCACGACCCAGCCGGCCACGACCAAGC
>JAGWAO010000030.1:43700-45029 GCA_021296315.1 Acidimicrobiia bacterium | reverse complement strand
GCCGCAGATGCGGGTGTGCATGATGATGGTGCCGTCGCTGATCTGGGCGAAGGCGCAGTCCCAGTTGCCGGTGTGCTCGCTGTAGTCCTCCACCACCACCCGGGTGTCCGGATCCCAGCTCTTGCCGCCGTCGGAGGACTTGATCAGGCATGATCGGCCGGTGTCGGCGTGCATCGGGCCCCGCTCCTCGTTGTAACCCAGCAGCAGATCTCCGTTCTGGAGCTTGACGATGCTGCCCTGGTTGCAGCACCGCTCGGGGTCGATGTAGGCGTCGACTACTTCGGCGTCCACTCTGCGCATTGGTTGGCCCTCCTGTGGCGTTGGGATGAGGCCGCCGGGCGGTTCCGGGGCGTTCGCCTGCGATGTATACCTCATACATCACGCGGGAGGCAAAGGGGCCGGCACCGCACCTACTGTTGGCGCGATGACCGTTGGACCAGGCGCGGGCGCCGTCACGCCACTGACGGCGAACATCGGCGCCCACCTCGACGGGATCGATCTGAGCGAGCCGCTGGATGCCGACACTGCCGAGGCCATTCGGGCCGCGCTGTTCGAGCACATCGTGCTGGTGATCGGAGGCCAGGACCTCACCGCGCAACAGCAGATCGACTTCACCGCCTGCATCGGCACGCCAGTGCCCCATCCGCTGGCCGCCCGACCCGGTATGGACCCCGACGGTCTGTGCATCGTGTTCGAGAACCGTCCCGGCCTGCGGGCTGCCCGCAACGACTTCTGGCACTCCGACATCTCCTGCGCATCCGAGCCTCCCGCAGTGTCGATCCTGCACGCCGTGACCGTGCCCGAAGGCCGTGGTGACACCATGTTCTGCAACATGTACGAGGCCTGGGAGCGCCTCTCGTCCGGCCTCAAGGCGCTGCTGGCGCCGCTCACCGCCGAACACGACGGGGACGCGCTCCGGAAGCGAAACTTGGAGGCCGACACCGACAGCCCGGTCGACCTCGACGTCCCCCCGCCGAGCACCCATCCCGTGGTGCGGCGCCATCCCGCCACCGGCCGGCCCGCGCTCTACACCAACACCTTCTTCACGTCGAACTTCACCGGGATGACGGCGCGGGAGAGCCGTCCCCTGCTCGAGCTGATCGAACAGATCGCCACTGAGCCCGACAACGTCTACCGCCACCGCTGGCAGCCCGGCGACGTGGTGATGTGGGACAACCGCTGCGCCATGCACTACGCCAACTACGACTACGACCCCGGCGAGCCCCGGCGCATGCACCGAACCACCGCTGGAGGCGAACGCCCGATTCCCGCCTTTCCGGCCACCCCCTGACGGGCGACCTGGCTCAGGCTTGGGCCAGGCTCAGTCTT
>JAGWAO010000030.1:42453-43693 GCA_021296315.1 Acidimicrobiia bacterium | reverse complement strand
GCCAGGCGGGTGACGAGCAGTACCACCGCCGGAGGCGAGTGTCCCGTCGCGGCCTTTCCGGCCGGCCCTCTGACCGGCGGGCCGGCTCAGTCTTTGGCCAGGCGGGTGACGAGCAGTACCACCGCGAAGCCGACGACGGCCGCCACCGTAGGGGCCGCCCACTCCCCGGCACCAGGCCAGGCCAGGCCGGTGCCTGAGATCACCTCGTGCTCGTGGCGGCTCATCACGCCCACGCCGTTGGGCCACGGCCACAGCACCCGCAGCGACCCGAGCATCAGCCCCACCAGCACCGACATCACTGTGTTGCGGTCCTGATCCAGCAGCCATCCCAGCAGCGACGAGAACAGGGCCAGCCCCACTGCCGCCCCCGCCAGGAACACGGCCGCGTCCAGGTACTGGGTCTCGGTGACGATGCTGATCACCGCCCCGTACATGCCCAGCATCAGCAGCAGGAACGCCCCGCTGATCCCCGGCAGGATCATGGCGCACACCGCTATTGCACCGGCCCCGGCCAGCACCGGCGGCGACGGATCGGCCACCGGACCGGACTGAAGGCCCAGCAACCCGAACGTGGCCCCCGCCGCAACCGCTGTCACCGCGATCTGGGCGACCCCCCGCCACTCGAACAGCCGGCACGCCGACACCGCCGAGGCGACCACCAGCCCGCAAAACAGGCCGGCCATGGTCTCGGGACGGTCCTCCAGCTGGGTCTCGATCACCGAGGCCAGCAGCACGATCGTGGCCAGGATCCCGGCCAGCAGCGGCACGATCAGCCACCAGTCCACTGCGGCCAGCCGCCGTCCGCAGCCCCGCCAGTCGCCCCGCAGCAGCCGTCCCGCTGCCCCCGCAACACCCCGGATCGCGCCGAGCAGCCGCTCGTAGATGCCGAGCACCACCGCGATGGTGCCGCCCGAAACGCCCGGCACCACGTCGGCCGCACCCATGAACACGCCCCGGGCCAAGCCAACCGCCAACCGCCGTCCCGGACCCCCGCCCTCCTCACGCACGCCCATCAGCCTGCCGCCTCAGCCCGCCCCAAGATCTCGGGTTGGTTTCGTGTGGTGGGTCCAGAGAATTCGCTCCAAGAAATCTGCGCCCGGCCCGCCCCAAGATCTCGGGTTGGTTTCGTGGGGTGGGTCCAAAGAATTCGCCCCAAGATCGCGGGCACGCCACTGCGCTCCGCCGACCCTCAGGTCTGGGAGGCGAGGCGGCGGTTCTTGACCTTGGCCTTCAGGTAGTC
>JAGWAO010000030.1:21531-42079 GCA_021296315.1 Acidimicrobiia bacterium | reverse complement strand
TCCTTCACCACCGGGAACGACGCCGCCCGGAACGGCTCGATCACGATCTCGTCGCCGTCGCGGAACTTGCGCATGTGCAACTGGCAGGTGGCGGTGGCCTTCTCGGGTCCGTGGGGACGGCCGTTGATCATCACCCCGCACGTGCCGCAGATGCCCTCCCGGCAGTCGTGGGCGAACGTGATCGGCTCGATGTCGTCGGTGATCAGGCGCTCGTTCACGATGTCGAGCATCTCCAGGAACGAGCAGTCCTCCGGGATGTCCACCGCGTCGACGTCCAGGAAGCTCCCCGGCTCGTCGGGCCCGGCCTGACGCCAGATCCGCAGCTTCAGCCGCAACCGGGCCCCGTGCCCATTCCCGGAACCCGAGCCATTCCCGGAACCCGAGCCGTTCCCTGCGCTCATGTCACGCCCCAACCCGGCCGCCCCGAAATTGATGCGGATCTTGGCCTCCAGGGGCGTTCATGACATCAATTTCGCCGGCGCTCACTTGTAGCTCCTCTGGGTGAGCTTCACGTTCTCGAACTCGAGCGGCTCCTTGACCAGCTCCTGGGGCCGGTCGGGACCCTGCCAGTCCCAGGCGGCCACAAAAGCGAAGTTCTCGTCGTCCCGCAGGGCCTCGCCCTCCGGGGTCTGGTGCTCCTCCCGGAAGTGCCCACCGCAGGACTCCTCCCGGTGCAGGGCGTCACGCACCTTCAACTCGGCCATCTCCATGAAGTCGTCCACCCGGTTGACCTGCTCCAGCGACTGGTTGGTGGTGTCGGCCGACCCCAGCACCTTCACGTTGGCCCTGAACTCCTCCCGCAGCGCCGGGATCTCGGTGAGCGCCTTCTCCAGGCCGGTGCGGTTGCGGGCCATGCCGCAGTACTCCCACACGATCTTGCCGAGCTCGCGGTGGTAGAAGTCCACCGACTTGGTGCCTCGCTTGGCCAGCCACCCCCGGGTGCGGTCGTCCACCTCGGCCACCGCCGCTGCGAACGCCGGATCGTCGGTCGGCACCGGCGCCGACCCCAGCTTCGGAGCCAGGTAGTCGCCGATGGTGTAGGGCAGCACGAAGTACCCGTCGGCCAGCCCCTGCATCAGCGCCGAGGCCCCCAGCCGGTTGGCCCCGTGGTCCGAGAAGTTGCACTCGCCCAAGGCACGTTGGTCATCAGGTTGTAGTCCACCCACAGCCCGCCCATGGTGTAGTGGGTGGCCGGGTAGATGCGCATGGGGGAGCGGTAGGGGTCCTCGCCGGTGATGCGCTCGTACATGTCGAACAGGTTCCCGTACTTCTCCCGCACCACCGCCTCGCCGTCGCGGGCGATCACATCGGCGAAGTCGAGGTACACCCCGTTGCGCAGCGGCCCCACGCCGAGGCCCTGGTCCACCACCGTCTTGGCGTTGCGGGACGCCACATCCCGGGGCACCAGGTTCCCGAACGCCGGGTACTTCTCCTCCAGGAAGTAGTACCGGTCGGCTTCGGAGACGTCGGCCGCGGCCCGGGACTCGTCCATGTTGCGGGGCACCCAGATGCGCCCGTCGTTGCGCAGCGACTCCGACATGAGCGTCAACTTCGACTGGAACTCGTCGCTGGCCGGGATGCACGTGGGATGGATCTGCGTGTAGCACGGGTTGGCGAAGGTCGCTCCCCGCCGGTGGGCCCGCCACGCCGCGGTGACGTTGCAGTTCATGGCGTTGGTGGACAGGTAGTAGACGTTGCCGTAGCCGCCGGTGGCCAGCACCACGGCATGGCCGCTGTGGGCCCGCACCTCGCCGGTGAGCAGGTCCCGGACGATGATCCCGCACGCCTCGCCGTCCTTGACCACGATGTCGAGCACGTCGGCCCGGTTGTGCAGGGTCACGGCCCCGGCCGCGATCTGGGCGGCCATGGCCTGGTAGGCGCCCAGCAGCAGTTGCTGGCCGGTCTGGCCCCGGGCGTAGAAGGTGCGGCTCACCTGGGCCCCTCCGAAGGAACGGTTGGCCAGCAGGCCCCCGTACTCCCGGGCGAACGGCACGCCCTGGGCCGCGCACTGGTCGATGATGTTGAGCGACACCTGGGCCAGGCGGTAGACGTTGGCCTCCCGGGAGCGGTAGTCGCCGCCCTTGACGGTGTCGTAGAACAGCCGGTAGATCGAGTCGCCGTCGTTGCGGTAGTTCTTGGCTGCGTTGATGCCGCCCTGCGCGGCGATGGAGTGGGCCCGGCGGGGTGAGTCGTGGAAGGTGAACGCCTCGACCTCGTAGCCCAGCTCGGCCAGCGACGCCGCGGCCGAGGCCCCGGCCAGCCCGGTGCCCACCACCAGGATCTTGAACCGCCGCTTGTTGGCCGGGTTGACCAGCTTCACCGAGAACTTGTGGTTGTCCCACTTCTCGGCGATGGGACCGGTGGGGACCTTGGCGTCCAGCACGACGCTCATGCGTCCGCCCCGCTCTGCCGAGATTCTCGTCGGCCCTCCCGCCGGCACCGTCCGGCGTCCGCCCCGCTCTGCCGAGATTCTCGTCGGCCCTCCCGCCGGCACCGTCCGGCGGCCGCCCCGCTCATGCGACCACCCCGGCCTGGACCATGATCGGGAAGCTGAGGTTGCCGACCAGGATCCCCCCGGCGATCACCGTGGCCAGCCCCCGCCGCAAGTGGTTGAACCGGGGGTTGTTGACCCCCAGCGTCTGGAACGCCGACCACATGCCGTGGTAGATGTGCACTGACAGCGCCACGTTGGCCACGATGTAGATGATCGCCACCGGGATCGACGACAGCGACTCCACCACGTTGTGGTACACGTCGCCCCGGACGTAGTCGCCGCCCAGCCACCATCCCCAGGTGAGGTCGGCCAGGTGGAACAGCACGTACAGGCCGACGATGGGTCCGGTCCAGCGCATGGTGCGGCTGGCGAAGTTGACGGCCACGTAGTCCTGCCCGCCGGCGTAGCGCTTGTTGCCGCTGACCCAGTTGGCCCGGGGGCTGCTGCGCCGGCTGATCTCCTTGAGCGACCAGGCGCTGTGGATGTGCAGCACGAACATGGCCAGCAGCCCGATGCGCATCACCCAAAGGATCAGGGTGCGGGGCACCAGGTGGCCGCCCAGGTCTCGCAGGGCCTCGGCGTACTCGTTGATCTGGGTCGGGCCCTCGTACAGGTGCAGGTTGCCGATCATGTGCACGATCACGAAGGCCAGCAGCCCGATCCCAGTGACCGCCATCACGTACTTCTTGCCGACGGCGGTCTGGTAGATGTTCAGCGGCCAGGGAAGCTCCCGCCGGCGCTGCCTGAGCGGCGGCACCTGCTCAGCGGCCTCGGGGGGAGCGACCGTCTGCGCCATCCCCCCAACCTAATGGCGCCACGGAAATGGTGCGACCACCCTCCAACACGAAATCGGTGCGGATTGTGGGTGTCCAGTGCCCCTTTCGTCGCCAATTTCGTTGGGTGGTGCTGGCCAACACGAAATCGGTGCGGATTGTGGGTGTCCAGTACCTATTTCGTCGCCAATTTGGTTGGGTGGTGCTGGCCGCACGCTGCCTTGACGGTGGCGCACAGTGCGCCGGGATCTTGTATGTAGTGCGTCCAAGTGAAGTTGAGAACCGTCCAACCCAGGATGGTCAGCCGGTTGCGGCGCTCAGGATCCTTGTCGAACGACACGCGGTTCAGGTGCCAGCGCCTACTGTCAAGCTCGATGGCCACCCGGCAGTCCGGATAGGCGAGGTCAACCTGCCCGACGAACCCGCCGTCGGGGTTGTGGACTCGGTGCTCCATCACCGGCCGGCTGAGGCCTGATTCGACTAGGAGGTCGGCCACCATGCGACTCCAAGCGCTGAGCGGCACTAGGTCGTCGCCGCGGTCCTCCAGCGAGGCCCGGAAAGCCGCACAGCCGTCTCGTCCCCGTCGGGCGTGAGACACCAGTACCCGGTAGAGGTCTGTGAGGCGCAATCGGCCGTCCCTTAGCACTGAATCGATGGCCTGGTCGAGACGCTGCCGACTGACGACGGCAGACACGTCGAGCAGCGTGCGGCCCAATCCCGTGCACGGCACGCCCGTACATTCGACCGGCATGGTCAGGTCGAATTGGGTCGACTGGTGGAGGATCGCTCCCTTCATGGGTCTCGCTGCGCCCCGTGAGACGACCACCTCGATGCGATTGAGCCTGAAGCCCTCGATGCCATGCAGGGCGGCCGCTGCGCGGTGGCTGGCCAGCGCGTCACGTGTCAGGCACGCTGCGAGGAGTCGAGCAATCCGGGTGTCGGGTGCTGACCGGTGCCGGTAGACGCCGTGGGCGACCCGCACCCAATCGCCGGTACGGACTCGCCACTTGATCTGCGTGCCGGTCATGCCGTCCTCGTGAGCCTGTCGTCTGGTGACTAGTCCGTGCTGTCGCTTCATTCGCTCATGGATCGGTCCCTCATCCATATATAGTTATATATCATGAAATATATGAAACTACGGTCATTCCTCCGAAATTGGTGTCGTTAAGCCCATTTGGTCGCCCATTTCGTGTTGGTGGGGTCGGGGCGGTTCGTTCGAGCGTTGGGCGGTAGCTTTCGGCGGGTGGGCGGTGACGGGCGTTTGCGGCTGCTGACGAACACCGAGTTTGTCGACGATCTGCACCGGGCTCTGGCTGCGGCTGAGCGGCGGGTTCTGGTGCAGGTGATGACCTTCGACGGCGACGCCTCCGGCCTGGCCGTGGCCGACCTGCTGGTCGAGGCCACCGGTCGGGGTGTGGACGTGCGGCTGCTGGTCGACTGCTTCGCCCTGCGTTACGTCAGCGACCGGAGGGCCAGCGACACGTCCGTGCGGGCCGAGGCCGCCGAGACGAAGGCCATGTTCGACCGGCTCAGGGCCGCCGGTGTGGCCGTGAGCTTCACCCAGCCCTTCGGACCGGTGAAGTTCTTCGGACTGAGCCGCAACCACAAGAAGCAGTACGTGGTGGACGACCACGCCTACCTCGGCGGCATCAACATCAGCGACCACAACTTCGCCTGGCGCGACTTCATGGTCCGCATCACCGACCCCGCCACCGTGGAGGCCATGGTCGAGGACTTCGCCCGCACTGAGCGAGGCGATCGCCGTTCCGTGAGCGGGACGGTCCTGACCAACCGGGAGATCGAGCCCGTCTTCAACGACATCGTCCAGGGCGCGACCCACAGCCTCGTCCTCGCCTCGCCGTACTCGCTGGATGTGGGCATCGTCAAGCTGCTCGGCCGGGCCCGGACCCCCAACAAGACGGTGATCACCGCCCAGCAGAACAACTACCGCTGGCTGCGAGCGGCTGAGCCCTACATCTGGAGCCGCTTGGTCCGTGCCGGCGTGGCGCTGCGCACCTATCCGGACTTCTTCCACGCCCGGTTCCTGCTCGCCGACGACACCAAGCTGCTTGTGGGTTCGTCGAACTTCAGCCGCCACAGCTTCCGCTGCAACCAGGAAGTCTGCCTGCTGATCACCGACCCGGAGTTCATCGCCGGCTTCAAGGCCCGGATGCTGACCGACACCGGCCCCCTCGAACCCGCCGGCCGGCGACGCAGCCCCGCAGCCAACATTGCCGGCGCCGTGGTGGCCCACTTCTACTTCCACTTCGTCATCGGCGCGGCCAAGCTGGTGGCGCCCCTAACCCGCGCCTTGGCTGGCCGTTGACCTGCGCTTTGGCTGGCCGTTGACCTGCGCTTTGGCTGGCCGTTGACCTGCGCTTTGCGATCACGCCGAGATCGGCGACTACAACGTCGAGACCACCCCCGACGGCATCACCGCCCGCGACATCAACACCTGGACGCCCAACCCCGAGGGGTCGGGCGAGGCCAAGATGGCGCAGTGGCTGTACCGGGTGCTGCGGCCCCGCACCGCCTACATCGGGCTGTCGGTCCCCGGCGGCGGCCCCGAGCGCTACACCATGTACTTCGCGGTCACCCCGGTCGACGTGAACCACAGCGTCGGCTGGATGTGGAACTCGATGAACTACAACCACGACATGTCCGACACCGACTTCGGTGACTACATCGACGAGATCGTCCTCCAGGACATCCCCATCGTCGAGTCACAGCGGCCCGAGCGGCTGCCGCTGGACCTGCAGGCCGAACTGCACCTGCGAGCGGACAAGACCGCAGTCGCCTACCGCCGCTGGCTCAGAGAACTAGGCCTCACGTTCGGCACCTCGTGAGAGGCCCCGCAAGTCAGTTCTGGCGGGCCTGCGAGGCGGGAAAGATCCCGGGCATCCCCTCGAAGCCTGGCATCCGCTTCACCCGGTCGGTCCAGCGCCTCAGCGCCGGATAGTCGAGCCGGGGGATCCCGCCCTCCTCCGACAGCACCACGTCGGGGAACAGGGCGATGTCGGCGATGGTGGGGTGCGGGCCGGAGCACACCCACTCCCGGCCTTCCCGCTCACGGAACCACAGGTGCTCGTCCAGCACCCTGAACAGCCGGTGGGCACCGGCCCGGCAGGCCTCCAGGTCGAAGTCGTAGCCCAGGTTCACGCACAGCCGGGCCGCCGACGCGGTGTTGGTGGTCCCCTCCGCGAACAGCATCCACGAAGCGGTCTCACCGAGCAGCCGGGGATCGCTGGTCGGGTACCACAGCCCGCTCGGGTCGTACTTGGCGGCCAGGTACACCAGGATGGCGTGGGCGTCCCACAGGATGTAGCCGTCGTCGTCGATGACCGGGATGTGGCCCAGCGGGTTGATCTTCTTGAACTCTTCGCCCTTGTGCTCCCAGCCCGGGTAGAAGTCGACGGGGATCGACTCGTAGGGCACGTCCAGGATGCTCATCATCAGCCGCTGCTTGTAGCAGTTGACCGACAGCACGTAGTCGTAGAGCTTGATCATGGCTGCGCCCCCACCCTCGCAGGTCCGGCATGATGCGGGAGAGCCCCCGCCCTCACAGGTCCGGCACGATGCGGGAGACCGGCGGGCATCACAGGTCCAGCACGAGCCGGTCGGACTTGGATCTGGACACGCAGGTCATCATGCGGTCGCCGGCCCGGTGGTCCGAGTCGTTCAGGTACACGTCCTGGTGGTCGGGCTCGCCCTCCAGCACGGTCGCCACGCAAGTTCCGCACGCTCCCTGCTCGCACGATGACGGCACGCTCACACCATGCTCCCGCAGGACCTCGAGGATCGTCTGACCTGCGCCGACGGTCAAGGTCAGCGCGGAACGCGCCAGCGCCACATCGAACGTCGACGAGTCGTCGATCTCGGTGGTGTTCTTGAAGTACTCGAAGTGGACGGCGTCGTCGGGCCAGCCTGCCGCGGCGGCCTCGAGCCGGGCCGCCTCCAGCATCGGTCCCGGGCCGCAGATGTAGAGGTGGGTGTGGGGCGGATGCTCGGCCACCAGGCGCCGGATCTCGCCCACCGTCTCGGGGGGTGAGAGACCCACATGGGGGACCACCGACTCGCCCAGCCCGTCGACGACGTCGCGGAAGGCGATGTGGTCCTCCGACTGCACGAACAAGTGCAGCTCGAAGCCGAGGTCCATGCGGTCCAGCGTCTGGGCCATGGACAGCAGCGGGGTGATGCCGATCCCGCCGGCCAGCAGGATCGTCCGAAGCGAGTCGCGCCGCAGCGGGAAGTTGTTGCGGGGCTCCGAGATGGCCAGCACGTCGCCCTCCCGCACCGTCTCGTGCAGGCAGACCGACCCCCCGGTGGAGTCCGGCTCGAGCTTCACTCCGATGCGGTAGCAGGACGACTGTCCGGCACCGTTGGTGATCGAGTACTGGCGGATCAGCCCATTGGGCAGGTGGACGTCGATGTGGGCTCCCGGCTGGAACGTGGGCAGCACGCCTTGCAGCGGCACCAGCTCGAAGGCGGCGACTCCTTCAGCCGTCGACCACTTGCGGTTCACCTGGACCCGCAGGGAAGCGATACGGCCCGACGGTGCTTCGGGCAGCTCCGCCAGATGGATCGGAACCTGCTGGAGCGCCGGCATTATCGGCTCGGGAGCGGGCAGCCGGGCGGCCTCTGCCTCGATCGCGGCCACCAGCCCGTTCAACCCGACTGCGTGGTGCCGCAGCACGGCCAGCTGATCACCTTCCGGCGGCGTCTCGGTCAGCACGCCCCTGATCACGCTGCGCCCCGAGTCCACCGGCTGGACGAAGAACACCGCAGTCGACGACGAGCCTGATGCTGAGCCTGATGCTGAGCCTGACGACGAGCCTGATGCTGAGCCTGACGACGAGCCGCCGGCGGTGGCGGTCAGCGCCACCGAGTAGTCGTCGATCCATTCCACCGTCATCTCCACCGTCATCTCCACCGACTCCGCGTCGAGCCGGCCGGAGGGACAGAAGCGATGGGCCTGCAGATACTGCACGGTCATCTCGACCGAGGCGTTGACCGGCAGGTTGCGCAGCCCGAACGGGGCGCACGACTCCAACACGTCGATGGTCGGGGGCTCTCCGACCGGGTCCTCGCCCGACCAGATCAAGCCGTAGCGCTCGACCGCGGAGAAGGTCCGGTTGCAGATGGTGCGGGCCGGGGCGTCGGCGGGGTGGGCCGGGATGTAGGTGCATCCCGCCGACCGGTTGGCGTAGCGCCAGCCGTGGTACTGGCAGCGGAGCTCGGTGCCGTCGTTGGAACCGATCGAGAGCCGGACCCCGCGGTGCAGGCAGCGGTTCTCCCACACGTTCACGAAGTCGTCGTCGGCCCGCCAGATCGCCAGCTCGCGGCCCAGCAACTGGCCGTGGTGCACGTGGCGATGAGGCACGTCGTGATCCGACGCCACCGGATGCCACAGGGTGAACGGGTCAGAGGCCACCGGGGTCATCCTTGCTCCCTGCTCAACTCGATGAACGGATACTTGCACACCTCGGCCGCGGCGTCTCCCAGGGGGCGTCCCCAGAAGTCTGCCCACTCCACGCAACCTCTGGCTCGCGCTGCTGGCCGGCGGGTTGGCCGGAGCGGTGCTCAGCGGGATCCATGCGCTGCTGGCCATCTCGCTGCGGGTGAACCAGATCGTCTCGGGCCTGGCTCTGGTGATCGTCGGAGGGGGGCTGCTTACGGGCCTACTCCCGCTGTGGTTCGCTGTGCTAGCGGGCCTACTCCCGCTGTGGTTCGCTGCGCTAACGGGCCGCTCGGGCCTAGGGGCCTCGCTCAGTGCCGTGCGAGTCGTCGTGTGGGCGGCGCGGGGTCCGCTCGGCCCCTAGGCCGCGGGTATCACCCCGTAGGTGATGCCGAGGTCGCTCAGCCAGCGCCGGTAGGCGATGGATGCCCGGTCGGAGCGGATCGGCGTCTCTGCCTGCGGGTCGAGCGGGAGCAGCCTCGGATTCTGGTTCTCGAGGATCGGCATGTCCTGGGCGAAGACGGTCTGGACGAAGTACCGGATCCGGGCGATGCTGCTCTCGTCGTCGACCAGGCTCAGGAACATGTGAGCTCTGACATAGTCCTCGGTCACCGGCTGCACGAACAGACCGATCAAGTCCATCCGGTCCGGAGCCGCCGGACACGACTTGTAGAGCAGGATCGAGTAGGGCTGCATCACCCGGTAGACGTAGTCGACCATCTGGCCCTCGGTCGCGGTCGCAGAGGCGGCCGGCTGCCAGAACTGGCACTCCGTGGCCCAGATCTCGTCGGTCTCGGCGTCGATCGCGACCTTATAGTCCACGACCTCGGTGTGCGGTTCCGAGCCCAGGACACCGTCATGGACGAACGGGAAGTGACCCATGTCGAGAAAGTTCTCCACGGCTCGGGGCGCCGACACGTTCACGCCGATCGTGCTCCCGTTGAAGTTGCGGCGGTCGGGCTCGAAGAACTCGGGAATGTCGAACGTCCGGTCCAGCGGATCCCCGAGGCTCGTCCACACGTAGAGGAACTCGCACCGGCTGGGCAGCGGGTCCGGCACCGAATCGGGATCCACGGCGGTGCCCGCGGCGAGATCGCCCCTGGTGCGCCACACGACCGCTCGGCCGTCGGACGTCATCGCGAAGCTGACCGACTCCGCCAGCAGGCCCGTCACGTACACCACGCCGGGTTCCGTCTCGTCAATGGCCCACAGCGGATGCCACTGGTTGAGGATCACCGAGTCGCGGCATACGTCAGTGGCAGCAGCCATGTAGGCGCAACCTCCCTGGTCCGGTCGCTCGACCGGTCGATGTTACTGGATCTCCAATACCATGTTCCCGCTCGAGACAGGAAGCGCAGTGTCGTGAGGGATGAACTGGGTCTCGCGATCGGGGCCAAGGTCAAGGCGCTCCGCGCCGAGCGGGGCCTGTCGGGCCGGAAGCTGGCCGCGGCCGCCGGCGTGAGCCAGCCGTTCCTGAGCCAGCTCGAGGCCGGGCGGACATCGGTGGCCATAGCGACGTTGTAACGCATCGCGACCGCGCTCGACGTGAGGCCTTCGGACTTGCTCCCCAGCCCTCCGGCCGACACCCGGGTGGAGGTGCTGCGAGCCTCGGAGCTGAACCAGATGCCGGTGAGAGAGCTGCCCAACGCCACCACCGCCAAGACGGCCTACCGGGGCGGCCGGCGCATCACCGAGCTGGGAGACTTCCGGATCGAGCCCGGTCCCGACGTCGACGAGTGGTTCGAGTCCGCCGACGAGACGGTGATCTATGTGATAGAGGGATCGCTGCACGTGGACTTCAAGGACCGCCCCCGAGCAACGCTCCACGCTGGCGATGTCATGTTCCACTCGGCGTGGGTGCAGACCCGCTGGCGCCTGGCGTCGGAGTCGCCGGCCCGGGTGGTCCTGGTCGCGGCCGGGGGCTGATATGGCGGGGACTCCTGAGATGGCCGGCCAGCCCGACGTGCAGACCTTCCAGATCGGCCCCGTGCGGTGGCTCCAGCTAGGCGCGTCTCCAGCGAAATTGATGCGAGAAATGGCCCAATGCGGGCGGTCTCGTCATCAATTTCGGCCGGCGTCTCGAGGGCGAGCTACGCGATCACCGTGGTGTAGCGGTTGGTGGCTACCGGGGCCGGCTGATCGTCCGGGCCGCAGCCGGCAAGGGTCAGCTCCAGGGCGAGGGTGCCGACCCGGGTGACGGGGGGGACCATCACCACCAGACGGCCCACCAGCACGCAGTCGTCGGCGCCGGCCGTGCCAGCCCAGCGCTGCTCCCGGACCACCGCACCGTCGGGGCCCACCACCCTGGCTTGCACCTGCAGCTCGCCGGTCGCGGCCCTGGCGTCGTTGACCACATGGACAGCGAGGTCGAATACTTCTCCGGCCCGCACGCTCTCCGGCAGTTGATCGGCCACCACGATCAGCGGGCGGCACGCGTCCACCAGCGCCTGCCATCCCGGCTTCGGCCGGCGCAGCCCGTCCAGCACACCGAAGCCGGCGCCGGCCCCAGTGACCGCCGCGGCGCCGCCGGTGGCCCCCGCATCGGCCAGCGCATGGAGCATGAAGCCCCCAGTCGGCCGGTACTTCAGCCGCCGCAGCGTCTCGATCGTCGCTTTCACCACCGCGGGCTGGTCGTCGGCCACCGGCGTCCCGAACGCCGACACGAAACGACCCATCGCGGGCACCCGGGCCAGCACCGGAGCGAGATCGGCGGCCCGGCCGCCGTGCAGGCCGAACCACAGCTCGCTGGTGGTTCCGTCCAGCAGGGGGAAGCGGGGCGGCACGCCGGTGTGGGGAACGACGGGCCGGGAGCCGTCGCAGCGGCCGAGCACCCGGCAGAGTCGCCGGTCGAGCACATCGCGGTTCCAGGAAGGCCCCTGGCGGCTCACCACCGCCGGCGTTCGCCCCGGTCGGCGGAGCCTCGAGAACGGCTGGTCGTGCGCGCACCACACCGCCACCGAGGGACGATGCCCCAGCAGGTCGACTGCTTCACGGGCCTGGCGTAGGGCTTCGGGCGCCACGCTGCGGTTCATCAGGCCTCGCACCGGCAGGTCCTGCCACACCAGCACGCCCAGCTCGTCGGCCGCGTCGTACAGCTCGGGCCGGGCGATGTGGGCGACCGGCCGCACCAGATCGAGGCCGGCGTTGCGGGCCGCGCGGATGTCGTTGGCCACCTCCGACGGCGCGGCCGCGCCCAGCAACGGGCGTGTGGGCAGCAGGTTGGCGCCCTTGGCGAACAGACGCTCGCCGTTGACGTGCAGCACCCACCGGCGTAGCGACACCGACCGGAACCCGATGCGGAAACTCCGGCGGTCGTGCACCTCCGCGCCGGCCACGGCCTCCATCTCCAGGTCGCACAGGTGCTGGTCACCAAGCGCGTGGGGCCACCACAGCGGGGGGTCGTCGACCTCGACTGTCCACTCCACCCGGTTGTCCCCCTCGGCGGCATGGTGGCTGTGGACATGCTCGGTGCCGGCCACCCGGGTGCGCAGGTCTACCGCACCGCCGCCGGGCACGTCCAGCACCGCCCGCAGCTCCAGCCGGGCCGTGGTCCCGCCCCGGCCCCCGGTATGGATGCCGGCGCACACCGCTCTGGCGTGGCGTATCGCGATCCGTCCGCTCGACCTCAGCCGCACCGGGCGCCACACCCCGCCCACGACCAGGTCCTCGACCCCGCACAGCTCGGGATCCTGGAGCGCGCCGGTGAGCAGGGTGCGATTGTCGGGATCGCCGAAACGGCGGCAAGTGGCCTCGATGGCCAGCACGTGCTCGGACCGGGCCCCCAGCTGCCCGGTCACCTCCAGCTCGTGGGGCACGAAGTACCCGTCGGTGTGGCCCAGATAGGAGCCGTCGAGCCAGACGTCCCCCTGCTGGGCCAGCCCCTCGAGCCGCAGCCACCACCGCGTGCCGTCGATCCCGGTACCGGACTCGGTGGTCGCAACCGGCGGTCCCTCGAACCGGTGGCGGTACAGCACCGACTCCTCAAGGGCCAGACTCGCACCCTCGTCGTCGGCCGCGCCCTGCGCCCAATGGCCGGGCACCGGCATCGTCGCCCAGCGCGAGTCGTCGTGATCGGACTCGTGGAACGCCCGCCGCCCTCCCTCGGTGGCCGCAGCGACCCGCCACGTCCCACCCAGGTCCACCGCCCCAAGCTAGCGCCCAGTCCCGTTCTTGGTCGGTGGGCTGAGGCCGATAGGGTGCCGGTCATGGCACCTGGTCCGACCACGCTCGGCGAGCTGCGGGCCTCCGGTTGGATGTCCGTGCCGGTGCGCCAGGAGCTGCGGCGCAACGCCACCGAACGCATCCGCTCAGGCCGGCCCCTCTTCGATGACGTGCTCGGCTACCACAACACCGTCATCCCCCAGGTGGAGAACGCCCTGCTGGCCGGCCACGACATGATCATGCTGGGCGAGCGGGGGCAGGCCAAGACCCGCATGATCCGCGGCCTGGCCGGCCTGCTCGACGAGTGGATGCCCACCGTCGCCGGATCGGAGATCAACGACGACCCCTACGCCCCGGTCTCCGCCCAGGCCCGGGCCCTGGTGGCCGAGCACGGCGACGACACCCCCGTCGCCTGGGTGCATCGCGACGACCGCTACGGCGAGAAGCTGGCCACGCCGGACACGTCGATCGCCGACCTCATCGGCGAGGTCGATCCCATCAAGGTGGCCGAGGGCCGGTACCTGTCCGACGAGCTCACCCTGCACTACGGGCTGGTGCCCCGCACCAACCGGGGGATCTTCGCCATCAACGAGCTGCCCGACCTGGCCGAGCGCATCCAGGTGGGCCTGCTCAACGTGCTGGAGGAGCGCGACGTCCAGATCCGCGGCTACAAGGTCCGCCTGCCCCTCGACGTGGTGCTGGTGGCGTCGGCCAACCCCGAGGACTACACCAACCGGGGCCGCATCATCACGCCCCTCAAGGACCGCTTCGGAGCCCAGATCCGCACCCACTACCCGCTCGACACCGGCACCGAGATCGCCATCGTGGAGCAGGAGGCCTACGTAGGCTCGGGCGGGGCCGGGCCCGGCGACGACGATGGCCGCGACGCGACCGGAGTGGCCGTGACCGTGCCGTCGTTCATGACCCGCATCGTGGTCGCGCTCACCAGAGCGGCCCGGTCCAGCTCCCATGTCTCGCAGCGCTCGGGAGTCTCGGTGCGCCTCAGCATCTCCAACACCGAGACGATGGTGGCCAACGCGGTGCGTCGCGCCCTGCGCACCAGCTCCGACCACGCAGTTCCCCGGGTGACCGACCTCGAAGCGCTCACCTCGTCGACCGCGGGCAAGGTCGAGATCGAGACCCTGGAGGAGGGCCGGGAGGCCGAGATACTGGAGCGACTGGTCAACTCGGCGGTGCTGTCGGTGTTCAAGGACAGCGTGCCGCCCGACCTCCACCGGGCCGTGGTGGACGCATTCGAGGAGGACCTGGTGGTGGACGTGGGCGACGACGTGGCCGACGCCGACTACGCGGCTCTGCTGGCCGAGGTCCCCGCCCTGACCGCGCCGGTGCAGGCTCTGCTGGCCGACGACGAGGCGGCCGAGTCGCCCGCGGTGGTCGCTTCGGCGGTCGAGCTGGTGCTGGAGGGCCTGCACCTCTCCAAGCGACTCAACAAGGACACCCAAGGCCCCCGAGCCCAGTACCGAGCGCGCTAGCGCGCCTGCTGAAGAGCCCACTACCCGAATTTGGCGACGGAATAGGCACCAGACACCCAATTCGTCGCCAAATTCGCTGAGCTAACGCCTAGCGGCCCCTAGCGGCTCCAGAAACGGCTGCGGCCAGGCGCTGGGCTGACGGCTTGACGACCCGGTCGCGGTCGATCAGCCCCCGGGGCGCACTGAAGCCCAGGGCCCACTCGTAGCCGTCGACCGCGCTGTCGTGGAAGTAGCCCTGCAGGCCCGCGGCCTCGGCGCCGGCCACCACGGCCATGGACCCGTCCAGGAGCGTGTCCCGCCAGTCGTCGTCATCGGTGACCACTCCGTGGGCCGCCACCACCAGGCCCCGTCCCGGCACCGCGTCGATAGCCCGGTAGACCGCCTCTCCCAGCTCGGCTGGCTCCGGGGCGAAGCCCGCGGCCGAGCGACGAGCCGACGCCGGCCAGCTCACCAGACGGCCCGCCTCGGTCACCCCCACCGGGTGGTCGTGGCTCAACCCCACCAGCTCCGGCCCCTTCTCGAAGTATGGCGCGGCCACCGGCGCCCGTCCCGGCACCTCCACCGCGCCCTCCCGCAAGGCTCGCGTCCACGTGCCCCACAGCAGCTCGTCCCAGCGGCGGGCTTTGACTGAGGCCGCGCCGGCGTGCTCACGCTCGACCGGCGCGGCGTGCAGCGTGGGCGCGCCGAACACCGCCATCACCGGCTGCGGCCCCGATTCCAGCAACCGGCACGCCTCGTGCAGCGCCAGCATCGCCCCCTCGGCCGCCTCCGCGGCCGCCTCCGGGCTGCGGTGCCCCGGAGGCCGGGTGCCGAGCCCGTAGCCCCGCACGGCCCAACCGATGGGGTCCTCGATCGGGCACCACCCCGCCGCCCTTCCATCGAAGGCCTCGGCCATGCGGTCGGTATGCCGGGACCACCACCGCTTCCGGGCGACCTCGTCGGCGTGGCCGCCCTCGTCGTCGGTGTACCAGCCAGGCAGCGACGTGTGGTGAAGCGTGATCCACACACCCAGGCCCTCAGCGGCAGCCGCGTCGACGATGTCCAGGTAGCGGTCGAGGGCGTCGCTGTCGGGCCGCCCGGCCAGGGGCTCCACCCTGGCCCACTCCACCGTCAATCGCAGGCTGTTGAGCCCGAGCCTCCCCAGTTGGGCCAGGTCGTCGCGGAAGTCCCGGGCGAAGCCGGCCCCGTCACCGGAGCGCGGCGCCCGACCGTCGCGCTCCCACAACGACCAGTCGGACGAGGGCGCCACTCCCTCGGCCGACACCGACGACGCCCCTGCCCCCCACAGGAACCCGTCGCCCGCGACCGTCATCTCAGCCGCTCTTCGTGGGAGGGGGGTCAGTGGGTGGTGAACACGCCGGCGTCGAACACCACCCGGTCGCCCACACAGGTCTGGAACATCGTCGTGTCGCCATCGACCCACATACGAACATCGAGCCGCTGCCCGGGCAGGACGGGCGCCTTGAAGCGTCCACCCATCGAGGAGAACCGGGCCGGATCGCTGCCGCACAGCGTGTGCAGCAGGGCCCGACCCGTCACCCCGAAGGTGCACAGGCCGTGCAGGATCGGGGTCTCGAACCCGGCCATGGCCGAGAACGAGGGATCGGAGTGCAGCGGGTTGCGGTCGCCGTTGAGGCGGTAGAGCAGGGCCTGGTCGGTGCGGGTGTCGTAGCCGGTCACGTGGTCGGGCTCCCGGTCGGGCTGGCGCCAGGTGCTCGACGGTCCGCGGTCGCCGCCCCAGCCTCCCTCCCCGGAGATGAACAGCCCGGCCCGGCTGGTCCACATCGGCTCGCCGTCGTGGCTGCGGACGTCGGTCTCCAGCACGACCAGCGCGGCCTTGATCTTGTCGTAAATGGCGGCCACCCGGGCCTGGGCCACCGCTGCTCCGGCCGACGGCAGCTCCTGGTGCAGCTCGATGTGCTGATCGCCGTGCAGCATCGAGGCCAGGTTGAAGCTGCCGTAGTCGGGCATGTTGCCGGCCCCGAGGACGACCGCCTGAGTGGGCAGGGCCCGCTGGGGCACGTCCCGGGTGTTCTCGGTGGTGAACTCCAGCTCGAAGCCGGTGGGATCGGACTCCCCGGCCCCCACGCCCAGGGCGTAGAGCAGGCTGTCCTTGGAGGTCCAGCTGATCTCGGATTCCTCTCCCACGGCGCCCACTGCGTCAGGATTGATGGGCATGACACCTCCACACGTCGCCGGCCGTCCACACTAACGCCCCGCGGTACCATCCAAGCGATGAATGCCGGTCCGGACTCCGCCTTCCCGTCGCGGGACGACTGCGACCTGGAGGCCTTCGCGGCGCTGGTCGAGCAGCCCGTCGACCCGGCCGACTACCCGCTGGCCGTGCGCATCACCCAGCGCGTCCCCATCTACGACGCCACCGGGCTGGCCCACGGTCCCACCGGCGACACCGGGCACCGTCATTTGCTGCGGGCCGAGCTGGCGACGGCCCTCGTCGACGGCCCCGGCATCGTCATGCTCGAAGGGGCCGTGCCCCCCGGAGCGGTGGACCGGGCGTCGAGCGTCTTCTGGGACCTGATCGCGGCCCAGCACGCCCGGGGCGGGCTCGCCGGCGACCACTTCGCCAAGCCTGGCGCCAACGACCGGGTGTGGAACGCGCTTGAGAAGCTGGCCGTGGCCGACCCCGAAGCCTTCATCGACTATCATCGCTCCGACGCCGTCGCGGTGGCCTGCGAGGCATGGCTCGGTCCCCGCTACCAGCTGACCGAGCAGGTGAACGTGGTCAATCCCGGCGGGGAGGCCCAGCACCCCCACCGCGACTACCACTTGGGCTTCCTCACCGACGACGAAGCCGAGCAGTTCCCCCTCCAGACCCACCGGCTGTCGCCGCTGCTCACGCTCCAGGGCGCCATCGCCCACTGCGACATGGGCACCGAGACCGGCCCCACCATGTACCTGCCCCACTCCCACAAGTACGAGCTGGGCTATCTGGCATGGCGCCGCCCGGAGTTCATCGAGTACTTCTCCCAGCATCGGGTGCAGCTGCCGTTGCGCGCCGGCGACGCCGTGTTCTTCAGCCCGGCCATGTTCCACGCCGCGGGCCACAATCGCACCGCCGACGTGCACCGCATCGCCAACCTGCTGCAGATCTCGTCCGCGTTCGGCCGGGCCACCGAGGCCGTGGACCGGGGCCGCATGGTCAACGCCGTGTACCCGACGCTGCGGTCGAGGGTGGCCTCCGGTCTCGACCGGGCCGCGGCGGCCAACGTGGTGGCGGCCTGCGCCGAGGGCTACGCCTTCCCCACCAACCTCGACCGCGACCAGCCGGTGGGCGGCCTGGCCCCGCGGTCGCAGGCCGACCTGATGAGCCGGGCGCTCCACGAGGACTGGACGCCCGAGCAGCTGCGACAGGAGCTGGACCAGCACGGCGAGCGTCACCGCAGCGCGGTGGGAGAGGACGACTGGTACCGCCTCGCCGACGCCGCACGAGCCGTGGGCTCGGAGCGGGCCGGCGCAAGCACGGCTCTGGTCGGCGGCACCGTCGGCCAGGCCGACCGGCGCCGCACGACGGTGAACGAGCTGCTGGCCGAGGCCCGCAGCGGACTACGGCGATTCACCCCGGCGGATCTCGCCGCCCGTCAGGAATCCGCCCCGGACGATCCGCCGCTGGTGATCGACATCCGGGACCGCGACGACCGTGAGCGCACCGGCATGATCCCCGGCTCGGTGAGCATCCCGCTGCTGGTATTGGAGTGGCGCTGCGATCCCACTTCGGGCCACTCGCACCCCGCAGTGCACTCGCTCGACCAGCCCGTGGTGACGGTGTGCAACGAGGGCTACACGTCGAGCTTCGCGGCCGCCTCCCTCAGGCGGCTCGGCTTCGAGCAGGCAGCCGACCTCGAGGGCGGCGTCGAGGGCTGGGTCGCCGCCGGCCTGCCCCTCGTCCAACCCCCGCCCTAGAGGCTGAGCGAATAGGCGGGCCAATCCGGCTAATACGGGTGAGGCCGTGGCCCGAGCGGCCCGTGAGCGCAGCGAACAAGAGCGGGAGTGACACCGCTGCGACACCACGGACTCTCACCCATTTGCGGACGCTCCTAGCTCCCGGCTGCCGAGGTCGGCTAGCGGCGGGCGTGGACCAGGCTGCGCTTGTGCTCCACGAAGTCGACGAGCACGTAGTCGCCGAGGTTCTCGTTGGTGGTGAAGAAGGCCCTCCCGCCGTTCATCTCGGTGATGCGCTCCACGAAGTTCGTCAAGTACGACGTGGCGTCCAGCATGAACGTGTTGATCCGGATGCCGTCGCGGGTGCAGTTGGCCACCTCGGCCAGGGTGAGCTCCACCGTCTCGCGGGTGGGCGGGTAGCTGAAGAAGGGTCGCCCCGACGGTGTGATGTGGGCGGTGGGCTCGCCGTCGGTGATCATGATGATCTGCTTGGTGCCGGTCTGGCGGTTGAGCATGCGGCGGGCGAGCATGAAGCCGTGCTGCATGTTGGTGCCGTAGACGTAGTCCCACGACACCTCGGGCAGCTTCTCGGCCCGGAACTCCCGGGCCACCTCACTGAACGACACCAGCCCCAGGTAGTCGTGGGGGTACTGGCTGGAGATCAGCGAGTACAGGGCCATGGCCACCTTCTTGGCCGGCAGGAAGTTGTTGCGCATGGGCATCGACAGTGACAGGTCGAGCATCAGCACGGTGGCTGAGCGGACCTGCTGCTCGGTTCGCTCCACCTCGAAGTCGTCGGGATGCAGCTGCACGGGCACACCGCCGCCCGTGCGGGTGACCGCGTTGCGGAGGGTGCGGCCGATGTGCAGGTTGAACGGGTCGCCGTACTCGTACGGCTTGGTGTCGGGCTCCCGCTCGTGCCCCAGTCCGGCGCGGTTGACGGCGTGGCGGCCGAGCTTGTCCGCGTCGAGCCGGGCGAACAGGTCCCGCAGGGCGCCCTGGCCGATCTTGCGGATGGCCCGGGGCGTCAGGTCGAAGCGCCCCTCGCGGTTCTCGATGAGGCCGGCCTCCTCCAGCATGCGGGCCACTTCGGCCATGCGCTCGAGGCTCTCGGCCGCGTCGTCGCCCAGCAGCCTGCGCACGGCCTCGGTGTCGGCCTCGGCGAGGGCGCCGGGATTGGCCGATCCCCGCAGCAGGTTCTCGAGCTGGTCGATGTCGCCCAGCTCGGCCAGCATGTCGGAAGCCTGGCCGAAGTCGAGGGGGTCGACGCCGCTGAAGTCGTAGCGCCGGTCCCAGCCGGAGTCGGGAAACTCGTCGCGCAGGTGACGGGCCAGCTCGTTGACCTGCCAGTTGAGGTCCATGTCGGCCAGGAGCTGCTCGGACAGCTGCTGGAGCTGGTCGCGCTGAGCCGGTGTCATCGAGTTGAGCAGGGACTGGGCTGCGGCCATGCGGCGGGCCATCACTTCCAGCAGCTCGTCGAGGGTCTTGGGATTCTCGGGGAAGAAGTCGCCGTAGCGCTCCATGAACCCCTCGAAGTCGGGCTCTTCGCCCCGTGCCCGCTGGGCCAGCATGGCATTGAGCTCGGCCAGCATGTCCTTGAGCCGCTGCATCTCCTCCGACACCGGTCCGCCGCCGGTGGCGTCGTCGACCGCGCCTGCCATCTGGTTGAGGAACTGCTGCATGAGCTGCTCGCGGAGGCGCTCAGCCAGCTCGGCGAACTGCTGGCGGGCCTCGTCGCTTTCGAAGTCGTAGTTGTCGAGGGCCTTGAACTGTCCGGCGAGGTCGGGGGGCATCATGTCGAGATGGGCGTTCTTGGTCGCCGCGGTCTCGGCGGTGAGGTCGGCCCGGCGGTCGTCGCCCCGGGCCCGGGCCTGGGCCGCGTTCGCGTCCAGATCGTCCAGGGTTCGGCGCTCGGTGCGGATCACATCCCGCAGGGCCTCGGCGATGTCGTCGTAGACGCCACCGAGGTCGTGCTGCTCCAGCAGCTCGCGGCGCCGCTCCCGGAGGCGCTCGAGCATGTCTCGAAGGCCCTCGATCATGCGTCCCGACCGGTCGCGGAAGCCCTCGGCCATGAGGCGGCGCAGGGCGCTGGCCAGGTCGCCGTGGTAGAGCAGATCGTCGGCGAGCTCGTCGAAGATGTGGTCGGCGTCGAGGTCGAAGCCGGACTGGGTGCCGTCCCAGCGCGAGTAGGCGAAGTGGGCCGGCTCGGGCTGCACCCGCAGACGGAGGCGCCAGCGCTTGCGCAGAACCATGCCCCGACCCTACCCCAGGG
>JAGWAO010000030.1:0-21417 GCA_021296315.1 Acidimicrobiia bacterium | reverse complement strand
CCGAGCGGCCCGTGAGCGCAGCGAACATGAGCGGGGGACAGGGTCCGAGCGGCCCGTGAGCGCAGCGAACATGAGCGGGAATACCGAGGCTGTTCGCGGCAGTCCTACGTGCAGTCCGGAGAATATCTTGCGCTCCGGTTTGCAATTGTCGTATGACAGTGGTGTAATTACATCAGTGGCATCGGGCGGGACCGGGCCCGAGCCCCAGTGCTGGGGCCCGGAAGGTCGTCATGGAGGATCCCAAATGGAGTTACACGGCATCTTTCCGGCCGAGGACATGTCCTGGCAGCGCGAAGCCAACTGCCTGGGAGTGCACCCTGACCTCTTCTTTCCGGAGCGGGGCGCCTCCACGCGGGAGGCCAAGGAAGTGTGCAAGGGCTGCGTGGTGCGCGAGGAGTGCCTGGAGTTCGCGCTCGACAACGGAGAGAAGTTCGGAATCTGGGGTGGCATGAGTGAGCGGGAGCGCCGCCGCATCCGGCGGGCCCGCGCTCTGCAGCGCCGGGCAGTCGTCAGCGCCTGAGAACACCGACTGTCCCGTTCCACAGCCGGGATGCGGCTGTGGAAAAAGGACGGTATGCTTCACATCGATGCCAAACATCGGTGCACCTGAACTCCTGATCATCCTGGTGCTCGTCCTGCTGGTGTTCGGCGGGGCGAAGCTCCCGAAGCTCGCCCGCTCGCTGGGCCAGGCGCAGCGCGAGTTCAAGGACGGTCTGTCCGACAGCGCCAAAGAGGGCGAAGGCTCTGGAGGCAGCAGCCAGGCGACCGGCAGCGACAACTCGGGCGGAGGAGCTTCAGGCAAGAACGGCTCCGCCTGAGAGCCTCGCGACGAAGCGGAGATCCAGATGACGCTCGCGGGCGCCGACGTCGAGTCGGTTGACGAATCGCCGGTCGGCCAGGCCACGATCATGTATCTCGGGCCGGTCGCGCCCCACTGGGAGATCCGCGCCGTCTACGGCGACGTCGACTTCATGAACTCCTTCCAAGACCGCGTTCACGCCCGCCTGCTGCTGCTGCCTCCCCACGACCCGCAGTTCCGCCGCAACCGCGAGCGGGTCAATCGGGACGCTGAGCGCGAGCGCATCATCGTGGACTGGGACCTCGGCTACCCGGAGGAAGAAAACGAGTACTCCGGCCGGGAGCGGGGCTGATCGCGGCTCGGCCCGGTGCCGCGGCGCGCTTAGAACAATGATCTGCGTCGGGGGATGGTCCAAGCCTCTCACCGACTACTTCAGCCGGGAGATCTCGTGGCTGGCCTTCAACGCCCGCGTCCTCGCCCTCGCCGACGATCCCGACGTTCCCCTGCTGGAGCAGGCCAGGTATCTCAGCATCTTCGCCACCAACCTCGACGAGTTCTTCCAGGTCCGGGTGTCCGGGCTCGCTGACCGGGTCGCGGCCGAACTGACCGAGCGCACCCTCGACGGGCACACGCCCGCTGAGCAGCTCCACGAGGTCCGACGGATCGCCTCGGAGCTGTGCCGGGAGCAGCAGCGCCTCTTCCTGGAGAAGGTTGAGCCGGCCCTGGAGGCCGAGGGCATACACCTGCTGACCCCCGGCAAGATCAGCCAGCAGGAGTGCGCCTACCTCCGCGAGCACTTCGAGCAGCGGGTCTTCCCGGTGCTCACCCCCCTGGCCGTCGACCCCGGGCATCCGTTCCCGTTCATCTCGGACCTCTCGCTGAACCTGGCCGTCCTCATGCGCGACCCGGTCGACTCGGAGCGGCGCTTCGCCCGGATCAAGGTCCCCGACACCCTCGACCGCTGGGTTCCGACCGGCGAGGGCTCCAGCCGGTTCGTGGCCCTCGAGGACGTGATCGCGGCTCACCTCGACACGCTCTTCCCGGGCATGGAGTTGCTGGAGCACTACGCCTTCCGGGTAACCCGCAACGCCGACCTCACCCTCAACGACGAGGACGCCGACGATCTGCTGATCGCGGTGGAGATGGAGCTGCGCCGGCGCCGGTTCCAATGGGCCGTCCGCCTGGAGGTGGACGACTCGATGTCGCAGGAGGTGCTCGACCTTCTGGTGCGCGAACTCAATCTGACGACCGACGCGGTCGTCCGTGTCCGGGGTCCCGTCGATCTCGGCGGGCTGAACGAGATCGCCGACCTGCCCCGACCGGAGTTGACATGGCCCCATTGGGGCGGCATCACCGAGCCCGAACTGGTAGCCGAGGACGGACCGGCCGACTTCTTCAAGGTGCTGCGATCCGGCGACCTCCTCGTGCACCATCCGTACTCGTCGTTCAGCCACTCGGTGGGCGAACTCATCCACCAGGCCGCAAGGGATCCGGCGGTGCTGGCCATCAAGCTCACGCTGTACCGCACCTCGGGTGACAGCCCCATCATCGACGCCCTGGTGGCCGCAGCCGAGCGGGGCAAGCAGGTGGCCGTCCTGGTGGAGTTGAAGGCGCGCTTCGACGAGGCTCGCAACATCAGCTGGGCCAAGCGGTTGGAACGGGCTGGAGCCCACGTGGCCTACGGCCTGGTGGGCCTGAAGATCCACGCCAAGATCGCCATGATCGTGCGGGAGGAGCCCGACGGGATCCGCCGCTACTGCCACATCGGCACCGGCAACTACAACCACCGCACCGCTCGCCTCTATGAGGACTTCGGCCTGCTGACCGCCGACCCGGAGACCGGAGCGGACGTGGCCAGCCTGTTCAACCAACTCACCGGCTACGGCCGCAGCCTCGACCACAAGCACCTGATCACCGCGCCCGAGCAACTCCGGCCCCGCCTGTCCGAGCTGATCGAGCAGGAGATGCATGTGCCCGGCGGCGGCCGCATCATCATGAAGCTGAACTCGCTGGCCGACGGGCCGATGATCGACCAGCTCTACAAGGCGTCGCAGGCTGGCGTGGAGATCGACCTGATCGTGCGGGGCCTGTGCGGTCTGCGGCCCGGGGTGGGAGGCCTGTCGGAGACGATACGGGTGCGCTCCATAGTCGGCCGGTTCCTGGAGCACTCCCGGATCTACCACTTCGCCAACGGGGACGGCCCGGGCCGTCCGGCCACTTACATCGGCTCCGCGGACATGCTCAGCCGCAACCTCGACCGGCGGGTGGAGGCTCTCGTGCGGGTGGATGATCCGCAGTTGGCCGCCCGGGTGATGGAGGTGGCTGAGGTGAGCCTCACCGACGAACGCCTGGCCTGGACACTGGACTCTGACGGCGTCTGGACCCGCTGCGACCGCGGTGCCGACACCGACACCCACGTCAGGCTCCAACAGCTGGCCTTGAACCGGGCCCGGACCGGCGAGCGCGTCGTAGCCTGAACAGGTGGCCCAGGATTGGGTAGGTGATGAGGGCCGGCCCGGCCGGCCAGTGCCCGCGTTCACTCCGTTCCAGCGCCTGGCCCGTGTCCACGCCGCGGCCACCGCCACCGATGCGGTCATCGCGGTCGCGCTGGCCGGGTCGATCTTCTTCTCGATCAGCCCTGATGCCGCCCGCGACCGGCTAGCCCTCTACCTGGCCCTGACCGTGGCGCCGTTCGCGGTGGTCACGCCGCTGATCGGCCCGGTCATCGACCGGATGCCGGGCGGGCGCCGGGCCATGATCCTCGTCACCAACCTCGGCCGGCTGGTGGTGGCTCTGCTGATGATCCGCCACCTCGACACCCTCTGGCTGTTCCCCGAGGCCTTCGCGCTGCTGGTGTTGCAGAAGTCCTACGCGGTGGCCAAGAGCGCGGTGGTGCCCCGATACGTCACATCGAAGATCAACCTGGTGCAGGCCAACAGCCGCTTGGCCCTGATCAGCGCGGTGATGAGCCTGGTCGGGGCGGGCATCGGGGCGGCTCTGGCCTTCCTGGGGAGCCCGGCCGTGGCCGCGGGAGCGGCGACCGTCGGCTACCTGGTGGCCGCCGCGATCACACTCCAGTTGCCCCGTATACCGGTGGCGCGGCGCGGGCCCACCGAGACCGAGCGCTCGGCGTTGCGGGCGGCCACCATCCTGCTGTCGGCATGGGTCATGGCGGTGATGCGGGGCGCGGTGGGGTTCGTCACCTTCATGCTGGCCTTCGAGCTGCGGGGCGGCGAGGAAGGACTGGATGTGAGTGCGGCCGGCGCGGCCCTGGGCGGCGCGGTGGCCTCCGAGCGCGGCATCGACATCGTCGGCGACCCGAGCGCTCCGTACTGGCACTACGCCGTGGTCGTGGCCGCCGCGGGTCTGGCCGCGTTCGCGGGAGTGCAGATCGCCCCGATGCTGAGACGCAGCCTGGTGGAGGAGTTGATCCTGCTCGGAGCGCTGACCGTGGTCCTGTCCACCGCGTTGCTGGGGGCGATGTCGGGCGGGCTGATGGGCATCACGCTGCTGGCGGCCGGGGTGGCCATCTCCGCCGCCGCGGGCAAACTCGCCTTCGACTCGCTGGTCCAGCGGGACGCCCCCGACGCCAACCACGGAAGGTCGTTCTCCCGCTTCGAGGCTCGCTTCCAGATCGCCTGGGTGGTCGGCGCCTTCGCCCCGGTCATCCTGCCCATACCGGCCCGGCTGGGGTCGGTGCTGGTGGCGGTGGTGGCGGCCTCAGCGCTGGTCTCGTTCGTCATCAGCCGGCGGCGCACAGCCACCCAGCAGCGCCGGGACGGCGACAACTAGCGGAGAGGGCTAGCGAGGCAGGTCTATGCGGGCCAGCCACAGCCCGGCCGCGTCGACCTCGGCTACCGTCGGCAGGTTGTCGGGGTGGCTGAACAGCCGGCGCAGCCCGTCGGTACCAGCCCGCTCCACCACCCCCGAGGCGAAGGCCGCCCCCCGTTCGTACTGGGTCTGGTCGAGTTCCAGGCCGAGGAGCCGCTCCACGAAGCGGTCCGACGCGCTGGCCTCCACGCGGTGGCGTCGCAGAGCCTCCGACAGGCGGTCGTACGAGCCGATCAGGTCCGCTCCGATGCGGTCCATGGTGTGGTCGACATAGCCGGTGATGGCCGCCACCAGCGCGGTCATCTGCGGCAGCAGAGCCTCCTGGGCCGGCGAGCGCACCGCTCCCAGAAGGGCTTCGGGGCTGCCCAACTTCGACTGGAGATCAGCGAACGCCTCGGGGCCGGAGGCAACCGGGTCGAAGTCGCCCAGCAACTCCTCGATGCGCCTGGGGTTGCTCTCGAAAGCAGACGCGTGACGCAACAGCCCCTCACTCACCGCCCCGCGGACATGGTCAACCCCGAAGACCGCACAGTAGATGGCCTCATGGAGGCACACCCACAGGCGGAGGTCGTCGGGATCCAGCGACCACTGTTGGCCGAACTCATCGACGTTGGGCAGTGCGATCAGCATGGGCTTGCCGACCGGTCGGGGCACCGGCAGCACGTAGCCGCCGAAGGCGTACTGCGCCAGGCGGCCCACCATGGCGCCGGTGGTAAGGGCCAGCATGGTGGGGCCGACCATCCTGGTGATGCCGGCCATCATGGCCGCCACGGGGTCGTCGGGCCCGTCGTCGAGATCCGGCTCCATGCTGGCCGCTATCGACTTGCTGAGCGCGCCGAACAGTTCGTCGTAGTCGCTGACGGTGCGGTCCGACCAGCCGGCCCGGTTCACGACCTCCACCCGCAGGGCCGCACCGCGGGACGGCTGAAGGCCGGTGGCATCCGCCACCCGCAGCTCGGCCACCCGCACGAGTTGCTCGATGGCCATGCGGGATGACGGATCGATGTTGGGCTCCGACACCGCGCCGCAGGCGATGGCCCGGCCCACCTCGCGGGCTTGGTTGGCGCCGGGGGTTGCTCCCTGCAGCATCCGCATCAGGTCCCCGATCACCGGAATGTCCCCCAAGTCGCCGAACCCGCCCGGTCCCGGTGTCTCGCCGGGGTCGTCCAGGTCGCCGAGTCCCTCCAGGTCGCCGGGGTCGTCCAGGTCGCCGAGTCCCTCGAGGTCGCCGAGTCCCTCCAGGCCCTCCAACCCCTCCAGGCCCTCGAAAGGATCGTCGGGACCGCCCTCTGTTGGCGGATCGCCGCTCATGAGGGCATGGTATGGGAATGCAGCGGCGATTGTGGAGTGTGCGGCGTGCCCGCACCCCCGCCATGATCGACCCGCTCGGGAGCCGGCCATGACCCGGGTGGTGGTGACGGGCGCTCACGGCTCGGTGGGGCGTCGAGTCGTGGCCCGGCTGGCCCAGCAGCGTCCGGCGGTTTCCGTGGTCGCCATCGACAAGGACGCCGCCCTCGTCCCCTACCCATCGGTAACCACCAAACAGGTGGACCTGGCCGACGCCGACCTGGCCGCCCTGTTCTCCGGCGCCGACTCGGTGGTGCACCTTGCTTCGAGCGTGACCGCGGGAACCCTCAATCCCGCCGAGGTCGAGCTGGAGGCCGCCCTGCTGCACCGGGTGCTCGACGCGCTCGACTCCGCCGCTGTCCCCCACCTGGTGGTGATGTCGTCCGCGATGGTCTACGGCGCCTGGAGGGACAACCCCGTACCGATCACCGAGGACGCCCCGGTGCGGCCCAATCCCGACTTCGACTGGGCCCTGCAACGGCACCGGCTGGAGAGGCTGGCCCAGCAGTGGGGACTGGCCCCGGGCCGGTCCGTCACCATCCTGCGCCCCTGTGCCGTGGTGGCCGAGGACCGTCTGGGCCAGCTGGCCAACACGCTGCGGGCCGCGCGGTCGGGGGTGGCGGCCGACGGCGACCCGCCGGTGCAGTACCTGCACGCCGACGATCTGGCCGCGGCCGTGGTCACCTCGGTCAACGTCAGCTACGACGGGATCCTCAATGCGGCGCCCGACGGCTGGATCCCGCCCGACACCCTGGCCGAACTGGAAGGTCCCCGTCCCCGGCTGCGAGCACCGTCGCATCTGGTGAGGATCCTGAGCGCGCTGCGCTGGCGCTCCGGCCTGGCACCGACGCCCCCCGGAGTGGTGCCCTACACGACCCACCCGTGGGTGGTGGCCAACGACCGTCTGCGGGCCCTGGGCTGGAGGGCCGCGTACAGCAACGAGGAGGCCTGGGTGGTGTCGCACGAGCCCCACCCCCTGGAGTCGCTGGGGGCCCGGCGCCGCCAGGAATTGCTGCTGGCGGCCGCAGTGGTGCTGGTGGTCGGGGTCCTCGTCGGGGCCGGCCTCGCGGCCAGAGCCCTCCACAGACGCCGCCGCGGCCGCGCTTGAGAAGAAATCGCAGCATTACGATGTTACGCAGTGCTGGCACCCCCTGACACCGGCGACACCTGGCTCGGCCTGTCACCCGATCCGCTGCCATCGACCGAGGTGGCGGAGTGGGTGGTGCTGCCGGAGTGCGGCGCGGTCGTGCAGTTCAGCGGCACGGCTCGCGATCACTCGACCGATCGAGTTGGTGTGGACCTCCTTCAGTACGAGGCGTACGAGGACCAGGTCGAGCCCCGGCTGCTGGCCATCGCCGCCGAGATGCGAGGCCGCTGGGACGATCTCGGGCGCATCGCCATGCTGCACCGGGTGGGACCGGTGGCCGTGGGCGAGCCCGCGGTGGTGGTGGCCGTGTCGTCCCCCCACCGGGGCGCAGCCTTCGAGGCCGCCCGCTTCGCCATCGACACCCTCAAGGCCACCGTTCCCATCTGGAAGAGAGAGCGATGGCAGGGAGGCGAGAGTTGGGGGTTGGAGGCTCAGCACATAGTCGACGTCGACAGGCATCACGAGGTGGACGAGAAGACCGATCTCGACAGGCAACCGGCCGCTGTCGAGGGGGCCCGATGAGGGGCTCGGTGCTGCTGGTGGTGGCCTCGCTGGGTCTGGCCACGATCGTCTCGATGCTGCTGTGGGTGGCCCGCAAGATCACCTGGCGCCGCCCCCCCTCGTTCCTCCGGCAGCTCGAGGCCGTGTCGGCTGCTCCCGAGCGATCCGGTCCTGCCAGCGGGATCTCCAGGCTCGGTCCCATGAAGTCTGACAACCACGAGCACACCGGCGAGGACGCAGTCGCGGAGGCGCCACCGGACACGCCCGCTGCCTCGGAGCGCTGAGTCCTGCCCCGCGATCTGGCTATCGATCTGGGCACGGCAAACACTCTGGTGTACGCCCGCGGGCAGGGCGTGGTGCTCAACGAGCCGTCGGTGGTGGCCGTCAACACCAACACCAACGAACTGCTGGCGGTGGGCCACAAGGCTCGCCGGATGCTGGGACGCACGCCCGGTTACATCGTGGCCCGCCGTCCGCTGCGCAAGGGCGCCATAACCGACTTCGAGATCACCCAGGACATGATCCGGATCCTGCTCAGGCAGGTGGGAGTGAGCAGGATCAACCGGGCCCGCATAGTGGTGTGCGTGCCGTCGGCCATCACTCCGGTCGAGCGGCGGGCCGTGCAGGAGGCCGCCCGCCGGGCCGGTGCCATCGAGGTGCGGCTGATCGAACAGCCGATGGCCGCGGCCATCGGCGCGGGGCTGCCCATCGATGAGCCCGTCGGGTCGATGGTGATCGACATCGGAGGCGGCACCACCCAGACTGCTCTGCTCAGCCTGGGGGGGATCGTGGCCCTGGAGGCGGTGAGGGTGGGCTCCTTCGACGTCGATGACTCCATCCAGGCCCATATGCGGCGCGAGTACGGCATGGCTGTCGGCGAGCCCACCGCGGAGCACACCAAGATCGTGGTCGGCTCGGCGGCGCCGACCCGCAACGAGACCGCGGCCGAGATCCGCGGCCGGGAACTGATGTCGGGAATGCCCAAGACCACGGTGGTGACCCCCGACGAGATCCGCCGAGCCATCGAGGAGCCGGTGACCGCCATGGTCGACTCGGTGCTGAGCTGCCTGTCGCAGTCCCCTCCGGAGTTGGCCCAGGATCTGATCGCCCGGGGCGTCTACCTCGTCGGCGGGGGAGGGCTGCTCAGGGGGATGGACATCCGCCTGTCCCGGGAGATGTCGTTGCGGGTGCGGCGGGTCGACGCTCCGCTGGAGACGGTGGTGCGGGGCGCGGGCCGATGCCTGGAGCAGCTCGGGATGGACTTCTCGATCTTCAGCGACGACTTCGAGTAATCCATTCGCGGCGGGTCGCCCGCTCTTGTTCGCTGCGCTCACGGGCCGCTCGGGCCACCGCCTCGCCGGTATGGGCCGGATTCGTGCGCCTACCCGCTCGGCCTCTTAGACGTTGCGCAGCTCTATCGCTGCCGTCCGGACCTGCCTGTCCCGGTCCTCGGTCGCCCTCAGCAGCGCGGCGTCGACTTCGGGCCCGTCGAACGGGGCGAGAGCGATCACCGCCCGCCGGCGGATCTCGGGCTTGTCGTCCAGCCCGGCCAGGATCGCGGGCAGCCCGGCGGGATGGGAGATCGCGCCGAGAGCCGCGATGGCCGACTCGCGGCACAGCGGATCATCATGGGATCGGGCCACTCCAGCCAGCGCGCCGACCACTGCGGTCGTTGCGGACTCAGAGCCGTCCGGGTGGCCTGCCGAGACCTTCTCGCCGCAGGTCCAGGCGGCGGCTTCCACCACCCGGCGATCGTGGTCGACGAGCCGGTCCGCGGCCGCGGCCGTGGAGATGTCGTCACGGCCCGCGGCGAGCTCGAGCCCCGTCAAACGAACGGCGGGTGCGGGATCCGCAAGAGCGGCCTCGAGTTCACGGGCAGCCAGATCCCCGGCCCTCTCGAGCGCCCGCAGCGCGCTGGACCGCACCATCGGGTCGCCGTCGTGGAGATGCGACCGGGCCCCGGCGGCGTCGCCGACGTGCCCGGCCGTGGCCGCCTCTCGCCGCCGCCCGATGACTCCCTCCGCCACCCGGCGCTGTGATCCCGCCCCGGGTGCCTCTACGTCCACAAGGCACTCAGGAGATGGCTTGCTCGAGCAGGAAGCCGGCCACCACGACCAGCAGGCCCACCACCGCCGCGAGCACGAAGCCGATGCCCACCACCACCGCAGCCAACACCAGCAGCGCGACGATCCGCTGCCACCACTGCGGGTACGCCTTCGGACCCACCACCGGGCGGGGCACTGCCCGCCGGGCCAGGCCCAGAACGCGCAGCACGTCGATGAGCCGGATCCGGCGCCACCGACGGGCTGCCCAGGCTGATCGAAGCGTCGCCCGGGCCGACCGGAGGACAGCCCGAGCCGAGCGGCCGGTCGAACGGGCTATCCGCGACCGCATACCGGATCCGATCGCGGTCGTCCGGGAGCTAGCGCGCATCGATGGGAGTCGGTCGCGCCCCGGCGGTGTCATTCCCGCTCCTGTTCGCTGCGCTCGCGGGCCGCTCGGGCCACGGCCTCGATTCGCTCGGCCTCTGGGGAGTTTCGCCGGTGGTCGGGGCTGTCGCCATGACGGTACCTTGGTGTCCGGACGCCGCGTGAATGAACGGCGCTCGATTGAGACGACTGGACGGTCCGCCACGCTAGCTTCCCCCCCGCCGAGTTCCCCGGTGCCGGGCTCCGTCCCGCCGGACGGGCTCCCGCCCCCGCCAGGCCCGCCTCGCCGTCGCCGGTTCGGGCGCGGGCTCGCTCTGACCCTCGTCGGCATCGTGACCGTTCTGGTCGCGGTTGCGTCCGGGTTGTACTTCGTCCCGGCCCAGTGGGCCGGTCGACTCCTGCCGGGCGACTCCCCGGTGGACGACGACGCGGTGGCCTTCCTGCCCGGCACCGCCATCGCCACATCGGGCCGGGTCGAAGCCGACGGCATAGATGTGTTCGATCCCGACGGTGAGATCCTGCTTCTCACCGTCGCCATCGACAGCGACTTGACCGTGTTCGACTGGGTCAGGTCCTCGATGGACGACTCGATCGAGTTGCGCAGCCGGGAGTCGGTCTTCGGCGACCGGTCCGACACCGAGCAGCGCCAGCACAACCGTCACCTGATGGACAGTTCCAAGGACGCGGCCACGATCGTGGCCCTCGAGCACCTCGGTGTCGACGCGGCAGACTTCACCGGCGTCCTGTTCCTGGAGACGGTCGCGGGCGGGCCGGCCGACGGCCTGCTGGAGGCCACCGATGTGATCCTGGCCATCGACGGCAGGCCGGTCACCACCGTCGCGTCGCTGCGAGCAGTGCTGACAGAATTGGCGCCGGGCGACACGGCCGTCGTCACGGTGGAGAACTTCGACACCGGGGAACGGCGCGACGTCGAGCTGACGCTCGGCACCCATCCCGACAGCGGCGGCCCGTTCATCGGCCTGAGCGGGATCACCGAGCGCGTCGAGCGGTCCCCGCTCCCGTTCGAGGTCGACATCTCATCGGGCGCGGTGGGAGGACCGTCGGCCGGCCTGGCCTTCACGTTGATCATGCTCGACGTGCTGACACCGGGCGAACTGACCGGGGGCAAGCGGGTCGCCGTCACCGGCTCCATACGCCTGGACGGATCGGTGGGCGATGTGGGAGGCGTCGCCCAGAAGGCGGCGACGGCCCGCAATGCGGGCGCCCAGATGCTCATCGTGCCCGAGGCGTCGGTCGACGAGGCCCTGTCGGGCGCGGGCGACGTCCCGGTGGTGGGGGTGGCGACGCTGGACGACGCGCTGCAAGCCCTGGTGGGCGCCGGGGGTGAGCCCGTTGGCCGCTTGCTCGGCTGACTATCGTTGAGGCCGAGCGGGTAGGCCAACGAATCCGGTCCATACGGGCGAGGCCGTGGCCCGAGCGGCCCGTGAGCGCAGCGAACAGGAGCGGGAATGGCCCCCGCTGCAGCCCGAGACCGCATCACCTGCCGTGCACGCCCTATCGTTGAGAACTGACCGCAGCCGGCGAGTCAGCTGAACAAGCGCGCCGGTGGTGGCCTCGGAGGAGCCATGGAGAACGGCGAGGGATCGGACCCCGGAGTCGGGTTGGAACCCGAAGCGGTGGAGGAGACCGACTTTGCCACGGTGCGCCGCGGCTACGAGCCAGGGCCCGTCCGCGCCCGCCTGCGCGAGGCCGCCGAGGAGATACGCCGGCTGAACACCCTGGTCGGCTCGCTGTCGAACCGGATCGCGGAGTTGGAGGAAACCCCTCCGGAGGTTCTTGAGTCGCGCCGGGTGGCGGAGGCCCTGGGCGACGAGGCGACCCGCATCCTCCAGTCGGCCAGCGACGCAGCCCAGGAGAGGATCGAACGCGCCGAGGCCGAGTGCGCCCGCATCGTCGGCGAGGCCCAGGAGACGGCGGCAGCCAGCATCGAGGACGGTCGCGAGCAGGGCAGGAGCATGGTGCTGGAGGCTCGCAACGTCCGGGAGAGGATCCTGGCCGACCTGGCCGGCAAGCGCCGCGAGTACCAGGTCGAGGTGGAGCAACTCCGGGAAGTGCACGACCGCCTCACCGAAGCGCTTGGCATCTTCCGCCAGGGACTGGACGGCTGGATCGACGAGTTGGTCCAGGCCGGGCCCCGGGCTGCCGCGGCCGCTGAGCGGGCCGGGCTGCGCGTCGCGGCTCAGCCGGAGTCCACCGTCGCCCAGATCGAGGCCGAGATTGGAACGGCTCGCCTGGCGGGAATGCCCCTCGATGGCCCGCTCGGCGAGGAAGCCCGTGACGGAGACGAGGCTCCAGCACCCGACGCCGCCGACACCGACGACATGGAGCCGGAGAGTCCGCAAGGCGTCGGCGAACCCGAAGCCGTGGGCGATTCCGTCGCGATCGCGGGCTTGACCCTCGAGCCGTCGCCGGGGACGCCTGGCGCCCCCGCACCGCTCTACGACATTGAGGCCGAGGCCGACGTCGAGTTAGACGACGGAGCCGACCTGTCCCATGGGCAAGCCTCCGACGTGGTCGACGACGTAGCCGACGACATGGCCAGCGACGTGGCCGGGGATGCCGGGGCCATCTTCGCCCGGCTGCGCTCGGTCACTGCCCAACCTGTCAGCGAGTCGCCGGAGCCGGCCCCAGCTGATGAAGGAGCGCCCCCGGAGCCGGCCGGAGTGGCCGGCGAACCGGCCGAATTCGCCGACGAGTTCGAGGAAGACTTCGCCGACGAGCACGAGGCGGCAGCCGAGCCGTCCGATCCCGACGATCTCGTCAGCGCGGCTCGGGCTGTCGCGGTGGGCGGGATTGCCCGCAGGCTCAAGCGGCTGGTCGTGGACGAGCAGGGTGATCTGCTCGACGGCATACGCCGCAACGGGGTCCGAGCCGTGCGCTCCGCCATCGCCGGCGACACCAAGGGCTACACCCGCGCCGCACGGGTGCCAATGCAGGACTTCGCGTCAGACATCGACGTGAGCATCGACGACATAGATCTCACCGCGGCCGGCGCCGCCATCCTGTCCGTTCTGGTCGAGCCGGTCCGGGCCCGCCTCGGCGATCTGATGGAGGAGACCGACGACGCCGACGAACTCAGCCGCGCCGTTCGTTCGATCTACCGGGAGTCCCGATCGCGCCGGGCGGATGTCGCCGCCGAAAGTGCCTTCTCCGCTGGCTGGCCCGAGCCGATAACGTGACCGTCAGTGCGCACTGTATCTCCCTCCCCCTCAGGTGGCCGAACCCGCTTCGGCACTAGAAGAACTCGATTCATAGCCATTCTGATAGCCGGCGGCCTGCTGGTCCTGATGCTGTCGCTACGCGGCATCGCCCGCTTCTACACCGACTACCTGTGGTTCGACTCGCTGGGTCGCACCGACGTGTGGGGCCGTGTGCTGCTGGCCAAGATCCTGCTGTTCCTGATCTTCGCAGCCATCTTCTTCATCCTGATCTGGGTCAACCTGCTGATAGTCGAGCGCCTGAAGCCCGCCGTCCGCCCGCCCGGGCCCGAAGAGGAGATGCTCGGCCGCTTCCACGACCTCCTGTCGGGCCGCACCCGACTGATTCGCCTGGTGGTCTCGGTGGTGTTCTCGCTGCTGGCCGCGTCCGGGGTCTCGAACCAGTGGGAGGAGTGGCTGCTCTTCGTCAACCGCAAGAACTTCGGCGTGGTCGATCCGCTGTTCGACACCGACATCGGCTTCTACGTCTTCCGGCTGCCGTTCCTGACGTTCCTGGTGAGCTGGGCCTTCGCCGCCTTCATGATCATCCTCGTAGTGATCGGCATCGCCCACTACATCAACGGCGGCATCAGGGGCCAGGTCCCCCGGGGCGCGCCGAGGGTGCTGCCGTCGGTGAAGGTGCACTTGTCGGCCATCCTGGCCGCGCTGGCCCTGGTGAAGGCGGCCGACTACTGGCTGTCGCGCTACGAGCTCACCGTGTCGAGCCGCGGCGTGGTCGACGGCGCCCTGTACACCGACGTCAAGGCCAAGCTGCCCGCCTTCAACCTGCTGCTGCTGATATCGCTTTTCGCGGTGGTGCTGCTGGTGGTCAACCTGCGCCGGCGGGGCTGGGTGCTGCCGGTGCTGGCCGTGGGTCTTTGGGCCTTCACCGCCCTGGCGATGGGCAGTATGTACCCCGCGTTCGTGCAGCGGTTCCAGGTGGATCCCAACACCACCGCCCGCGAGTCCGTCTACACCGACCGCAACATCGCGGCCACCCGGACCGCCTACTCGCTGGTGCCCGACCGCGATGTCGCCCTCGAGGTGTTCGACTACAAGGTGAACCCCACGGCCGCCCAGTTGAGGGCCGCGGCCCAGACGGTCCGCAACGCCCGGATCCTCGACCCGCTCACGCTCACCGACACCTTCGAGAAGGACCAGGGCGAGCGGGACTTCTACCGCTTCCCGTCCGTGCTCGACGTCGACCGCTACGAGGTGGACGGCGAGCTGACCCAGGTCGTGCTGGCCGCCCGCGAGCTGAACCTGAGCGAGCTGGGATCGTGGGAGCGCCAGCATGTGGCCATCACCCACGGGTACGGGATGGCCATCGCCCGGGCCAACGTCACCGACGTGCGGGGCAGCCCGGTGTTCATCACCGGCGGCTTGCCCGTCGACGTGGACCCGGCCATAGGCATTGAGCTCGATGAGCCCCAGATCTACGTCGGCGAGAACCTCGACGGGTACGCGCTGGTAGGGGCGACCCGCGACGAGGTCGACTACGTGGACGGCCAGGGCCGCGAGGAGAGCTTCCGCTACACCGGCGACGGCGCCGTCAACATGGGGTCGTTCCTGCGCCAGAGCGCCTTCGCGCTGCGCTTCGGTCAGCTCGACCCGCTGATCTCCAACTTCGTGGACGGCGACACCGGCATCATCTACATCCGCGACGCCCAGGACCGGGTCAAGAGCGTGGCCCCGTTCCTGGAGTTCGACTCCGACGTCTACCCGGTGGTGTTCGAGGGCCGCGTCCACTACGTGCTCGACGCCTACACCACCACAGACCGCTACCCCTACTCCCAGGGTGCCGACACCAGCGGCCTGGAACTCGGCGCCGATCTGGCCGACAGCCGCGTCAACTACATACGCAACTCGGTCAAGGCCGTCGTCGACTCCTACGACGGCGACGTGACGCTGTACGTCATGCCGGTTGCGGATCCGATCGTGGCCGCGTGGCAGGGGGCCTTCCCCGACCTGTTCACCGACTTCTCGGAGATGCCCGAGGGCCTGCGTTCCCATCTGCGCTTCCCGACCGACCTGTTCACCGTGCAGACCAACATGTGGGCGTCGTACCAGGTGTCGGACCCCGAGGCTCTGATCATCGGCACCGAGCGCTGGGCGGTGGCCCAGGACCCGGGCCGAAGCGTCCAGGCCGGGGGCATCGCCGAGGCCGTCGTCGGGGACCGGGGCCTGCTGACCCGGCGGGAGCGGCGGGTTCCGGCCTACTACTCGCTGATCCAGCTCCCCGGCGAGGAGGAGGCGTCGTTCGTGACCCTGCGCTCGTTCGTGCCCGTCTCCGACGACGACAGCCGCAAGGAGCTCACCGCCTTCATGGTGGGGGAGACGCGAGACGACGGAACGTCGCGCCTGGTGTCCTTCGAGATGTCGAACCTGCTGGCGCCGGGGCCGGCCATCGTGGCGTCCAACGTGTCCACCAACCCCGCCATCAGCCGGGAGCTCACGCTGCTCAACGACCAGGGCTCGCAAGTCGACTTCGGCGACATGCTGCTGCTGCCCGTCGACGACACGGTGCTGTACGTGCGACCCATGTACGTGCGGGCCCAGGGAACCCAGATCCCGCTGCTGGCCGGGGTCATCGCCTCGGTCGGCAACCGCACCGCGCTGGGCAAGACGCTGGGCGAGGCTCTCGACGAGCTCTATCCGGGCGCGGACTTCAGCGGCGTGGTGTTGCCGCCGATCGTGACCGACGGCGACGCTCCTTTGGCGGAGGAGCCCGAGCAGCCGGACGAGACTGACGAGCCCTCTGTCACGGCGACGCCCGATGTCGACATCGGCGAGTTGACCCCCTCGGAGACCCAGCAGCTGATCGACGAGCTGGCCGATCTGCGCCGCCGCCAGGACGAGATCCTCCAGCGCCTGCTAGAGGAGATCGAGAACTAGGCCGCCCGGCCACCAAATTGATGACGAATCGGGCTCTATAGGCCCATATCCGCATCAATTTCGGACGGCTCGCAGGCCGGTCGCGCCGGGAGCGGCCTATGTCGTGATCGAGTCTGCGAAGACGCGGGCCTCCCGGGCAACATCTCCCAAGGAGATGCGGGCCTCCTTCGCCTCTTCGGAGTAGCCGACGGCGTCGAGGATGGGGAGCAGCTCGCCGCGGCGGATCCGCATCTCCACTGCGGCCGGGTCCACCAGCGACGGATGCTCCTCGCCCATGGCTTCGGCCAGCATCCGCAACTCCTGTCGCAGCCCGGCCACGTAGTTGGCCACCCGCACGGACTTGCTGGTCGGGTCGAGCCCCCGGGTGAGCCACTTGCTCTGGGTGGCCACGCCGGTGGGGCAGCGGCCGCTGTGGCACCGCTGGGCCTGGATGCAGCCGACCGCCATCATGGCTTCTCGCCCGACGTTGATCAGGTCGACGCCCATGGCCATGGCCACCATGGCGTCGGGCGCGAGGCCGAGCTTGCCCGAGCCCACGAACACCACGGCCTCATGCAGGTCGACCTCAGCGAAGGCCTCGTAGACCTCGGCGAAGCCGACCCTGAAAGGCAGTGACACGTGGTCGGTGAACGTCAGCGGCCCCGCGCCGGTGCCGCCCTCACCTCCGTCGACGGTGATGAAGTCGGGGCCCCGGCCGGTGTCGGACATCTCGTAGGCGAGCTCGACCCAGAAGCGCCGGTCGCCGACCGCGGACTTGATCCCCACCGGGAGCCCGGAAGCGTCGGCGATCCGCTCGGTGAAGTCGACGAGCCCCGCCACGTCGTCGAACTCGGGGTGGTGGTTGGGGCTGCTAACGGTCACACCCACCGGCACGCCCCGGGCCTCGGCGATGGCCGGTGTGACCTTGGCGGCGGGCAGCACCCCACCCAAGCCCGGCTTGGCCCCCTGGCTCAGCTTCAACTCCACCGCCTTGACGGGGGCCGAACCGAAACTGGCCAGGAAGGTGTCCATGCAGAAGCGCCCGTCGGCGCTGCGGGCCCCGAAGTATCCGGTGCCCAACTGGAACACCAGGTCGCCGCCCAGGCGGTGGTGGATGCTTATGCCGCCCTCGCCGGTGTTGTGCAGGCATCCGGCCATGGCCGAGCCGCGGTTGAGAGCCTCCACCGCCGGGCCCGACAGCGAGCCGTAGGACATGCCGGAGATGTTCACCACCGAGGAGGGCCGGAAGGCTCCGGGCCGGCCGCGCCAGGCGCCGAGCACCTTGGCCGCCCGCAACTCGCCGTGGGGGGCGTCGGAGCTGAACGGGAAGGCCGAGTGCCGGAAGAACACGTGGCCGTCGGCGTCGAGCCGGTTGTCGGAGCCGAACCCGAAGTACGGGTTCTCCCGCTTGGCGGTGGCGTACACCCACCGGCGCTGGTTGCGGTTGAAGGGCCGCTCCTCGTCGTTGTCGCTGACGATGTACTGGCGCAGCTCCGGGCCGAATGCCTCCAGCAGGTAGCGCAGGTGGCCGATTATCGGGAAGTTGCGCAGGATCGCGTGGCGCTTCTGCACGACGTCGTGGACGGTCGTGACGACCAGTACGGCGCCGACGGAGGCCAGCACCCACAGCCACCAGCTCACGCCTGAACGCTAGCCGGGCCGATCCCGCAGCCGGTGTGTTGAGCGTGGGGAGTGGGCCGGGTTAGGTTTGGGGATGGCCCGGCCCGCGAGAGGTACATGAACGAGCGCGGTGCGGGCGGGCCACGCGCCAGCGCGATCAGGTACGAGCCTGTCGCGTCGCGGCGGTGTCATTCCCGCTCTTGTTCGCTCACGGGCCGCTCGGGCCGTGTCTTCCGCTCTTGTTCGCTCACGGGCCGCTCGGGCCGTGTCTTCCGCTCTTGTTCGCTCACGGGCCGCTCGGGCCGTGTCGTCCGCTCTTGTTCGCTCACGGGCCGCTCGGGCCACCGGCCTCGCTCGGCGCATCGCTGAGCACTCCATGAATCGCTCCCTGTCCGCTCGGCCTCTGGGCGGCGGGCTGGCCCGATCGCTGGGGCTACGCCATGTCTTCGTGCTCAGCACCGGGGCCATGCTCAGTTCGGGCCTGTTCCTGCTGCCGGGGCTGGCCGCGGCCGAGGCCGGCCCGGGTGCTGTGCTGGCTTACGCCTTGGCCGGTGTGGTGGCCGTGCCCGCCATGCTGAGCGTGGCCGAGCTGTCCACCGCCATGCCGCGGGCCGGGGGCGCCTACTACTTCCTGGTCCGGGCCTACGGACCGGCCGTCGGAACCTTCTCAGGTATGGCTACATGGCTGTCGCTGGTGCTCAAGGATGCCTTTGCCCTGGTGGGCATGAGCGCGTACCTCAACATCGTCTTCGATGTGCCGGCCAAGCCGCTGGCCATCGTCCTGATCGCCGGATTCACCGTTGTCAACATTGTCGGCACCCGGGCCAGCGCGCTGGTGCAGCTGCTGCTGGTGGGTTTCGTGCTGGCCGTGATGGGCTGGTTCCTCGCGGCCGGGCTGCCCCAGATCGGCGGCGGCGAGGGCAGCCTCGATGGGTTCTTCGCCGACGGGGCGGGCGGGCTGGTCAGCGTGATCGGGCTGGTGTTCGTTTCCTACGGGGGGCTGACCAAGGTGGCCAGCGCGGCCGAGGAGATCAACGACCCGTCCCGCAACATCCCGTTGGGGATGGGGCTGGCACTGCTGGTGAGCACCGCGCTGTACACGCTCGGGGTGTTGGTGGCGGTGGCGGTCGTCCCGCCGTCGTTGCTGCACGAAGACCTGGCTCCGATCTACACCGCCGCCGAGGAGGTGCTGCCGACCGCGGGGGCCGTACTGGTGGTGCTGGCCGCGCTGGCCGCCTTCTCGTCGGCCACCAACGCCGGGATCCTGGCCGCGGCCCGCTATCCGCTGGCCATGAGCCGGGACCGGCTGGTGGGCGAGAGGCTGGGACGGCTGAACCGCTTCAACACCCCGGCGTGGGGCGTGGCCGTCACCGGCGCCGGGATGGCCGTGGTGGTGCTGACCCTGGATGTGGCCGCCATCGCCAAGGTGGCCAGCGCCTTCGTGCTGCTGACCCTGGCGCTGGTGAACTCGGCGGTGCTGGTGCTGCGGGCGTCGCGGATCGCCTCGTACGCCCCGGGCTTCACCGCGCCGCTGTTCCCCTACCTGCAGCTGGCGGGTATCGCCATCGACCTGTACCTGATCTTCGAGCTGGGTGCGGTGGCGCTGCTGCTGACGGGAGCATCGGTGGTGGTGGGGGTGTTGTGGTACGTGTTCTACGGCCGGACCCGCTCGATGCACGGAGGGGCCATCTACCATGTGTTCGAGCGCTGGGGAAGGCTGGTCGACCGGGGTCTGGACCGCGAGCTGAGCGCCGCGGTGCAGAGCCACGGGGTGCGGGTCGCCGACGAGTACCCGGGCCTGATCGCCCGGGCCGCGGTGGTGAGCATCGGAGAGGCTGAGGACATCAACGAGGCCGCGGTCCGGGCCTCGGAGGTGCTGTCGGCCCAGACGAAGGTGGACGTGGCCACGGTGACCGACCGGTTCCTGGAGTCGGGCTCGCTGTGGATCCAGCCCTCTGAGCTGCATCCCACGGCTACGCCGGTGGCCTTCTTCGACACCGACGACGACTACCTGGTGATCGTGCGGGCCGCGGGCGGCATCCGGATTCCCGCGGCCTGGGGCGGCCGGGACGAGCGGGTGAAGGCGCTTTTCTTCCTGGCCGGGTGCAGCGCCGAGCCGGGCCGGGTGCTGCGCCTGGCCGGTGAGCTGGCCGCCTACCTGCACTCGGACCGGGCCGAGGCGGTGGCCGAGGCCGCCTTCGAGGCCGAGGTTAAGGAGGCCCTGCTGCCGGACCTCTCGATCGGCCAGTACCCGCTGTTGCCCGAGCTGTCGACGTCGGCACTAATCGGCCGCCGGGTGGGGGCGCTCACCATCGACCAGGGCTTCTTCCTTGAGGCCGTGAGTCGCGAGGGCCGGGTGCTGCGGGCCGAGGCCGACCTGGTGCTGGAGGCCGACGACCAGATCACCGTGCTGGGCCCGCCCAATAGCCTGCCCGTCCTGGACGACGTGGTCGGCGTCCTGGCCGACTGAGGCCGGGGCGGCCAGCAGGCGGTCTGTTCGGAGCCGGCTGGCTCCCTGCCGACACGTTCAAGAAGACGTCGGGGATGTTCCGGTGAGATGAGAACTGCGGGCTGTCCGTTCGGCCTCTGGGTGCAGGCGCAGATTGGTGCCGGCCTGTTGTGTCGCGGCGGTGTCGCTGCCGCTCTTGTTTGCTGCGCTCACGGGCCGCTCGGGCCGCGGCCTCGCCCGTATGGACCGGGTTCGCTCGCCTATGCTCGGCCTCTGGGTTGTGCGAGTTGGCCGGCTCCGAGCGAGGGGGACCGACATGGAACTGGCAGGGGCTGCGGCCATCGTCACCGGGGGCGCTTCGGGGATCGGGCGGGCGTGCGCGCACCGGCTGGCAGGGCTAGGCGCCCAGTGCGTGATCCTCGACATACAGGCGGCCAAGGGCGCGGCGGCGGCCCGGGAAGTCGGCGGGGTGTTCGTGGAGGGCGATGTGGCCGAGGAGGTGCCGGTTCAGGCCGCGGTGGAGGTCGCCGGGGAGCTGAGTCCGCTGCGGGTGCTGGTCAACTCGGCCGGGATCTCCACCGCGGTGCGCACGGTGGATCGCCACGGCCAGCCCATGCCGCTGGAGCGGTTCGAGCGGGTGGTGGCCACGAACCTGATCGGCACGTTCAACTGCATCCGGTTGGCGGCCGCCGCGATGGCCCGGACGGAGCCGGTGGACGCCGACGGCCAGCGGGGCGCGATCGTCAACATGGCCTCGGTGGCCGCCTTCGACGGCCAGACCGGGCAGAACGCCTACTCGGCTTCCAAGGGAGGGGTGGTGGGCATGACCCTGCCCATAGCCCGGGACCTCGTGCCGCTGGGGGTGCGGATCAACACCATCGCGCCGGGGCTGATCAACACGCCCATCTACGGCACCGGGGAGGCGGCCGAGCAGTTCAAGGCCCGCCTGGCCGAGGGCGTGCTGTTCCCCAAGCGTCTGGGCACCGCCGACGAGCTGGCCTCGATGGTGATGGAGCTGCTCACCAACGACTACATGAACGGAGAGACCGTCAGGGTCGACGCCGGCATCCGCCTGCCTCCCAAGTGATGACTCGGCTCGCTCCGAGGCGTTGCGGGCCGCTAGTGGCGCCCGTTAGAATCGCGCTGCGGGGTGGAGCAGTCTGGTAGCTCGTCGGGCTCATAACCCGAAGGTCGTAGGTTCA